>PAHA01000057.1:27548-49165 GCA_002711215.1 Flavobacteriaceae bacterium
TNAAATATAACCTTGNGTNAATGAAAAGGACTTTTCAACCTTCCAAAAGAAAAAGAAGAAATAAGCATGGATTCCGAGAAAGAATGNCCACTNCCCACGGAANAAAAGTATTGGCCAGTAGNCGGGCAAAAGGTAGAAAGAAAATTTCTGTATCCTCTGAGCCTCGTCATAAGAAATGATAATAAAAAGTCAACATTTAAAGGTGTTATTCTATTTTGAATAACACCTTTTTTTTTATATTATANTAATTTTAGAAACTATTATTTATGCCTAAAANACCTGAGATAAAGAGTATCTTAATTATTGGTTCAGGCCCNATCATTATTGGNCAAGCNTGTGANTTTGACTATTCAGGAACCCAAGCATTGCNATCCATAAGAGAAGACGGAATTGAAACCATTCTNATNAATTCNAATCCNGCTACGATCATGACNGANCCCTCNATGGCNGATCATNTTTACTTNAAACCNTTAACAACNAANTCCATNATTGAAGTNTTNAAAAAACACAAGGTAAATGCTGTGCTCCCAACNATGGGTGGNCAAACTGCACTNAACTTGTGTATCGAAGCNGATGATAAGGGAATTTGGANTGATTTCGAAGTCGAGATTATTGGGGTTGATATCGAAGCCATCAACATTACGGAGGATAGAGATCGTTTCAAAAAATTATTAAAAACCATAGATATACCTGTTGCCCCNGCNGAAACTGCGACTTCCTTTTTGAAAGGAAAAGAAATTGCTCAAAAATTTGGATTTCCACTNGTNATTCGCCCTTCTTTTACCCTTGGTGGNACCGGAGCCTCTTTTGTTNATCATGCGGGTGAATTTGAGGAATTNCTGACAAGAGGNTTGGAAGCTTCTCCCATTCACGAGGTTCTCATTGATAAGGCACTTTTGGGATGGAAAGAATATGAGCTAGAGTTACTCAGGGATAAAAATGACAATGTAGTCATCATCTGTACTATTGAAAATATGGACCCTATGGGTATTCANACAGGTGACTCTATTACTGTAGCTCCTGCAATGACCCTCTCGGATACTGCTTTTCANCGCATGCGTGATATGGCCATCAAAATGATGAGAAGTATTGGAGATTTTGCTGGTGGGTGTAATGTNCAGTTTGCNGTAAGTCCANATGAAAAAGAGGATATCATTGCAATNGAAATTAACCCTAGAGTTTCNCGTTCTTCTGCATTGGCATCAAAAGCAACTGGCTATCCTATTGCTAAAGTNGCNGCAAAATTGGCTGTAGGNTATTCATTGGATGAGTTGGAAAACCAAATCACAAAGTCTACNTCTGCACTATTTGAACCTACATTAGATTATGTGATTGTAAAAATTCCACGTTGGAACTTTGATAAGTTTGAAGGATCGGATCGAAAGCTAGGTCTTCAGATGAAGTCCGTTGGTGAAGTAATGGGAATTGGAAGATCATTCCANGAGGCATTGCACAAGGCAACTCAATCGCTTGAGATCAAAAGAAACGGTCTTGGTGCAGATGGAAANGGCTATATCGAATATGATCAAGTNATAGANAAATTAACCTACGCCAGTTGGGACAGNGTATTTGTAATTTACGATGCAATTCAAATGGGAATTTCACTNAGTAGAATTAATGACATTACCAAAATNGATATGTGGTTCTTGAGACAATATCAAGAACTATTTGAAATGGAAAANG
This sequence comes from Flavobacteriaceae bacterium, assembly GCA_002711215.1. Taxonomy (GTDB): domain Bacteria; phylum Bacteroidota; class Bacteroidia; order Flavobacteriales; family Flavobacteriaceae; genus UBA8316. The sequence continues at coordinate 29,232 of PAHA01000057.1, forward strand.
AAATTTCCAAATTCAATATCGATAACTTGGATAAAGNTCTTNTGTTGGAAGCCAAACAAAAAGGTTTTGCNGATCGCCAAATAGCCCACATGCTNGATTGTCTTGAAAGCCANGTATACAAGAAAAGGGCAGANATGGGTATTCAAAGGGTTTATAAGTTGGTNGATACTTGNGCNGCAGAATTTTCNGCTTCTACACCCTACTACTATTCTACTTTCGAGGAGAAAATGCAGTTAAAAGATGGTGAAGCATTTAGTGAAAATGAAAGTGAGGTCAGTGACCGTAANAAAGTAATTGTCCTNGGGTCAGGACCTAACAGAATTGGCCAAGGTATCGAATTTGACTACTGTTGTGTTCATGGAGTTTTGGCTTCTTCGGAGTGTNATTATGAAACCATCATGATCAATTGCAATCCTGAGACAGTTTCCACTGANTTTGATATTGCAGATAAATTGTATTTTGAGCCTGTCTTTTGGGAGCACATTTATGATATTATTCAACANGAAAAACCAGAGGGCGTANTNGTTCAGTTGGGGGGGCAAACTGCTCTTAAATTGGCTNAAAAACTAGACCGATACGGTGTTAAAATAATTGGAACTAGTTTTCAATCTCTTGACTTGGCTGAAGACCGAGGTAGTTTTTCTACACTATTGAAAAANAACGATATCCCNTACCCAGAGTTTGGCGTAGCCGAAACGGCTGATCAGGCCTTAAGTCTTGCAGATGAGCTGGATTTCCCTATCCTAGTAAGACCNTCTTATGTGTTAGGAGGTCAGGGGATGAAAATAGTNATTAATAAAGATGAATTGGAATCTCATGTTGTTGATTTACTGAGAAAAATTCCAAATAATAAACTTTTATTAGATCATTATTTGGATGGAGCGATTGAGGCAGAAGCAGATGCCATNTGCGATGGGGAAAATGTTTATATNATNGGGATAATGGAGCACATTGAACCNTGNGGAATACATTCAGGCGACTCNAATGCCACTCTCCCTGTATTNAATTTAGGTGAATTTGTATTACANCAAATCATCGATCATACCCATAAAATAGCATTGGCCCTCAAAACGAAAGGTTTGATCAATATNCAGTACGCCATAAAAAACGACAAGGTNTATGTAATTGAAGCCAATCCTAGAGCNTCACGNACAGTACCTTTTATTGCNAANGCCTATAATGANCCNTATGTAAACTTTGCAACTAAAGTTATGCTGGGACATAAAAAGGTTACTGATTTTAANTTCAAACCTANCTTGGAGGGTTATGCCATNAAACAACCTGTATTCTCTTTCAATAAATTCCCCAATGTNAANAAACAATTGGGTCCTGAAATGAAAAGNACGGGGGAAAGTATACTATTTATTGACAGTCTGAAGGAAGATGAATTCTATGATTTGTATGCGCGTAGAAAAATGTACCTCACAAAATAATAGATTATTTTGTATTTTNATATGTTACNTTTTATGGTATGATNAATAAGTCTGTATTTGTAATCTCGGTCATATTTTTTGCCGTTTTATCAAGATTTTTACCNCATCCACCTAANTTTACTCCAATTGCAGCAATNGCNCTTTTGTCCAGNAAAGGATTTGGTAATCGTTGGATCGTCTTTCTAATTCCTTTAGTCAGTTTATTCATTTCNGATTTATTTTTGGGTTTACATGCTAACATACCTTTTGTCTATTTTTCTTTTATCCTNATCACCCTATTGGGANGTTATGTNAAGAAAGTAAATTTGGGGACTATATTACTAGCCTCNACGATATTCTTTTTGGTGAGTAACCTAGGNGTTTGGNTATTGTANTACCCNATTNNTATTAATGGTCTTANAAAGTGTTACANATTGGCCTTNCCTTTTTTTCTAAATACCATTTTGGGAGATTTGGTTTATGGAGCCTTACTAATTTATCCTTTCTATATCCTCCAGAAAAGAAATTTAATGGNANNATAAATGAATTTCTAAGAAATTNCNTCCAAAAATTGAGACGGAACAATTGATTNNTNCTATTTAAATTTTGTCATAACTGNNACTGAGCTTACACATTATNNTNACATTTAATTTTATAAGAATCCNNTTNTATATCTCCTTTNAATTTANCTAATTTTNAATTGTGAATTTGTTGTTGNNTNGTAAATAAAAAGNGAAATTGGTGAAAAATCAATTNGGTATCCCNAACTGTAANATTAGTCCGNAAAGCGAATTATTTTCNAAAACNTCATACCACTNATTTAATCGGGAAGGNCTTCGGAAAGAAATGANACAATATANCTACNTTTCANAGTGATTCGATTATTAANAATNGACTTACTTAANGGANATTATGTNTGTTTAATTTATTATNATGANACTAGTTAATNCTCTTTTATTNNTAACACNAACTGTCTGTGCCCTTTCGGCACAAAATCAGCCTACTGATACACTCAGTGTTTTATANAATTATCTCGATGAAGTTGTAGTCACAGACTCGAGATTTGCTCTAAAACGTTCNCAATCGGGCAAAACAGTTGTCAAGATNAAATCNGAGGAAATTCAACAGTTCTCCNCNCTCGGTTTGAGTGTNCTTTTATCTACNCACNTNGGNATTGATGTGATTGGAAAAAATNTGCACTCTGGACANAATCCCAGTACAATATCTATTCGTGGAGGTCGAAGNCGNCAGGTTTTAATTTTGATAGANGGTATAAGGGTATCCGATCCNTCCAGAATTGATAGTGATTTTGACATCAATGCTTTAAGTATTGAAATGATCGAATCTATTGAAATCGTCAAAGGNGCAGCTAGTAGTTTGTATGGAAGTTCAGCTGCNACAGGCGTNATAAATATCACAACCAAAAAGCCAGATGAGTCATTTAAACTTGTGGTAAAAAAAACTTGGGGNACAGAACAGCCTGCCAATCAANCTCTGAATAGTATCAACGCAGGAAATCATTTGGTANATATCAGTGGAACCCAACAAGGTATAGGNTANAATTTGGCCTACTCAGAACGATACAGNGACGCCATGACAGCAATTGAAGGATATGAGGCTGACCCCTTCNATAAGATAAATTATAACNTTAGACTTTTTGGGAAATTAACCTCCAAAATCAATTGGCGATTCGGTTGGAATAAAGACGAANTAGAGGCAGGTTATGACAATAATTTTCCNATTGAACAAGCTGACTTTATTTATTCAAANATGTTGGATCGATTNTCNNTTAATACTCAGTATAAATATTCGGNGGGTAGTTTNAACCTNAATGCAGGCTATCAGCAGAATAAAAGTGAATTTAAATCATCTTTTCCTCTGGTTATGATAAGTGACAATCTTAATGTAGACCTTTTTAATAAATATATTTTCAAAAATAATTTTTATACGATTGTAGGTTTTCAATATCAAAANGCCAAGATGGAGGCGGATTATAGNCCTGAAACATCTCAAACCGATATTTATGTNAACTCAGTCTATCTCGATCCCTCTGGANTGAACNTAAATATGGGTATGCGNTACAACAANCACAGNACCTATGGNGGTCATTGGATTTANAGCATCAACCCNTCTTACTCTTTAGATCTGAATGNAGACTATCAATTGAAAATTTTAACTANTTANAGTAAAGCCTTTTTAGCCCCNGGACTTTATCAATTATATGATCCTAGTTATGGAAATATTGATTTGANACCTGAAAACAATTTNAGTTTTGAATTTGGTGNGGANATTCNATNAAATGAAAATACGCTATCCGCTGTNTACTTNAATCGCAAGGAAAATCCNACATTAATATTTGATTTCACAAAAGGTCAGTATGGAATGTACGGTAATTCTGNTAAAGAAATTATNTACAAAGGGNTAGAATTGGCTTATGATTTCCAGCTTTTCGAATTNNTCAAAACCCGANTNAATTATATNTTTACTGAGTCGACTAACGGGGATTTNAGAAGTATTCCCAAAAATACNATAACAGGNGTTANGGATTTNCCNATTTCAAATCGAANACATNTGAATTTGGTGGGTCAATACTCTGGTGAGCGATTAGCTAACGATAGTACAACTTTATTAGAGGCTTATTCTCTTTTCACTTTACAATTGAANCATCGGTTGAAAAAACCGAAAGCCAATTTNTTCCTCACTATGTTTAATNTTTTTGATACNNAATATNTAATTATTCCNCAATATGCNTCACGGGGGAGAAATATTTTGGNAGGTATTTCAATCGAATTGGATTGGCGGTAGCTCTTTGATTGATGGAATTAAAAGTTGTTGAATAAATTTTGGATCCTGTAGAGTGTTTTCTANGGGNAATACTGGNATTTGGAATTTATATCTCGNANTTATGCTACTNATGTGATTGAGTGCCAAAGCCAAAAGAGGATCTGAATTTTCTCCCAATACACCCAGATTAGANANGTCTTCTTTTAGTTTTAAATCTTCTTNAGGAGACAGTCCATCTGCGTANTCGTAAAAGTCTTCTCCATTGGCAATATAAAATGTAATGGGATACATNGCATANNTATGGTCAGGATTTTTTGTTCCATTATTATCGATATAGTCATATACAGCTGCAGGACCTCCNACGTTTTTNCCGTAAGTATTGTCNCCTACTTGAACCACATCCATAAGCGGNGATAAACCATTAATGACGAGTTCACTNGCTGAAGCACTNCTNTCTGAAGTAATTATATATACTTTNTTNAGGTTTAATGAATTNATAGGGGAGCCATCGCTCAATTGATTNGTGAAGTTTATATTGAGTCTGNTTTTAAGTTCCTCGATTGAATTGTAATAATTCATGACTTTNTGGTTGTATATAAAGGAAGCAAACTTTTCACCATTGAATTGNCCCGATATCATTCCAGATAAATGTACAGCAGAGCTAACCAATCCTCCNCCATTATATCTTAAATCTAGAACAAGCTCACTAATTCCTGNCGCTTTGAAATTNCNAAAAACTTCGTTNAGATCATCGTCAAAACCNTNGGTAAATTGNTTGTACATNANGTANCCAACTTTNGTTNCCCCCAATTCAATGATTTTACTTAATTGTATGGGATTACTTTGAAAATTTTCTGTCTTGGTCAAGGCAATATTTTTACCATTAGGNCTNAGTAAATTGTTGTTGAGATCAGCCATGTTTAAGGTATAATCTAGATTTTCTCCAAAAAGCAATCCTGAGTAGTTACTAACAGTAAGATTTTGGCCATCTACACCAGTAAAGATATCTCCNCTNTNTATATCTTTTTCANCGGCATCTGACCCCTCNAGTATATAAGTCACTATTCCCATTACACTATCTCCNCCACCATACCTNGTNAGCAAAAATTTCACTCCATTNCTCGCGTCTATCCCCCTTATAGAGTTTTCTAATACTTCATAGTTGGATCGGATCAAACTGTACNTATCGTCCTCGTGTTTTAGANAATTAAAAAAGGACTCTGGCTCTGGAAAGGGGTNAATAAGTTCTTTATATCTNGCTGAACCCACTGGTTTGACCAAATCACTCANAGCAGGGACTTCTTCTTGCCAAAGATATATTTCNTTTAANGCCTCCCANATGAANTGGTGAATTCTAAAATATTTTTCACCTGTATAATTGGAATTGCANGAATCAATAATTTCAAGAACAAAACTGATACTATTTTGATTAACATTTACTTGGGTAACCNTTCCTATCAANTCTGAANCACTTAATAAGTTGATGCTGGTTGAATNAGTGATTTCGTATTCCCCTCGNATACGTTTATCCAAATATTTGAGGTAAAAAGTATTATTTTCTAAAAAATGGATATTGGTGGCCTCACAATCTGTACTTTTTTTCTCNNCNTTTTGNGTAGAATTATCTACTGCTAAATTCCAAGATCCTANCAGTAAAGACGGTGACTCANNAAGATTCGAGNNTACACTTNTNTCNGAGTNTTGAGAATTTCCGCTGGGNTTATNGTCCTTTGAGCAGGCCACACACAGTAAAAGTGATANGGAATANANTNNATNATAGANGNTNGTTTTTTGGTTAAAAATNTNCATANNTNATTAAAATTACATATTTCATGCCAAATCANCCATTTNAAAAAATATTATGATTTTTTTAGAGTTTAATATTAATATAANTAAATAGTGANNGNTATNGTNGCAGCAGAAATTTTTTATAATGATTACTTTTATNCTTTAAANTTTACNCATGAAAAAATATTNCNTGATTACACTTATAGTNCTTNNACCNATATCAGTCTTNGGTCAATCNATTTTTGAGAAGTACCAAAANAATAAGGAGGTTACTTCTATAAGCATCAGTCCAAAAATGTTTCNGTTGTTNGGNAGTATGACATTCTCTNCTGGTGACCCTGANGCAAATGAGNTGCTAGAGATGATAAAGGGAATTANGATTTTTAANGCTTTNATGACAACCACGGATTCTATCAGCGAGGAGTTAGATCTNTGGGTTAAGGGTGAAGCCACTGACAGAGNTNTTGATTTGATGATATCCATGCAAGAGTCGGNTACTGATTTAAGTTTGTATNTAAAGGAGGGAGAAGTAGATGGAGAGNTGGAAAGTCTANTAATGTTTTCTAAAGGAGTTNCNNAGGCTNCAACCAAAGCACAAGTCGGCGGTAANACTATCGAANCTGTAGTCCTTTTGATCGAAGGAAAAATAGAATTGNNCAAAATCGCGAAATTNATTAATAAAATGGATTTACCTGGCGGTAATCAATTAAAAATGGTGGGCATTTAGACATTTTATATTTAGGCTANTCCAGTGTAGTTGGAAGGNGTNATTTCTTTTAANTCTTGTTTTATTTTNTGATCGACTTCGAGATTCTCAATGAANTCGTGAATGATTTTTTTGTTGATTGNACCATTTATCCTAGTTAACTNCTTNAGGGCCTCGTATGGATTGGGGAATTTCTCTCTNCTCAAAATGGTTTGTATGGCCTCTGNAANCACAGACCAATTTTTGTTTANGTCACTATCAATCTTGGTTGAGTTTACGTTTAATTTTTTGATGCCTTTAAGCATCGATTTTAAGGCAATCAAAATGTGTCCAAAGGGGACACCAATATTTCTTAAAACTGTACTATCTGTAAGGTCTCTTTGTAATCTAGAAATGGGGAGTTTGGTGGAAAAGAAACTGAGAAGNGCATTGGCGATTCCCAAATTTCCCTCGGCATTTTCGAAGTCAATAGGNTTCACCTTGTGGGGCATGGCAGAGGAGCCNACCTCATTCTCTTGGATAATTTGTTTGAAATAATCCATGGAGATATAGGTCCAAATGTCTCTNTTAAAGTCAATAAAAATNGTATTNATCCTTTTCAAAGCATCACACAGNGCTGCTATACTGTCATAATGTTCAATTTGTGTAGTGGGNAAGGAGTAATTAAGACCTAGTTGTTTTTCGACAAAATCTTTACTAAAACTCANCCAGTTAATNTCTGGAAATGCAACATGATGGGCATTAAAGTTACCGGTAGCNCCTGCAAATTTTGCAGCATTCTGCACTTGCATCAAACTGGCTTTTTGGGTCTCCAATCGATGAGTAAAGACAGCAATCTCTTTACCCAATAGGGTAGGAGATGCAGGTTGACCATGAGTCCTTGATAACATTGGCGTATTGGCGCATGCNTTCGAAAGCGATGATAAGGCTTCTANAACTTCCTCCAAATTGGGGAGNTATACTTTGTGGAGTGCTTCCTTTATGGATAGNGGAATGGCAGTATTGTTAATATCTTGGGAAGTNAGTCCNAAATGAATAAATTCTTTGTATTTACCTAAATCTAATTTGTCAAATTCTTTTTTGATAAAGTATTCAACAGCTTTTACATCGTGGTTGGTGGTTTTTTCTATTTCTTTGATTTCCATGGTATCNTCATCNGAAAAATGCTTNTANATACTTCTTAAATCTTCGAAAATAGCAGGATTAAATGGTACTAGTTGAGGTAATGGAATTTCGCATAGTGCTATAAAGTACTCAATTTCAACCCTTACCCTAAATTGGATCAATGCTTCTTCAGAAAAATATTGGGATAAAGTTTTGGTTTTTCCACGATATCGTCCGTCTATAGGTGAAATGGCATTCAATGGACTGAGTTTCATATAACTAATAATGGTTCAAAGATAAAACTTCTTACCTAAAATTAACTTGAAAAATCATGAGATTTGTCTAACTACCGATTGAAACCCATTACTGCTGCTAAGTAGTTTTTCTAAATAGGCTTCAAGTTCTTGCTTTACACGTATTTTTGGTACTTCAAAAAAAGAAAAGTTTTCGTAACAAATGCTAGATGAGGTCCTTTTTGTGATTCCAACATATATTGAAAATATATTTCTATTCTCAAGTCAATTTGTCTTTTTGTAAAATGTTTTCTTAGATTATGATTTTTGATGAATTGATAAAGTAATTTTACCAAAATCCTTCTTTTACTGATATTGTTTTATTTTGATGCTCCTATTAATAATTCCGTAAAAATTAGGTTTACTAATGAGATGGAGTAATTTGGGTTTTAATTTGAAAAAGTAGCTCTATGGTTCCATATGCTGCAGTAGAAAAGTAGGTATGAAGTATGTTTTTAATAGTATTGTTTTATAATTTCAAAACTCTATATTCTTCATAACAACCACTGATGGCCTCTAGAATTTGTAGATCATTAGATTCTTTTATAAAAGTATCGGAATAATTACAGTTTCGAAGGATTTCATCTAGATCAAGGCGATCGAGATTGAGTAGTTGGGTAATGATTTCTCGATCAAACTTTGAAGCCAAAAGATTTTTAATTTCGTCATTTTCCCTCATTTTCTTTAATTTTTTCATTTGGACTACCTTTTTGCCAAATAGATTGTTTAAAAAATCTGATGGGTTAAAAAGTGCAGCAAAAGTTTTGGAAATGGCATTGGGATTTCTATCACCTCCTTCATAACCACCATTTGTTAACCCAGGAATTCTATATCTGCCTGCTGAATTGATGGGAACATTTTTGACATCTATATCCAAATAACCTGTTAGCTGATAGGGACGTAAAATAATTTCTTCCAGCGCATAGGCCAATTGGGTGATTTGAAACTTAGAGTTCCCAAACTTTATCATATCTTGGGTGACCGCAACTTTAAGGGATTTATATCCCAAATAGGAGAAATAAAGTGTGTCATTAATTTCGGCTCTAATTTCAAAATTTCCTTTTTTATCGGTGGTTGTTCCCTCTACCAAATTGAGGTTGATTATGTGAACGCTTTCCATAGGAAAACCCGTGGATTCATTTTCTACGGTTCCTTTTAAGTATTTCTCTTGATCTTGACCCAATGCCATCACCCAATATATCATAAGAACAAAAAAATTGAGCCGTTTTATCATTTTCGTTAATGCTTATTAATTTTTATAGATTAAAATTAACAAATTAGGCTTCAATTTAAATTTTACTTTTTAGAAATTGAACTAATTTTTGAAATGCTTTTGATCTATGACTGATTTTATTTTTTTGAGACAGGCTCATTTGAGCAAAGGTTAGACCGTGTTTTTCTGGTGCAAAAATTGGATCATAGCCAAAACCCTTTTCTCCTCTCTGTGTATATATAATTTCTCCTTTGACAACCCCTTCAAAAAGGTATTCACTGCCATTTAAAATAAGCGCAATTACCGTCCTAAACTGTGCCTTTCTATCTTCTTCATTTCTTAACTCATAGAGCAGTTTATCCATATTGTCTTGCGAATTTTTTTGATTCCCAGCATAGCGTGCTGAGTAAACTCCGGGTTTTCCAAATAAGACGTTTACTTCGAGTCCACTATCATCGGCAAAACAATCTTTTTTGAAAGTATTGAAAATCACTCTGGCTTTAATCAATGCGTTTTCCTCTAGAGTAGCTCCTGATTCATCAATTTCAGTTTCAAAATTTAATTCTGATAAACTTTTCACTAGAAAATTGGGAGGTATAAGTTTAATAATTTCCTCTACTTTATTGTCGTTCTGGGTACCGAATATAAGTTCCATTGATACTATTGATGGTGATAAGATTCTTTATTGAGAATGGTATTGGCGCGGTAGAGTTGTTCAAGAAAAAAAAGCCGTACCATTTGATGGGAAAATGTCATTTCGGACAATGCCATTTTTTCATTTCCTTTGGAATAAACTTCCTCAGATAATCCATAGGGACCTCCAATGACGAAGACAACTCTTTTTTGGGAACTTGATCTTTTTGCATTAATGTATTTTGCAAAACTGACAGAATCTAAAGATTTACCTTTTTCATCCAAAAGCACAACCCAGTCTCCAGCATTAAATTTTTCGATGATCAATTGTCCTTCTTTTTGTCTCTGAAGCTTTTCGCTCATTTTGCCTTTATTTTTTAACTCGGGGATTATTTGTATTTCAAATCTCTGATATCTGTTAATTCTATAGAAATAGTCCTCAATTAATGAAACCAATCTTTTATCGATGGTTTTTCCAACCCAAACCAATATTGTATTCATATTACAAATTTACAAACACATACAGATTTGTTTTATCTTTGATGAAAGGAAATTTTTTTGAAAGAAAATTTAAAATCAATCCCCATTGTCAAAAACCTTGTAGGTTTCTTGGAATCCTTGAAAATCCCAGGATATAATAGTTTTTCTTTTTTCGACCTAGCAGAAATGTATATCTCTGGAATAGTGAAAGGTGCTTTATCTTCTCGTGCTGGAAGTATTTCTTTCAGTTTCTTTATGGCTCTTTTCCCTTTTTTGCTATTTATACTAAATTTAATTGCTTTTATCCCAATTGATAATTTTGATGGTGTTTTTTTCAATTTTATTGAACTTTTATTGCCTCAAGAAAGCCAGAGTTTTTTTACGGATATTTTTAACGACATACGTCAAAAACAAAGAACAGGTCTTCTATCCTCTGTTTTCCTATTGTCAGTTTTTTTGACTGCCAACGGGGTAAGTTCCATTTTTTCAAGCTTTGAGGGCTCATATCATGTTGAACTCTCGCGTTCATTTTTTCGTCAGTATTTGTACTCCATGATGGTGGGTGTTTTGTTGGCTTTGTTATTATTGTTAGGAGTAACAGCGCTTATCTTTTTTGAGATATTTATACTGAGTAATCTCGATGAATTAATTCCTAGCGAAATCAATTGGATCAGATTGGGTCAGTTGTTCTTTTATACGATTTTGATTTATATTTCTGTCGCTATTTTGTATTATTTTGGAACTATTGAGGGAAAAAAAACAAATTTTTTTTCCCCAGGTGCTCTGATGAGTTGTTTACTAATTTTACTTACAACGTATCTATTCGGGGTTTACATTGAAAATTTTTCTAGATACAATCAATTATACGGCTCTATTGGAGCTTTGTTGATTTTTTTGTTTTACATATGGCTTAATTCAAGTGTTTTATTGCTCGGTTTTGAATTGAATGCTACTCTGAATCGACTTAAAAACAGTGAAGAACAGACCTCCTCATAATAAGCAATGTTGTATATTTAATTAATGCAGTATTTCGCAGATGTTTTGCTTCCCCTTGCATTAGGTAAACCCTATACTTATGCTGTAACTCTCGAGGATTACTTTGTTCTAAAGCCAGGTTTCCGTGTTGCGGTTTCTTTCGGTAAATCCAAAGTTTACACAGCTGTGGTTGTAAAACTCCATACGAATCCCCCGCAGCGTTATACACCCAAGTTTATTGAATTGCTGTTGGAGGACTTTCCTAGTGTGACCCCAAAGCAACTAGAGTTCTGGCAATGGCTTTCAAAGTATTATCAGAGTAAATTGGGGGATATTTTACGAGCTGCATTGCCTACCACGTTATTACTAGAGAGCGAGACGATTGTTGTCAAAAAAGAAATATCTGATAACGACAAAACTGAGCTTAATGACGATGCTTTTTTAGTTTATGAAGCACTGGATGTAAAGGCGCTGAGTATCAAAGAGATTATTGATATTTTAGGAAAAAAGAGCGTTTTAGGGCTTTTACAAGATTTATTTACTAAGGGGGTAATTGATATTCATCAAAAAATCAACCAAAAATATAAACCTAGGCTTGTTCGATACGTTAGATTGTCTCCCTCAATACTTAAAACTAAAAATTTAGAGAATTTGTTTGGTTCACTGAGAAATGCTCCGAAGCAAAAACAATTGTTGCTGGGTATTTTTGATCAAAATTCCCAGGGTAATGAATGGAAAAACTCGAGAGATTTACTTAAAAAGACCAGTTCGGGAGCACCAGCTTTGAGAGGATTAATTGTTAAGGGTATTCTCGAGGAGAAATCTTTTCAGGAGGATCGTTTACTATATGATTTCAAGAAACTAAATCTTGAAAATTCTTTGTCGGATGCCCAACAAAATGCACTTAGTGGAATTATATCGACGTTTGAACAAAAATCTGTTGTATTGTTTCAAGGGGTAACTGGCTCTGGAAAAACGGAGGTTTATATTGAGTTGATTAATCTAGCCTTAGAGAGAGGACAACAGGTTTTGTATTTATTACCTGAAATTTCTTTGACGCCTCAAATGGTGCAACGGTTACAAGAACGCTTTGGCACAGAAGTTACAGTGTATCACTCTAAATTTTCTATCCATGAACGAACTGAAGTCTGGAATAATATTCTTGGAAATAACCCAAATGCTAAGATCATTGTGGGTACACGTTCAGCACTTTTTCTGCCCTTTAATGATCTAGGTTTGATCGTGGTAGACGAGGAGCATGAATTGTCTTATAAACAGTTTGATCCATCTCCCCGCTATCATGCCAGAGATGGTGCTGTAGTATTGGCTGGTATTCACAATGCAAAAGTTTTGTTGGGTTCTGCAACCCCTGCTTTAGAGAGTTCATTCAACCGAATTTCAGGTAAATATGGTTGGGTTCAGCTCACCGAGCGATATGGCAAGCTAGCATTACCAGAAATTATAACGGTCGATTTAAAGTCAGCATACAAAAAGAAGGAGATAAAGGGCGGCTTTTCCCAGATTTTGGTTCGGGAGATGGAACAAACATTGGCTATAGGAAAGCAAATTATACTGTTTCAGAATCAAAGAGGTTATGCTCCTCTTTTGGAATGTTTGGACTGTGGTCATATGCCTCAATGTAATCAGTGTGATGTGACGCTTACTTATCATCAGTATACGGAGCAACTTAAATGCCATTATTGTGGTTACCATATCGCGGTACCCAAGAAATGTCATGCTTGTGGATTTACAAATTTATCAACAAAAGGCATGGGTACACAGCAGATAGAAGAGCAGGTAGCAGAACTTTTTCCCATGGTAAAGGTGGCTAGAATGGATTGGGATACAACCCGAGGTAAATGGGCATTTGATAAGTTAATTCACTCTTTTGCAGCTCAAGAAATTAAAATTTTGGTAGGTACCCAGATGATTATTAAGGGATTGGATTTTCAAAATGTCCATTTGGTAGGGGTGTTAAATGCAGATCACTTATTGAATTTTCCAGATTTTAGGGCCCACGAAAGAACTTTTCAAATGCTCAGTCAGGTGGCAGGGAGAGCAGGAAGGAAGCAGATGAGAGGAAAAGTATTAATCCAAACCTATCAACCCCATCACGCAATAATTAAACAGGTAATAGATGGAGACTATGAACAAATGCTAGAACAGCAATTGAAAGATAGAAAAAAATATCACTATCCTCCTTATTCCAGGCTAATAAGGATCGTGGTTAATAACAGTGATAATGAGACAGTTATAAAAGCCAGTCAGTGGATTGCCAATGTTTTAATTCAATGGGAGTATGGACAGATTTTAGGCCCTGTTTTTCCCTATATTACAAGGATCAGGAATCGTTATCGTATGCAAATCTTGGTAAAAATTTCTAGTGACCAATCACGAGACCGGATGAAGCAAATTATCCACAAAATAATGGAAGGCTTTGAGTCTATAACTCAATTTAAGTCTTGTAGGGTTAATTTGGATGTTGATCCCTATTGAAAATTTAGAAAATTTTCTTTAAAAACCCCTTTTTGTTTTCGGCTCAGGGGTAGTACTTCTCCATCAGTATTTACATTTCTAGCAGTGTAATTGATTACTTTTTTTAGATTGACTATGTATGACTTGTGGATTCTAACAAACTGATTTTTTGGGAGCTTTTCCAAAAAAGATTTCATTGTGGAGAGTACCATATAATTTTTATTTTTGGTAACCACCTTTACGTAATCACCCATGGCTTCAACCCAGCGTATGTTGCCTGCTTCAAGCTTTTCGGACTTAAAATTACATTTGAAATGTACCAAATGCTCTTTCTTTTCTTTAATGATTTTTAGAAACTCAATTTTGTCGATGAGTCTATCAATTGAACTCTTGAAGCGATCTTTGTCGACAGGTTTAAGCAGACAATCTATAATACCCATATCATAAGATTTAATGGCATCCAATGGCTTTTTGGTAAGTAAAATGATTTGAATGTCGTCTTTGAGTTGATCAACAAACTCAAAACCATCGTAAACAGGAAAATCAGCAGAAATAATTACAAAATCAACGGAGTTGTAATTAAGATATTCCTTTGCATGAAAGGCATCAGAAAATTCTGCCTTCAAATTAATCTCAGGAAAATGCTTTATTGTATGAAGAAAATGAAGTCGATCTAATTGGCTAGAATCAATATAGATGTAGTTTAGTTTCATATTGGGGCACAATTTTTTACTATATTACACCTTCAAATTTAAAATTTTTTTTTAAAAAACAAGTATTCCTTTGGTGTAATTTAATGATTCACCTATTTTTGCATTCCTTAAAATAATATTTTATGAATCATTATGAAACTGTTTTCATTCTCAATCCCGTTTTATCTGATACACAGATAAAGGAAGCAGTCAAAAAGTACGAATCACTTTTAAAATCAAATAAGTGTAAAATTGTTCACAAGGAAGATTGGGGACTAAAGAAACTCGCATTCACCATCCAAAACAAAAACAGTGGCTTTTATCACTTATTGCAGTTCGAAGGATCAAGTGAAATGGTGAATTCGTTAGAGGTAGAATTTCGAAGAGACGAAAGAGTCATGCGTTTCCTTACCGTGAAACTTGACATTTATGCACAAGAATGGGCCGATAAGAGAAGAAAAAAAATTCAATCAAAAGTTAAAGCATAATAAAAATGTCAAAAATTGATGAACAATCGAGCGGTAAAAAAGAAGGGGAAATTCGTTATTTAACCCCCCTTAATATTGACACCAACACCAAAAAGAAATATTGTAGATTTAAAAGATCAGGGATTAAATATATTGATTACAAAGACCCTGATTTTCTATTGAAATTTGTAAACGAGCAAGGTAAAATTTTACCTAGGAGGTTGACAGGAACTTCTTTGAAGTATCAAAGAAAAGTATCCGTAGCCATAAAAAGAGCTCGTCATCTAGCTTTGATGCCATATGTAAGCGATCTTCTCAAATAAATTTTACAAATCATGGAAATTATATTAAAAGAGAACATAGAAAATCTTGGTTTTAAGGACGATTTAGTAAAAGTTAAAAACGGATATGGTAGAAATTTTCTAATTCCTAAAGGCAAAGCAGTAATGGCTACGAAGTCAGCCAAAAAGGTATTGGCCGAAAATCTCAAGCAGAAAGCTTTTAAAGAAAAAAAGAAAGTTGACGACGCGACCGCATTGGGCGACAAAATTAAAGTCATAGAGGTTAAGATTCCATCCAAAGTAGGAATTGGAGATAAATTATTTGGATCAGTATCTGCTTTAGATTTGGTTAAAGCCCTTGAATCTAAAGGATTTGAAATCGAAAAAAATGCTATAGCCATTCCTGGAAAAATAATTAAGCGTTTGGGAAATTATGAAGCCAAAATCAGATTGCACAGAGAAATTTCTATCCAATTTCCTTTTGAAATTATTCCTGAAAAGAAATAATTATAAGATTATATGAATACCCCACCTTTTGTGGGGTTTTTTTATGATTTACTTTATGAAATACGTTCGATTGACTAAAGAGCAATTTGAAAATCTCCACGAGGAGTTTGCACTTTTTTTGGCAACTCAGTCAATAGATAAAACACAATGGAATTCAATTAAGATTGAGAACCCTAAGCTTACGGATAAATTATTAGATGTTTTTAGCGATATGGTTTGGGATCAGTCTCTCGAAAAAATAAATTATCTCGAAAACAAAAGTGACCACCACTTGTTTTTATTTAAATGTCAAGTTGCCCAAATTGATCTGATATTGATTAGACTTGAGGACGACTGCCCCTCCCTAATGGATAAAAATTATAAAAATTGGTTGGCTGAACATTTATCGGATCCTAAGGTATCAATTTTTGAATCGAGTAAAATTACTAATAAGGGTTTAAAAACAGAAAAGTTTAATCTGATAAATGAAGGTGCTGTTGTCTCCGATGGGAAAACCTTTGAGGACTTAAAAAGTTTTCTTTCAAAATAGTGAGAATTGTTTCATCTTTGCCTTATACCATTGTTATATGACGATTGTAAAACCATCAATCCCCAAAGGAACTCGAGATTTTTCTCCTGCGGTCTTGGCTAAGAGAAATTATTTGAAGGCGCATCTGATTTCTGCTTTCGAAAATTTTGGTTTTCAACCTATTGAAACCCCATCTATTGAGCGATCAGAGACCTTATTGGGTAAATATGGCGATGAAGGAGATCGTTTGATTTTTAAAATACTAAATTCTGGTGATAAGGTTAAAAATGCCAATCTGGAAGCTTTGCGAAAGGGTGAATTATCAAAATTTTCCAATTCTTTATCCCAAAAGGCCCTTCGTTATGATCTCACGGTTCCATTTGCTCGTTACGTGGCCCAATACCAAAATGAAATTCAATTTCCCTTTCGACGTTATCAAATGCAAATGGTATGGAGGGCTGACAGACCCCAACATGGTAGATTTCAAGAGTTTTTACAATGTGATGCCGATGTAGTAGGGGAGCGTTCGATATGGCAGGAGGTGGAGGGTGTACTTTTATATGACAGGGTTTTTTCAAAACTAAAGCTTAAAGAGGTAAAAATCCACCTCAATCATCGGAAAATCCTCGTTGGTATTTCCCAATTTATAGGGACAGAATCTCAATTGATTGATTTTACTGTAGTATTAGACAAATTGTCTAAAATCGGGCTCGATGGGGTCTTTAAAGAACTAGAATCCAAAGGTTTTTCCATAGACGCGATTGAACGTTTAAAGCCTTTTCTTTCTTTAGAGGGTGATTATGAAAACCAGTTAGTTACTGTTTCTGAAGCTTTACAAGGAATAGAAATTGCCCAGGAAGGTATTGATGAACTCAAATTTATCTACAATGAGTTAAATAAACAAAGTCTTAACTCAGTGTCACTCAGTTTTGATGTGACACTGGCTAGAGGTTTGAATTATTATACAGGGTTGATTTTAGAGGTAATGCCTCCCGAGGGAATAAAAATGGGTTCCATAGGGGGAGGAGGTCGCTATGACAATCTTACAGATTTATTTGGTTTAAAAAATACCAGCGGTTTTGGGATTTCATTTGGATTTGACCGAATTTTTTTGGTTTTAGAGGAATTGAAATTGTTCCCGAAAACCCTTAACAATAAGACCAAAGTCTTGTTCTTAAATTTTGGGGAGGAGTCGGCCAGTTTTTGTTTTGATCAGCTCACTAAACTTAGAGATAAAGATTTTCCATGTGAGTTTTACTCCAATCCTGTAAAACTTAAAAAGCAAATGAATTTCGCAGATCAAAGGTCCATTCCCTATGTTGTGATTTTGGGGTCAAAAGAGTTACAAAAAGAGATTTTTGTAATCAAAAATATGTCTACAGGCACTCAAACTGAGCACGCTATTGGGCAAATGTCAAAAGTTTTGATGGATTTGGATTAGTAGAGTTTTTTATTGGTCGACTTTTGGTAACTTTCAAAAGGCTGTTTTAATAGACTCAACACTTTGGTATTTTTTATTTTATCGGGAAAAACATCTACGCCGTATACTATTTTTTCTCTTTTATAATAGCTAAAGGTTCCTAACAGCCTGTCCCAAATTGAAAAGATGTTCCCATAATTGGTATTGGTATATGGCAGGCGATAGTGGTGATGAATTTTATGCATATCGGGGGATACTAAAAAATAACTGATCCACCGATCTAATTTTTTGGAAAGTTTTATATTGGCATGATTGAATTGTGTGGACACCACTGAAAGGGCTTGATACATCATTATAATTCCTATGGAGGTACCCAACAGAAAAACACCCAAAAGAGTAAAGAAAAATCTTATTACACTTTCTATGGGGTGGTGCCTGTTTGCAGTTGTAGTATCTACATTTGGGTCACTGTGGTGAACCAAATGAATCATCCACAAGGGTTTAATTCTGTGTTCGATATAGTGGGGTAGGTAGGCTCCAATAAAATCCAAAAGAAATACCCCCAAGATGACCTCGGTCCAAAGGGGCAGGTTAGGAATCCAGTGCAACAAACCAAATTTATTATTGACAATCCAGTCGGAGGTTTTCAACAGCAAAAAAGCCATTGAGAAATTGATAACAACTGTGGTGATTGTAAAAAACATATTGGGCAGAGCATGGCGCCATTTTTTATATCTGAATTTAAATAATGGGAAGAACCCCTCGAAAAACCAAAAAAAAGAGATTCCACATACTAGCATTATGCTTCGGTGAAATGAGGAAATATTTTCAAAGTAGTTTACAATCTCACTCATAATCATATTATCTTATTAAACTAATTATTTTTTATATTGATATAGTGGGATGTTTTTAAGTAAAAAATTCATATATAAAAAATCAATAATTTATTCTTCGGCCTCTGTAGCCACCTCAGTGGCTTTATTGCCTCCGATTTCTCCTAGTTTAAAGCGCACAGCGAGTTCATGACCTTTTAGATTTAAACCGGACAGTGTTCCGTCTCTAAAGGTGTCGTATGCATAGCCTATGCTGATATTTTCTCCTACAGATATTGCTGCTAAAAATGAGAAAACTGAGGCTGATTTGAAGGAGATTCCCATTTCAAATTTATCGAGATAGGAAACCCATCCATTAACGTCAACAGAATTGGGAAGTCCCTGACCTTTTCTATACATCAAGTTGGGTTTGATGGAAAAATTCTCGTTGATATCGAACTGGGCGCCTCCAGAGAGATAAATATGAATCCTTTCTCTGGCTTGAACCTCAATGTCGTCAGTTCTTCTAGCATTAAATAACCTGGGTATTGAACTAGAAAACCAAAAACTACTCTTTTTAAATAAAAAGCCAATCCCCATATTGGGAATAAATCTACTCAAGGATTTTTGTGCGGGATCAGGAAGTTGAGAAAAACCCGAAAGGGGAGTAGGATCAGCACTGTAAGAATTTCCTCCTCCCTTGATCCCCAAAAATACATTGCTATCGTCTCCTAATGTGAGTTTATAGGAAAAATCAATGGTAATCATCGTCTGATTTTCTATGAAAATTTTGTCGGAGATAATGGATAAACCAATTCCAACATTTTTCCCTCTGGATTGGGAATAAGAAAGTCCTGTTGTTCTTGGACTTTCGTCAATACTGTTCCATTGGTTTCTTGATGTAAGAGAAAAAACATGACTTCCTTCAGACCCTGCAAAAGCGGGATTGATCAGATTCATATTATACAGATACAGCGACAGGTAACCGTCTTGCTGACAAAATAGAGTTAATGGAATTAGAAAAAATAGACAACGTAAAATCATTAATTATCTAGCTAAATAGATAACACCCTGATAATCAGGACTACCATTCCTGTTAAAATCTATTAAATAATAATAACTTCCTTCTGGAAGGTCCTCGTTTTTGAATTTCCCCGACCAATCGTTTTGATAATTAACTTGATTAAAAATTAATTGACCGGATCTGTTGTAAATCCAAACTTCGTTGTCGTTGTAACGAATAAAAGCATCATCCGCCCATTGATCGTTTATTCCATCTCCATTTGGTGAGAAAAAGTCAGTTATTTCCAGACCAATTGAAGCGTAGTCATCGCAAACACTCAGGGGATCAGTAGGATTAACACCACAACCTATTTCATCGATA
>PAHA01000058.1 GCA_002711215.1 Flavobacteriaceae bacterium
AAGGGTTTAATATTTATTTTAGCGGTCTGGACGGGACTCGAACCCGCGACCCCATGCGTGACAGGCATGTATTCTAACCAACTGAACTACCAGACCTTAGCTATCGCGGATGCAAATATACATTGCATTTTGATTTTGCCAAACTTAAAAGTAATAAAAGACCCTAATGCTAATAAAAGAAATTAATCAATTTAAAGGGGCTTAAAGATTAGGTAATCGCGTGAATGGCCATCAAGATTAAATGGCACTAGACCATTAAATATTAATTAAAATAAATTAATGGTTACAACACAGCATCCAAGGCATCAGCATAAGCCTTTTTGGGGGCAACGCCTACTTGTTTACCTACTAATTTTCCCTTGTCAAAAAGTAAAACGGTTGGTATGTTTCTTACCCCATATTTAGCAGCAAATTCCTGATGTTGATCCACATCCAGTTTACATACGACGGCTTTACCATCATAATCATTACTAATTTCATCAATGATTGGTCCAACCATCCTGCAGGGTCCGCACCATTCTGCCCAAAAATCTACAATAACAGGTTTATCGGATTTTAAAACAGTTTCCTCAAAGTTTGCGTCGGTAATTTCTAATGCCATACTCTAATATTTTTATAAAATTAATAATTTTACAAAATGTAACCTTGTACTTGTGTATCAAATTTATTTATTAAAAAATCATGGATGATAATATGATGTCAATTCAATTTATAATGCCATTGATTCTCCTCAAGATGAGCTAATAACTCATGAGAGATGGCTACTTTTTGGTTGCGACTCGGTATTGTNAATTTAAGTTGTTTTTTGGGTTCTATAATGTCGAAGTATAGATGTTTATCTCCCTTAAATCCTCTGAGNTCTTTCTTNAGATTCTGAATNCTTTNTGATTCCAGTTGCCGGATATNCAGNTGTANTGTTAATTTTTTCGAATTTTTGGANAATGAATCGTGAAGCATNTCNAAATGAATAAACTGGATTCTCGGGTCACTTAANCTGCCTGTTTGCTGATTTCTCCAACCTTCACGTATATTAATNATAATGCGAACGAATTGGTTGANATNAATAAAGTGTTTAAANTTGAGGTACTCTTCACCAAAAATTCTGAATTCGTANTGATCNGAGAAATCTTCTAAGGTAAATCGACCCCAACCTNTTCCATTCCTCGATTCCAAGTGTTGAAAGTCGTTGATAATTCCTGCCAAATTAAGNTTTTTGTTGATCAACGGTTTCAAGTCTTTAAGTTGAGNCAAATCTGCATTTGTAAACCATNTCATTTCTTTTTTGAAATCATCAAGGGGATGNCCTGAAATATATATTCCTACNACTTCTCTTTCTTTTTTAAGTTGNCCTAAGTTGTCCCACTCTNGNGCTGGCGGTATGAANAGTTCTTGATATATTTNGTCTGTGTCCTCNCCGAACAGANTNGTTTGGGATGAGTTTTGNCTTTCTTGAAATTTAGATCCAAAGCGAATNATTTTCTCTAAAAAGATGATGCCATCCCCATCAGGATTAAAGTACTGAGCCCTGTGNGTTCCTTTAAANGAATCNAATCCGCCTGCNAATGCCAGATTTTCCAAAGCTTTTTTNTTGGCCGCCCGCAGATCAACTTTTTTTACGACATCAAAAATATTCTTGTAGAGANCCTCTTTTCGGTTTTNAATAATGGTATCAACTGCNCCTTTACCCACCCCTTTGATGGCACCAATCCCAAAACGAANNGCATTGTNTTCATTNACNGTAAACTTGTAGANAGACTCATTAACATCNGGTCCCAAAACTTTAACTCCCATTCTTTTACACTCCTCCATAAAGAAAGTGACCTGCTTGATGTCNTTCATGTTGTTTGAGAGCACNGCGGCCATGTANTCTGCAGGNTAATGTGCTTTGAGGTAGGCAGTTTGATACCCTATCCATGCGTAACAAGTGGAGTGGGATTTATTGAAGGCATAGGAGGCAAAAGCTTCCCAGTCTTTCCATATTTTATTCAAAACTTCTTTNGGGTGGTTTTTGGCCTCACCTCCCTCAATGAACTTGGGTTTTAGTTTTTGNAGTAGGGTAAAAATCTTTTTCCCCATTGCTTTTCGCAACANNTCAGCTTCACCTTTGGAAAAGCCTGCCAATTTTTGAGATAANAACATTACTTGCTCCTGATAAACNGTAATACCATAAGTTTCCTNAAGGTGTTCTTCCATTTCGGGTAGGTCATAACTAATCTCCTCCTCTCCATGTTTTCTGGCNACAAAACTTGGAATGTACTCTAGTGGTCCAGGNCGGTAGAGGGCATTCATGGCAATNAAGTCGGCAAATACATTGGGTTTTAAATCCTTNANATACTTTTGCATCCCANGGGATTCATACTGAAAAATTCCTACTGTGTTACCCCTTTGAAATAGATCATANGTGAGTTNATCGTCGAGTGGAAATTCGTCGGGTACCAGATCTATATCATGGCGGTATTTTACGATTTTGACAGTATCTTTTATTAANGTAAGNGTCTTTAGTCCNAGAAAATCCATCTTTAATAATCCTGCCTCCTCGACCACNGCATTGTCAAATTGNGTAACNTTGAGTTCAGAGTCTTTTGCAGAAGCTATNGGAACAAAGTTGGTAATGTCATCGGGGGTAATGATGACGCCACAGGCGTGAATNCCTGTNTTTCTNAGTGAGCCTTCNAGTACTTTGGCCTGTTGCAGGGTTTGCCCTGCTAGGTCATCNCCNTCAAAAATTTCCTGTAATTCTTTTACTTGATTGAATTCATCCAACCTTAGGTTTTCTTTTAATTCTTTGTCATCCAGAGAGAAAATTTTGGCGAGTTTAATATTGGGTACCAACTTNGCAATGCGGTCGGCATCTCCCAAGGACAGNTCCAAAACTCTNGCGGTGTCTCNGATAGAGGATTTAGCCGCCATAGTTCCATAAGTGATTATTTGGGCCACTTGNTTAGCACCATATTTCTCNATAACATATTGCATTACCTTTCCCCTCCCTTCATCGTCGAAGTCAATATCTATATCNGGCATNCTTACTCTGTCAGGATTGAGAAAACGCTCAAAAAGNAGGTCGTATTTAATAGGGTCCAAATTGGTNATCTCAAGGCAATAGGCTACAACNGAACCGGCTGCAGAACCTCGACCAGGCCCAACAGAGACTCCCATTTCGCGAGCTGCTGCAATAAGGTCTTGGACAATCAAAAAATACCCNGGGTAGCCTGAATTGGCAATGACCTCCAATTCAAAATCCAAACGNTCTTGAATTTCTTCATTGATTTTTCGATAGCGCTTTTTGGCACCTTTCANGGTCAAATGTCTTAGGAACTGATTTTCGCNATCCTTTGTATCATNNGATGTATGGGTNGAAAAGTNATCTGGAATNTCGAATTTAGGTAACAATACTTCACGTGCTAAATNGAATGCTTCNACTTTTTNAATGACCTCCTCAATATTNAGTATAGCCTNGGGTAAATCAANAAATAGACTTTTCATCTCTNCCTGTGATTTGAAATAGTACTCTTGATTGGGAAAACCAAATCTGAATCCCCTGCCCNTGCCTATNGGTGTAGTTTGTTTTTCCCCCTCTTTAACACANAGCAGAATATCATGNGCATTGGCNTCATTTTTGNTCGTGTAATANCTGTTGTTGGTTGCCAAAATCTTAATTTNGTGTTTTTTGGCGAATTCTANTAAAACGGCATTGGCNCGTTGCTCATCNTCCTGCTGGTGNCGCATCAGCTCGATATANAGATCCTGCCCAAACTGACNTTGCCACCACAAGAGGGNTTCCTCGGCTTGAGTNTCCCCNNTATTCAAAATTTTTGAGGGTACNTCACCATATAAATTNCCTGTCAGAACGATCAAATCAGATTTGTACTGCTCGANAATTTTTTTGTCAATCCTAGGCACATAATAAAACCCTTGGGTATAAGCTATGGAACTCATCTTNGAAAGATTTTCATANCCTTTTTTATTTTTGGCGATAAAAACAATTTGGTAACCNTTGTCTCTTCTGGAACGGTCTTGNTGATCCTCGCAGACAAAAAANTCACANCCCAAAATGGGTTTTAAATGTGTTTGTCCTTCCTNGAGATCGGCATTGTGTTTTTTTATGGCCTTGATAAAATGAAAAGCACCCATCAAATTGGCGTGATCAGTTAAGGCAACNGCAGGCATCTGATAATCCGCTGCAGTTTNTATNAGGTCTTGAATTCGAGAGGTGGATTGTANAACTGAGTATTGNGAATGGGTNTGTAAGTGAACAAAAGTAGCTTTTTGTAAAACCTCTTCCTCNGCATGACTCAGTGTTTTGNTGGGTTCCTCTTCAGAATTGGCCAAGGCNAACAATTGGGCAGATGNGGCTTTGAGGTTTTCGTGTTTAAGTCCNATGCCTTGGACAGGCGCCNCTAAAACTTCTTTGAGGTGGTAAATGATTTCTCTTCTGTTTTTTAGTGCTTNGGGTTCNAGCCNTGCCTGTCTGAATAGCTCGAAAAAGCATCGGGCGGTTGCCTCTACATCGGCNGTCGCATTGTGAGCNTCNTNAAATTGGGTCTCAAAAAGATGGGNGTAAAGCTCACTTAATTTAGGNAATTTAAATTTTCCCCCTCNACCTGGTANTTGACAAAGAGTNGCTGTCTCCTCATTACAGGTGTCGATAATAGGTAGGTTTTCGAGAGGGTTTTTACCATTAATTCGAAGGAATTCAGCCCCCATNATATTGAGGTCAAATTTTACGTTGTGACCCCCTACAAATTCACATTGNTGAAGTCTNAATTGAAATTTTTCCAATACCTCCTCTANTGGAAGTCCTTTCTCTTTGGCTAATTCCGTNGANATACCATGAATTTTTTCGGCATCGTAGGGGACAGNAAATCCATTGGGGANTACCAAATAATCTTCGTGGGAAATACAACTCCCGTCTTTGTCGTGTAATTGCCAGGCTATTTGAANACAACGCGGCCAATTGTCGGCGTCTGTCAAAGGTGCATTCCANTTGAGTGGNAAACCAGTAGTCTCNGTATCAAANATCAAAAACATATAAGCAATTTGTATTACTAAANTAAAATTTTGTGTCTTTANACTGTCATGNAATTATCAGGAGTTATTAACCGAAAAAAAGGATGGAAATCTTAATCCAAAGNATAATGAAAAATGGAANTGTAAAACTATCTTTGATAAAAATCAGAGTTATCGAACAACTGTTTGATAAAATTTCCCAAACCTCCAGCCAAAAGGCTTTTGAAACAGCACTTTTANTGGANAGTTGTTGCCAAATTAAAGGNGTGGTCGGTTCTGGTTTGAATTTTAAACTGGTTACTGCTTTCANAAATTTANACCGTACTTTTTTATTGGTATTGGACAATNCNGAGCAGGCGGCCTATCACCTCAACGATCTGGAACAATTACTTAATAAAAATGACGTTTTATTTTTCCCCGCCAGTTACAGAGNGGCTTATAATCCAGAGGCAATCGATAATANCAATGTNTTGCTNCGCTCGGAGGTATTGAAAAAACTNAGCAACCCCAAAAAGAGNAGAATAGTTGTTACCTACCCCCAAGCNCTNTTTGAAAAGGTGATTTCACAACATACTCTAAAAANAAAGACACTNACGGTTAAAAAAGGGGATGNGCTCAGTTTGGATTTTGTNAATGAAACGCTTTTTGAATATAGTTTTGAAAGGGTAAATTTTGTNACNCAGCCNGGGGAGTTTTCCGTTAGAGGAGGAATTATCGATGTTTTTTCATTCTCCCATCAGCACCCTTNNAGGATNGAGTTTTTTGATGAGGAAATTGTCAGCCTGAGGAGTTTTAACGTAAATACCCAACTCTCCATCAGCCCCCTAAATCANATCGATTTGTTGCCGAATACTTCCAAAGTGTCTTTTACTGAAAAACGTAAATCCCTGATTGATTCTTTACCCCAAGGAAGCACTGTCGTTTTTAACCAACTCGATTTGTGTTTAGATNGGATTGAAAAATTTGGTATCCAAGCTNCCAAACAGTTTCAGGCTTTAGAGACTNCCCTCCAATATTCCCCCGANGTTTTGTTTTTGGACCGGGTGCAACTNCTTGAACGACTGGCGAATCAAAGTACGGTATTNGTAAATCATTCTGATAGTCTTAANCCNTNAGAACGCCTNACGATTAAACAAAGTCCTCAACCTTCTATNAACAAACAATTCNATAGACTGGTTNAAATCCTGAATGAAAACCATTCTTCCGGTTTTGAGAATTATATATTTTGCACAAGCGAGGCACANCGNAAGCGATTCAATGAAATTTTGGGGGAGATGGAAACTANGGTACATTACAAAACTGAACTATGCCCTCTCTTTGAAGGNTTTGANGANATTGAGGCNAAAGTGGCGTGTTTCACAGACCACCAAATCTTTGACCGTTACCACAAATACAAATTACGTTCTTCTGCTNCCAAAAAAGAGGTACTTACCCTAAAAGAGTTGACCCACNTAAAAATTGGGGATTTCGTCACCCACATCGATCACGGTATNGGGAAATTTGGTGGGCTGCAAAAAATCGATGTTGANGGTGTAAAANAAGAGGCNATAAAACTNAGTTATGATGAAGGAGATATTCTCTACCTNAGTATTCACTCGCTCCACAAAATNACCAAATTCAATGGTAAAGATGGCCACNTTCCCAAACTCCACAAATTGGGTTCTAAAGTATGGAAAGTGCTCAAGCAAAAAACCAAAACCAAAGTCAAAGNGATTGCTTTTGACCTTNTAAAACTTTACGCCAAAAGAAGGGAGAAGATAGGGCATGCNTTTCCANCAGATAGTTATCTCCAACTGGAGTTNGAAGCTTCATTTATATTTGAAGACACCCCCGACCAGAGTAAGGCTACANTAGCTGTAAAAGCGGATATGGAAAATAGCCGCCCAATGGATCGNCTGATNTGTGGCGATGTTGGTTTTGGNAAAACNGAAGTTTCTATACGTGCGGCTTTTAAAGCGGTTGATGACAGCAAACAGGTCGCTGTTTTGGTTCCNACTACTATATTGGCTTTTCAACACTACAAAACTTTTTCTAATAGACTGAAAGANCTGCCCGTTCGTNTTGACTACCTGAACCGATTCCGCTCCATNAAAGANAGNAATAGAATCTTGGAAGAACTNAAAAATGGAAAAATAGACATCTTNATCGGTACACACCAGTTNGTAAATAAAACAGTGAAATTTNGTGATTTNGGTTTGTTGATCGTTGATGAGGAACAGAAATTTGGTGTGGCTGTAAAGGAAAAACTAAGGGACCTGAAAACCAATGTAGATGTTTTGACCCTTACTGCGACGCCCATACCCAGAACATTGCAATTCAGCTTGATGGCNGCACGAGATTTATCGGTTATTGCNACCCCTCCTCCTAATCGTTATCCGATNGAAAGTGAGGTGGTACGATTTAGTGAAACTCTTATTCGGGATGCCNTTCGATATGAAATGCAGAGAGGTGGGCAAATATTCTNTATCCACAACCGNGTTGAGAATATTCAGGAGGTAGCTGGNATGGTACAGCGCTTGGTCCCNAATGCTCGNATNGCTATTGGNCACGGTAAAATGNAAGGNAACCGANTGGAAAAAACCTTAGTGGGATTTATGGAAGGTCAGTCGGATATTTTGATTGCTACTACCATCATAGAGAATGGGCTGGATGTCCCCAATGCTAATACGATCTTTATTAATAANGCNCAGNGTTTTGGACTGAGCGATTTGCANCAGATGAGAGGAAGNGTGGGCCGCAGTAACAAGAAGGCTTTTTGCTATTTCATTACCCCGCCATTGAATGCAATGGCCTTAGAGGCACAAAAAAGAATCAAAGCCATTTCTCAATTTTCTGAGTTGGGAGCAGGAATCCACATTGCAATGAAAGATCTTGAAATTAGNGGTGCTGGNGATCTTTTAGGTGGGGANCAAAGTGGCTTNATCAACGAAATAGGTTTTGAAACTTATCAGAAAATTTTGGAGGAGGCCATAGAAGAATTGAAGGAANAAGAGTTCAAATCCTTGTTTGCATATCAAGAAAAGAGCTTGGAA
This sequence comes from Flavobacteriaceae bacterium, assembly GCA_002711215.1. Lineage (GTDB taxonomy): Bacteria > Bacteroidota > Bacteroidia > Flavobacteriales > Flavobacteriaceae > UBA8316. The sequence goes on from PAHA01000058.1 coordinate 8,040, forward strand.
AAAAAGTATGTNNACGAGNTACAGATCGATACCGATTTAGAAATATTATTCCCAGATGAATATATAAATGTNGTAAATGAGCGATTGNTCCTNTACAANGAATTGATTGCAATCAAGGATGAAAANGCTTTGATGGAATTNAAAAAAAATATCGAGGATAGATTTGGTGGCATTCCNCCANAGGNTATTGAGCTTTTGAATACGNTTCGNCTGAAGTGGTTNGCTTCAAAAATGGGATTGGAACGTCTCATCATCAAAAAAAATAAGTGTGTAGCTTACTTTTTGNNGGATCAACAANGTGATTTTTACCAAAGTTCNGTTTTCANTCAAATATTATTGGGTGTTCAGANGGAATCNAAAAAATTCAGCTTAAAAGAAAANCAGACNCGAAATGGCTTGCGTCTTTTGCTTCTAATAGAACAAGTNCATAGTATAGAAAAACTNNTGGAACGGCTCAATNACTTNNNAGGTAANTAGAGTANCTTAAGATTTTTGATTACTTCAAAAGCTATATTGACAGATTCCTCNTCAATGAGAATAGTGAATTCATTGGAAGTAGAAATNACTTCATTGATGTTGACNCCCTCCCATGACAGTCTTTGAAAAATGAAATAATAAATCCCTGGGATTTTGACATTNTCAACGGGNAGTTTGACCGTTATCGCTGAAAGATTATCGATCTTGTCTATGCAGATTTCATTTTTAAATAAATCTTCAATNAGGGGAGCTAAATTACTAACNACAACGATATTGGATTCTCCTACCCCNCTGGACGAGGTGTAGAATATATCCTTTTTGTCTTTGATNGCGGTGAGTAATTTGGATTGAGCCAATAGTAATGTTTCAGTAAGTTTGAANCAATAATCGGTCAGTGAGGAACGNACGGTAATGTCNCCTAAATTTCTCAATACACTCACGATCTTGTGGGTGGAGAGAAATTCNTCATTGTCGGAAATGCGTTTCAATGCCATNACAATAGCNCCNNTTCTGGCAGGCTTTCGCAAAGCCTTTTCAATTTCTGGTTGAATCTCTCTTGCTAAGGANGTTAGATTGATAATGCCTTGTGAGAGAGCCGTTGACAAATAGGGTTTGGTCTTGACGTATTCCGATACTTGAGAGGCGATAGTTTTCAAATATTAAATGTTTTATTTCCNTNTAAAGTTATNAATTTAAAACACAATGTTATTTTTGAAACATTTNATCAAAAAGAATAAAAAGCNTCATCAATATGTTTTANTCCNATTGGTTCNNATCNAATTCNTAGTTTATTAGATCAAAACGTACTTTAAAATTCTTTNAATTGACAAAATGATCNATTGCATCGAACAATAATTTGATTTTTNANTAGNTAANNGACTCATGANGGGGAATCATAAAACNTTTGGTCAGTGCCNTNACTTCNTCGGCGACGAGAGTATTTNCTTTTTGAANAATTTAAAANGACCTGTGCTNNGAGNTAACAATTGTTTATTTCNAGTAAGTTATANTCTGATNTTTATAGGTAGGAAGTTGCAAGGTTTNAGNNTTTTTTCGAGGTCGTNTGATTTGNTNAANAGTCGNAGATAAGTTCTANATGCNATCANAGGTTCATTATAAGTTCAAATATAATTCCATGCTGGGCAATAAAATCCTTATTTTTNNCAAAAAAATGAGCATGACCACNCAGCCCAAAAGATATACTNTTACTGCTGCTTTACCTTANACAAATGGCCCCATTCACATCGGTCATNTNGCTGGAGTNTATGTGCCTGCAGATATTTANACGCGCTATCTAAGACTCCNAAAAAAAAAGGTGGNCTTTATCTGTGGTAGTGACGANCATGGAGTAGCGATTGCCATTAAAGCTANGAAAGAAGGAAGAACACCACAAGANATAATNGATCATTATGATGAAATGATCCGTCAGGCNTTNAATACTTTTGGAATATCATTTGACAATTACTCCCGAACATCGCGAGANGTTCATCACGAAACAGCAGGAGAAATTTTTAAACAGCTTNATGATCANGANCAGTTTGTAGTCAAGGAAACCGNGCAGTTGTATGATGCAGAGGCANAGGAATTTCTAGCTGACCGATTTGTGACAGGAATCTGTCCCNTNTGTCAAAACACTGAAGCTTANGGAGACCAATGTGAATCCTGTGGTAGTTCNCTAAGTGCAACTGATTTGATACAACCCAAATCTANGCTTTCTGGAAGCATACCTGAATTAAAAAAAACTAAGCATTGGTTTTTACCCCTAAACGAACATGAGAGTTTTATTAAAGAGTGGATTTTAGANGGGCACAAAAAAGATTGGAAACCAAACGTNTATGGNCAGGTNAAGTCATGGATCGACAATGGCTTGCAGCCCCGTGCTGTTACAAGAGATTTGGACTGGGGTATCCCTGTGCCNGTAGCAGGAGGAGANGGAAAAGTNCTNTATGTTTGGTTTGATGCTCCNATTGGATATATCTCTTCCACCAAAGAATGGGCNAAAAAAAATAATATCGACTGGGAGCCTTATTGGAAATCTGANGATACTNANTTAGTTCATTTTATTGGTAAGGACAANATCGTCTTTCATTGTATTATTTTTCCCATNATNCTAAAAAATACGGGNTCTTATATTCTTCCAGAGAATGTTCCCGCCAATGAGTTCCTCAATCTTGAGGGCAATAAAATCTCNACCTCNAAGAANTGGGCGGTNTGGTTGCATGAATATTTGGAAGACTTTCCTGANAAACAGGATGTTTTGCGATATGTACTAACGGCGAATGCACCNGAAACAAAAGACAACGATTTTTCATGGAAGGAATTCCAAACGNGAAATAANAGTGAGTTAGTTGCCATTTTTGGAAATTTNATCAATNGAGTAATGGTACTGACCCATAAATATTNCGATGGAAAAGTNCCTCCACTGGGTAATCCTAAAAATGCAGATCTAGANGTGCTANCCTCACTNAGGGANTTCAAGTCTTTAATGGAGNATAAAATTGAGCATTACCAGTTCAGAGCTTACNGTCANGAGNTGATGAATTTGGCACGTTTGGGAAATAAGTATTTGGCAGAACANNAGCCTTGGAAATTAATTANGACAGATCCCCNAAGGGTGGAAACCATTATGTTTACTGCTTTGCAAATTGCTGCNGGACTGAGTATNCTNAGTGAACCTTTGCTGCCTCATACAACTCAGANGATGANGGATATGCTTGACCTTGAGNCTNCTTGGNGCGGGGAGAGTGATGATCANNATTATNTTTTAGAAACTGGGCATAAGCTTAATCAATCACAATTACTTTTTGAAAAAATAGAAGACGAGATGATTGAAAAACAATTAGAAAAATTAAAGAATAACATATCTNATGATAACGAAAAAAATAAAGTGGAGGAGGCNCCNAAAAAGATGATTTCNTTCGATGATTTTACANAAATAGANCTGAAAACAGGGACAATTCTTGANGCAGAAAAAATGGCTAAAACCAAAAAGCTTTTAGTGTTGAANGTTGACCTNGGTCAGGAACAAAGAACAATCGTCTCTGGAATAGCCGAAAGTTATACTACTGAGGAAGTAGTTGGAAAAAAAGTTACAGTGCTAACNAACCTTNAACCCAGAGCAATTCGAGGGGTGAAAAGTCAAGGTATGTTGCTGATGGCTGAGGATGGAGATGGACGGTTGATTTTTATTTCCCCTGAGGNCGAAAATACGCCAAGTGGTTTGAGGATTNAGTAAATAGGCTCTGTGATACCTGTTGCATTTGATCCCATTTATGTNTTGCCCCTCCCNGAAAACCATNGGTTTCCGATGGAAAAATATGATCTCCTGCCCAAGCAGTTAATTCACGAAGGCACTTGTGATGCCAAGGACTTTTTTTCTCCANGATCTATTTCCGAAAATGTTGTAAAAGTTGTACACCATCCAGATTATGTAGATCGATTGAAACNACAAGACTTGGATCGATCAGAAATCAGAAAAATAGGCTTTCCCATTTCCCAACAGCTNGTAGAAAGGGAGTTTGTAATTGCTGGAGGAACANTAGAGGGNGCATTTAAGTCNCTNGAAGTAGGTATTTCTTTTAATGTTGCAGGNGGTACGCACCATGCTTANTCTACTCACGGGGAAGCTTTTTGTATGCTCAATGANCAANCGATTGCNGCTAGACATTTNTTGGATCATGANTATGCTCAAAAAATATTGATNATTGATTTGGATGTNCACCAAGGNAATGGCACTGCCGAGATTTTCCAAAAAGAGGATAGGGTGTTTACTTTTTCGATGCACGGGNAAAANAATTATCCTTTCAGAAAAGAGCAAAGTGATTGGGATATTGCTTTNAAAGATAATACTGNTGATGAGGAATATCTTAATAAATTGAGTGAANCCCTACCAAATCTTTTTAAGCAGGTTGACCCTGATTTTGTGTTTTACCTNTCAGGAGTNGATGTGNTAGCNACCGACCGATTAGGTCGATTGAGTATGAGCNTAGCGGGTTGTAAACAACGGGATGAAATTGTAATAGAAAATTGTTACAAACGTTCAATAGCTGTACAATGTAGNATGGGTGGAGGATATTCAAAAGATATAAAGTTGATAATTGAGGCACATGCGAACACCTACCGGGCAGCACAAAGAATTTATTGANGCCANGTTTGACTTTTCATATTGAGGGTCGCAACNACGATATCTTTCCTACTGATTTGTCCAACNAGTTGATTTTTGTCGANAACTGGAAAACGCCTTCTGGAGGTTGTAAAAAATCTTGATGCCGCCTCAAATATGGTTTTACTGGCTTCAATGATATCTACATTGGTGGTCATAAAATGNGCTACGGTCTTGTCCANGATGGGCATATTAAAGTAACGACTATCCGANATTTCTTTCATACAATCGGCCTCNGAAATTACNCCGATTAATTTTCCTGCTTGATCGACCACAGGACCACCAGAAATNCGGTATTTAATGAATTTACGCATAACCTCATGNATNGATTGATCTTTNGTGAAAACTACTACATCACGAGTCATGATGTCAGCCACCAATAAAGTTTTGTTTGATTTTCTAGAACGNGTCTCTCTTTGACCTTGAAAGCTTTTTATCGGCATAACTCATTGTTTTTCTANCCCTTAAGATAGTNATTTTTAAAATATCATTTNATANTTTTGNCAAGTATTTNAATAAAANATTGAACAAAAATGAAGGCTTAATGGGTGATATTGGAATATTGGGAGGTGGATGGTTNGGTATGGCTCTTGCAAAAGAAGGAATANANATGGGATANAAAGTNAGGGTAAGCNCAACAAGTAAAGAAAAANCCAACNNGCTTTTAGCGGAAGGATACTCGGCTTATTTTTTGAAAATAAGTGAAATACATTCCCANGGACAACTNGANTTTTTTAAGGACTTGNATACTTTGGTGATTACAATTCCTCCNNGTTTGAGAAAAAATCCAGNGCTTAACTATGTTGGACTTTTGGANCAANTANTTAAAGAGATTGAATATTTCAAAATCCAAAAGGTAATATTNACAAGTAGTACTTCCGTGTATGGTTTTCAAAAAGGTGTAATCACTGAGGAAAGTGCGTTACTTGGGAATAATACATCGGCCCAACAAATCATTAAAGTAGAACAAAAGCTTCTCGAGAACGATAATTTTGCTTGNGGTNTTGTCCGTTTAGGNGGNTTGATGGGNCCTGACCGTCATCCNATTTTTTCTCTAANTGGTNAAAAAAATCTTCCTAACCCCAACTCNCCAATAAACTTCATTCACCAAATTGATGCAGTGAACATTCTCTTAAAATTGATCGAAAATTTTGGTGAAAATAAAGTATTCAATGGGGTATCCCCTTTCCATCCCACTAGAAAAGATTATTATACACAAATGGCAGAAATAGCTGAACTCACGGCTCCAACCTTTGAGGAAACNGGNAAAATAAGAGGTGTTGTNAAAGCTGANAAAGTAGTTCGNGAATTAGGTTGTCNATACGTAGTGAAGAACTTGTTAATATTAAATTAANATTTTACTNATCTATNNAATTGATTCTNTATAANTTTGNTTTAAAATNTTTTTNTTGTCTGCTGCATCAGAATACATCGATTTACTGAAAAAAATTCTTACTCTTCTTAAGAATTCAAAATTGGAGTATTTAAAGGCTTCAGATGAATCCAATATCTCAAAGGATAAGCGATATTTCAATTTACAATCTACTTTAAGAAATCGCTATTTCCAAGATGTAACAAAATTGTTAAGGTCATTAAAGGTGCAGGTCGATGATTTGGTTATTCACCGCCTAAATTTTGAAGAAATGGTGATTTCCTCAATCAAAAAACCTAACCATACCCATTTGCATAAATGTGTTGGTTACGACCGAAAACTATTGGGGTTATACGATGAGGCTATTGCACTCCAACCTAATGCCTCGGTTCTAAAAATTCAGCAAGTCAAAATTTCTAAGTCTGTTTCTGAGAGTATTTACTTTTTGGAAAGTGCTGGATTCATTTTGGAATCCTGAAAAAACGGTAAATCTATTCCTAATGTATCTAATGGCATTTTATTTTCTTCTGCCATACTGATCATTCTACTAATAAGAATATTGTACTCTGAATACAACTGATCCAATGCTTGGTTGAGTTTTTGATTCTGATTATTAGAGGCATAGTAATGGCATTTGATGATTTGAGTCTGAACAACTTTCACTCGGCTATATATGGGTAGCTTATTAAATTTTTGTGGAAAAGGATTTTTTACTAATGCGATGGAGATTTTATAGAGTTCGATTAGATATGTCATGATTCCCTCGGGATTGAGTTGGCTTATGTCTTCCATTGCATCCATGAGTTTTTTGAAGTCAGCCCAGAGATTTATTTCATTTTCCTCAATAAATTCGGGAGTAAGATGAATCACTTGATCCGCGCTTTCAGGGGAAGTTATCTCCACCTTGTTTTTTTTTTCCAAATTTATTGGCTGTGTATTAGGTTTTTTCCCCTTACAAGAAAAAAGAATTAAAATAAAAAAGGGAATTAATAGACAGCGCATCTCAATTCAAAAATAAAGTTTTATAACCCAATAGTAGTTTCCTTAATCAATAAAACGGTAAAAAAGATGATTTGTAAAAGGTATAATTGATGAGAAAGCCATCCTTTTAAAGTAATTCTAAAATAATGAAAAATGAACTGTAGAAAAAGAGCCACAACTGCCCAACCGATATAGTTTTGTAAGGGAGCCTCTCCCCCATCAAATACCCAAAAATCCAATGCAGGAGCAATCGGTTCAATCAATAGATCAAGAAAAAGCATGAGCCCTACCCCAATAATAACTCGCATAAAAATATTTTCATAGAATTGTTGAGCAATAGCGCCTGTTATAAGGTTGAGTAAAGTCCAATTGACCCCGATAAGTAGCGGAACTCCAAAGAGCTTATATCCTAGGGCTTCACCGTATTGGTAATCCCCAAATATCCAACCCAATTGAACGCCTAAAATCTCGGTAATCATACCGGTCAAAAATCCAATTATAACCATTGGAAAAAACCATTTATTTCCACTGCAGTTGATCATTAAGAGTACAAAATTGATGGATAAGTTGAGTGGGGTGGCCGAAATAAACCATTCTGAGTTACCGTACAAAATGCCTAATATTCCACTGACATGGAACAACCAAATAATAGCTATGGATACATTTTCACGGTTTAATTTAATTGGAATCATTAAGTTTCAGGGTATTAAATCAGTCGCAATTTTGGCAGAAAGCAAACATAAAGGAATGCCTCCTCCGGGATGAACACTACCCCCACAAAAATATAAATTTTTGATTTTGGAACTAAAGTTGGGGTGTCTCAAAAAGGCAGCCATCTTATCGTTGCTTGAACTTCCATANAGTGCTCCTAGATGAGATGAGGTTTTTTGTTGAATCAGCNGGGGAGTTAAAAATTCCTCCTCTTTTATCAATGGATTTAAGTCGGTTTTGAGAATACGNTTNAGTTTAGCAATGGTTTTTTCTCTAAGTTNATTTTTGATTTGCTCCCANTCTTGGCCATGATCGGCTGGCGTGTTGATCATTACAAACCAATTCTCTCCTCCTANAGGGGCATCTTNAGGAACATCTTTGGANGTAATATTGACGTATACAGTAAAATCATCACTAGGCTTATTTTGGTTAAAAATAGCTTCAAATTCTGCTTTGTAATCCTTTGAAAAAAATATGTTATGTAAATCAAGTTGGTCAAATTTTTGTTGGATTCCCCAGTAAAATATAATTGCAGAACTGGAACGCTCTTGACTCAAAATCCGATCGGGGGCTTTGGTGTTTTTGAGTAGTCTTTTGTAGGTAGGAAAAATATCCATATTGGATAAAATAATATNGGACTTNAGAGTTTGTTTTTCAGTTTTGACACCTATTGCCCTATCTCTTTCGAGCAGGATTTGATTTACTTTTTCACCCATGTGGAAAGTGACACCTTTTCTTTTTGCTAATGCATNTAGGGACAAAGTAATTTGTTCCATTCCTCCGTCAGGTACGAAGGTTCCGTACTCCTGTTCAAGGTGTTGNACTANTGTCATAATCCCTGGTGTTTGGTAGGGAGAGGAACCATTGTANGTAGCNTAGCGGTCATACATTTGTACTAAATGAGGTTCCTTGAGTTGCCGTGCATTAACGGTATGCAGNTTTTGGTTGATTTCGTAAAGATTGAGGTTGAGCAGGGCTTTGAGGGTTNTTGTATTTAAAAAACCTTTGANTTTGTGAAGAGATTGATCTAAAAATAGAGGAGCGGTCAAATCGAATTTTTTCTTGGCGCGCTGGAGGTACTNTTGTAATACAGAGGCTTTCACNTCCAATTTATTTTGAACTTCTNTAAGAAAACGTTTTGGATCGGCATAGGCAGTAATTCGGGTTTTGTCTTCCCAAAAATACTCGCAGGCGATTTTTTTCTTTTTGTAAGTAAAAAAATCGCTAGCTTTCTCGCCGTGNAGTTCAAACAATTCGTTTACAAANTGTGGCATAGTAAANAGGGAAGGTCCTGCATCAAANCGATACTTTCCCAAGCTAAAAGCACTAAGTTTACCGCCAGGATAGTTNTTGGCTTCAAAAACGATNACNTGATANCCTTTTTTTGACAAACGCAATGCTNCGGCAATACCTCCTATCCCTGCTCCAATGACTACNGCTGTTTTCATGAATANCTCATTTTGATANAGAAGGTTTAATAAATCCACTGTCTGAAAGNACATGAAATCNNACAAATAGGTCTTCACTNTACCATTTTTGACTTNTCGTTTTTTTGATAATGTCCGAATGGGTCTTTCCGCTGTAGGCAAATTGTTTTACTGACTCAAAACTGTCCCAAAGGCTGAGTGTGGCTTGTTGCACAAAGGGCCATTCTCCGATCCCTTTAAAGTANTTTACCCCNGGNGCATTTTCAATGGCCNCACTGGCAGCGGGAACAGATTTCCAAAAAGGAAGGAGCNTNGAANGTCGTAATGTAGCTCGAGTAATCACGGCTACAAGAATGTCGGAGTCGTTTTTGTTTAACTTTTGCTCTTTGAANGGATTTTGNCCACTCCAAAATCCNTGACTTTTTACAGGTANCATTTTTATNGTTCTGATAGAGAAGGATTTCTGATAATAGCTTTTGATAATNGGATTGTGGGTTAAAAAATCATCTGCTGATTTTAGATTGTCCCAAACCCCNAAAAAGGCATAAGTNCCAAAATCAGGCCAAAGACTAAAGCCATTTCCACCTCCNGTTCCCATCANTTTAAAGAACTTAAGTCCTTTGTTTTGTTGAAGNTTGGGGGGAGCAAGNCCCATTTGGGCGAATGCCCANCGCTTATTTTTACGAAATTTAAAAAAAGTAATAGTCGTCAATCCTTCCATCTAAATCCTTATCATCCTACAATACTAAATTAGGGAAAAACTGNCAAAAGGCGAGAAAAATATANGTGTAAAAAAAACGCCTCTGCTAGGATTTTAGAATTTGACTTTAGGAGATAGTANTTGCAGAGGCGTTAATAAACCAAATTGAATTTAAACTNTTTAAATATATATAAAAAAACTTTAACAAAAAAANGTTAAACAAAAAAAATAATNAAATTGAAGTTTTTAGNATGTTTTTANAGGAAATTTGAAATTGATTATCTTTAANAAANNATTTNGNANTATTATGACACCTTCNTTTGTAGCTTTTGTTGTTATTGTCTCTATTNTAGNAGTAATGATTGGAATTTTTATTGATNTNTCNAAAAAATAATCATTNTTGAAATNTACAGTTCTTTTNGATAAGTTCATTTATCTACTAATNATTGGCAATGTTNTTGCAATGATTCTAGANTCNCATGTTTCNATAAGAAATGTGTATGGNGANATNTTTCATATTTTTGAAGCTNTNTCNATTTATATTTTCTCTTTTGAATACATGTATCGCATTCGTNNTGCTTATTTGGACAAACGAATTAAAGGGGTNTATCAGTATGTGTTCAGNANATTTGGTTTGATTGACTTAATTTCCATTNTACCTTTCTACCTNAACCAGTTTGTGAAAGTTGATGGAAGGTTCNTTAGGATTTTGAGACTGTTTCGNCTGACCCGTATTTTTAAGTTGGGCAGAGACAGCAGTTCGCTAAAGTTATTTGTAAAAGCNTTGAAGGGAGTACGTAATGAATTGAAGTTTACCTTATTTCTCTCTGCATTGGCGATATTATTTTCTGCATCTGCAATNTATTATCTNGAGCATGAGGCGCAACCNAATAAGTTTTCCAGNATCACNGANTCCNTTTGGTGGGCCACNGTTTCACTNGCTACTGTAGGNTANGGTGATGTTTATCCAGTAACTNCTGGAGGGAAAATTTTTGCCTCNATCATTTCACTNATTGGAATTGGNATTGTAGCCATTCCTACGGGNATTATTTCAGCCTCATTTGTAGAGGAAATTCATTCGATGAGAAGANGTAAAAAAGAGTAGAATTTTTTTGAATTGAATATTTNNTTAATATTTNNTAATAAATNCGNAGNATTTATAACCCCATTATCCCAAAAACCNTTCAGTTTATTGATAGCTTTGTAAGCAATGAAAAANANCATTAGCATTATCGGTTCTGGTTTTTCATCNTTGTCTGCNGCATGCTATTTAGCANAGTCTGGACATGAGGTTGAANTTTTTGAAAAAAACAGCACCCCNGGGGGTNGAGCCCGACAATTCAAAAAAGACGGTTTTGTNTTTGACATTGGTCCNTCGTGGTATTGGATGCCCGATGTTTTTGAAAAGTTTTTTGGAGATTTTGGNAAATCAGTAAGNGAATATTATGATTTGGAGCGATTGGACCCTGGCTATCAGGTATATTTCGGTAAGGANGATTTCATATATATCGGNGACTCGTTGGAAAAAATCTACGACGCTTTNGAGATGGTGGAGCAAGGTAGTGCTGCCNAGCTCAAAAAATTTATCNCTAAAGCGGCTGANAATTATAAAATTGCGATNGATGANTTGGTNTACCGNCCNGGNNTCTCTCCATTGGAGTTGGTTACCCCCGATACCATCAAAAAAATANGTTNCTTTTTTTCAAATGTGAAAAGGGAAGTGACCAGAGAATTTAGAAATCCGAAGCTGGCGCAAATACTTCAGTTTCCTGTACTTTTTTTAGGAGCAAAACCTGCCGATACTCCTGCTTTTTACAACTTCATGAATTTTGCAGATTTTGGGTTGGGAACTTGGCACCCCAAAGATGGAATGTACAGTATTGTAAAAGGGATNGTAAAACTAGCCGAAAGTCTTGGTGTNAAAATTCATGTAAANAGTCCTGTNGAAGAAATATTGTTGGAAAACAAAAAAGCGGTAGGATTGAAAACCAATGGAAAANCTGTNNTTTCNGATATCGTTTTGAGTGGTGCCGACTATCACCATACAGAGACCTTACTGCCTAAAAATCAACGTTCCTACAGTGAAGCTTACTGGGATAAAAAAATATTTGCTCCCTCTTCCCTACTCTTTTATGTGGGGTTGAATAAAAAAGTTAAAAATGTTTCCCATCACACTTTGTTTTTTGATGTGGATTTTGATANACATGCCAAAACGATTTACGACACGACCAAATGGCCAGAGGAACCGCTTTTCTATGCTAATTTTCCATCNATTTCTGATCCAGATATGGCNCCTNNAGGAAAAGAGGCTTGTTTTATTTTGATTCCCATAGCTCCTGGATTGGAGGATACNAACGAACTAAGNAATCATTATTTTGATATCGTATTCAAGCGATTGGAAAAACTAACNGATCAAAAACTCAAAGATGATATTTTNTTCANGGAATCATTTGGTGTGAATGACTTTATTTCGGTTTATAATTCNTATAAAGGNAATGCTTATGGCATGGCCAATACATTGTTACAAACAGCTTTTNTGAGGCCTAAATTGAAAAGTAAAAAGGTGAAAAATCTTTATTTTTCTGGACAATTGACGGTNCCCGGTCCTGGGGTACCGCCTGCTTTGATCTCAGGNAAACTGGTTGCTGGNTTGATNGAGAAAGTCTAGAACCACCAATAAATTAAAACAAATTCCTCATCTTTTACNTTGATTACAGAATCAAGCTTTCTAATATTGACCTCCAATTCTGCATCATAATCCACNAATTGCTCTGATATNTGCTCCCATAGTCCTAATCTTTTGAAAAGGTTGTATTTTAAATACTTATCGTCTTGTATATAGTTTCGATTTTTAATAAAAAAATTCATGTCGTATAAATCGATCTTATCNAAATCGTATATCCATTTNTTTGCTATTCTGGATTCAAATTGATCTACATATACTTTTTCTTCTCTATCAGAGTTCAACATCAAATATTTTAGATCTGTACCATCGTANGTATTGTTGACAAAACGTCCTACCTCNGATCCTAAAAATCTAAATGTCCCATCGAGTTTTATGGCTTCATAAACTACTCTCGGAGGGTTGAAGGGGTTATAATTATTATAGAACGATATGGGAGAATAAAATTGACCATCAGATTCGTCTAGAAATAAAAAAACACTATCACTTTCTACCTCCCATTTTTNATAAAGTTGAGCATAAAGGTTTCTTATCCACTGATTTTCTTCAATATAAATCTGAGTATATTCNTTAATACTAATCATTTCATCNCTTAATCCAATCAAATTGTCAATGTTGAACTCTCTGTCTTCAAAATCCTCCCCTTGTCTCTCAACTCCAAATGAAACCAAAACTCCAAAAAATACAATCAAAAACTCAACAAAACCTTTCTTGATTCGATCNTAGAAGTCTTGCAATGAGAAACGATCNCCCAAGGTAATGANCCGCAACAACCAATTGAGCTTTTCCTTCTTTATACCTTTTTCACTCTGNTTTTTTTCCATTTGATCGTNNATAGGAATTTATTTTAAATATATATAATATAACATTGAAATCTTAAACAATTAACTTTTGTCTTCAAAATTAACTTTTGAATCAAAAATTTCGGTNATAATTTTAAATAAAGTNACTTCAAATAGANTAANATTTTCTGAGTTTAAGGGCTTTTCCTCNNNGGAAACATGTGAAAAAGNCATAAAGTATTGGGGTAGATTNCGGAAAGAAATNATTCCNGCGCTAGCTTTTGGNTATTGAGATATCANTGATTTNTGCACATAGGAATAGAGTAAAATTTGGAATAAATAAGCGTATTCGNTTTGCTCACCAAATACCTCCCAGTGGGNAAGCTTAAGTTGTTTNGGTTCTATCTTTCCAGTTTTATAATCAATAATCCTTAAAGTGTCATTGNATAAATCAATGCGGTCTACNAGACCNATTAGTTTGACAGGGAAGNCTATTCCAGGTATANTTACGCTTTGCTCAAANGGCTGTTCCAAANGAAGAATTTTGATNTGGTTTCCCTCTTTGACTTNNTTNTGTTCTATCTCCAAAAAATCNAAAATCGACTTTTTGAGTACCTNAAAAATAATATGGTTCNTTCCTGTTTTTTGTTGTGTTCCATGATAAATTGATTTGTAGCGNTCCTCCATCAAGGGNATAAGGCGCATTTTCATTTCTTGAAAATCGNAAACAGTAAGGATTTGGTTTTTATANGGTAAATAAANTTGCTCTANTACTTCATGTACCANATTACCCCTGTCCTTATTGTTAATNGTGGACTCCATNTTANTTTTTTCTNTAATTCCCAANACCCTTTGATAATAAAANTCTANAGGGTTTCTNAGGTAAAGAGAGAGTGAGGAAGGGGAAAAACCNTTCTCGGCAATAGCCTTGAGTTTNAGNNGAATATTTTCTGTTTTTTCGATTTTACGTTCGGGAATATCAGGGGTTTGATAATCNANTATCAATTGCTTTTCTTCGATTTGGTGATGGGTTTGCTTTTGGTATTTCAACTGATANAAAAATCGGCTCATTTCACCAGAATTNATACCGTCACTTTGGGTATTATAAAGCAAATAAACTCTTTTGGCCCTTTGAAGAATACGGTAGAAATGATAGGTGTAGATCGCATCATTTTCCAAAAAGGTAGGGAGATTAAATTTTTTCTTNAGGTCGAAGGGGAANTAAGAATTGTTCTTTTTNCCTGCAGGTAAAATNCCTTCGTTAAGATTGGTAATCACTAAGTTATCGAAGTCCAATAATCGAGTTTCCAGCAGTCCCATAAACTGAGTTCCCTCCAANGGTTCTCCTAGAAAATCAATTTTTTCTCCCTTGATGAGTGCCCTGTATATNAATAGGAGTAAAGGAANATCTTCAACAAAAGGGTACTTTTGATGCATNGNTTCCAGTTGGTTAAATAGGGATTTAAATTTCTGAAAATAGGCCAAGTGTAAGGCNGNGGCTGTCTCATTGGATTGTTCNAAAAAGAAAATAAAGTGGTCNCAAACACTAAGGAGTCGNTGAAGAAAATCTGCNACAGTATCAATGGGCCCAAAAAAGCAATATTGGATGGANTGCGGATCNTCTTTTGGATACAGTTTGTCCTGTAAAAATTGGAATAAATTTTTGGACTCAATGTCTTTNAAATGATCCTCGATNTTNATATCATNAGATTTGAATAGCGANTNACACCAGGGGGTAGNNAATAAGCTTTTGANATTTTTATAAAAGAAGTATCCCCTCTTTAGGTTTAGATGTAGCTGAAAAAAGATCTCAAAAAAATNGGCCATTGGGGTGTCCTCTAAGGGATAACCCATGGTNACATTCCATGCCATTNTGGTATCATCAATAGCTGATAGNGCTGGAGTCAAAAGGGATTCGTTCCCCAGTACAACANCAGTTTTTTCATCGGGATGGTCATTTGCNAGTTGAGCGGCCAATTGAGCAGCATACTTGGCTTGAGCTATATTTTTACTNACCCCGATGATCTCTATNTTTTTGGGTTGNGTAAAATGCTCTTTAAATGCCGTNGGTTNAGAGCGAAGGGAATTCCAATCNTTGTGGTATTTTCGAATGAACNTTCCCGCAGCATGAACCTTATCCTTAAAGAAATATTNATCGATATCCCAAAGAACTGTNCCCTTATTTCTGGAAATGAATTCTTGAATNATTTGTGACTCGGACTCATTAAGGGCATTAAANCCNACAAAATAATGGTNTTTGTCANCCTGACTCAAATAAAATTCTAAATTNGCGNTTGCCTCCCTAAAAATCAAACCTANGGTGCCCAGCTGNTTTTGTTGTAGTCTTTGATTTAAGCCTTCATATANGTCAGGCATGATGCGCCAAAATTGTAAATGGTNTTGAATGATTTTACTTGGGACATCGCTCTTGGTCCATTGGTTCATCTCTTGAAGCGAAAATTGAAATTCAAAAAAGGTTTGGGCATTNACTAAATGNGCGTCCATTTCGTTGAAGTCGGANAAAATAGTNGGGGCCCAACCCAAAAACCGATCGAATGAATCCCTATTATTTTCCTCGGATACCTCACAGTAGGNGGCGTAAAATTCAAANATCAAATTCACAGGCAGTACTTTTTTCAATCCTGAAAGTTCNGATACAAAATTTTCTATACTGACAATTTCAGGAGCAAAAGCAGGACTTTGAATTTGNCGTGCTAAGGCATTTTTTAAANAGAGGGTTGCCCTGCGACTGGGAACAACGATTTTTAANGATTCAAAAGGNTGTTTTGANTGGATGATTTCCTCCGCTATTTCGTCCAGNAAGGTTTTCATCGACGTTTTTTGATTTTGGTCAGTAATCTCATACTACTATTTTTACTACTGTTTTTTCTCCNATGTATACCAAAAAGCATTTTGATTTTTCATTATTCATTTCCTCAAGGAAGNCAGCATAGNCCAATATTTGTNTNGAGTGACTGGGTNGCTCCTTTCCTGTTTTGTAATCAATAATNACCCATCCATATTTATTTTTGACGACCCTNTCGGGGCGNACAAAAGATTTTTGNGGGACCAAAATATCCTTTTCATTGTAAACCTTTACCCCTTNTTGATAATAAGGTNATAGTTGTGGGTGNTATACAATGTTATTTACCATTTGTAAATAGTGATCGTATTCTTGATAGTTGATAATGCCAGTCTGCAGGGCTTCGGNAACNACANNAGGNACATCCTCGGCAAAAGATACTTCTGCCAANAAATCGTGAACAAGNAGCCCTTNNTGCCGTGCTGCTNGGGAAGTTTCATCNTNTTTGGCGTGCATNTGTACCCAAAGTCTTTTTTGCCAGTTGTGNTGAATTTTAAAATCGGGTTGAATGGTATTGATTTTGGGCTCANCTTTNTGCTGAATNTNTTTATGGGCNGTACCCCATTGAAAGGGATTTTCTGGATCAGGTTCTTGATTTTTGGTTCTTACAAAGTNNTTGAGTAAAGTAGCATAACTTTTGTCCACAGCTGCCTTTTGACTCTCGAGGATNGATATTATATACATTTGAGAAATNGCTCGGGTAAAGGCTACATANAGNGTATTNAGGGCATCNCCGCGTTCGGCCAAAACTTGTTCATTGTAANAAGCGGTGGCCTTGTCACCCAAGTATTTTAANTTGCTGGAAAAATGAACTCTACCCCANTCAAACGAGGTGTCAAAATGATTTTTGATGGGATACCATACTTTTCGACTCTGTGAGGAAANGAGTTCNTCNGTTACAAATGGAANTACAACAACAGGGAACTCNAGCCCCTTGGCTTTGTGAATGGTCATTATTTTTACTGCATTAGTTCCCTCAGGTATGACTATTTTTTGATCTTTACCCTTTTGCTCCCAGTATTGAAGATAGCTCAAGAAACTTCCTTGGTCACGGTAACTNAATTCATAAATGTCATCTAAAAAGGCATTTAAATGCGCTTCCATATTTTCGAATAATCCAAAAGAAGCGATGGCATATTCCACTGCATTATAAATGGATTTCTTTGAAAAAAGCTGAAAATCAAATGACACACCAAACTGTTTTTTGATTTCCTTTTCAAAAGCATTAATGGGTAAAAAAACCATTTGACTAAGGGTTTGATCCAAGTCTCTTTTTACTNCTTTTTTGTGGTGTAAATATTCGATTATNTCTTTTCTTTGTNCNTGATCATCTTGATCCACTGCCAGTCGAATAAAAGCCAAAAGGAAATTTACCTTTTGGGAACTGCCNAAAGAAAGGGATTCAGAGGAGATAAAAGGAATATCTTTTANCTGAAGTGCCTCNGCCATGAGCGAAGCTTGCTCTTTTTTTCTGACCAANACANCCATATCNTTCCAANGAAAACCNTTNGACTTNGATGCTTGGAGNGAATTGACAGTTTGTGCTTGATAGCGGGGTATTGTGTTTTNTTTCTTGTTACTATTTTCAATGAATCGGACNATTACCTGACCTCCTTTTTTGTCGTTGAATTCTTGCTGGGTTTGATGCTCAAACATTTGCTTTTGCTCGGGATCATNAGANANGCTTCCTACCCATGCGAAAAATTGATTATTGAAATCCACGATTGCCTCTCTNCTGCGGTAATTTTTGGGNAAAANGGTGATNTCGGGGGCTAACTGGAAAGGNGTTTCTTTATTGAGCAGACGTAAAAACTGAAGATTNTCCCCTCCCCTCCACCTGTATATGGCCTGTTTAGGGTCTCCNACCAAGAGAAGGGATCCCATTTGCTGGACATCGTCCAAGCCCTGCANAGCATTGGAAATGAGCGGNATGAGATTTTTCCATTGNAGNCGAGAGGTATCCTGAAATTCATCAATNAAATAGTAACGGTATTTCTCGCCCAAGCGCTCATANATGTAGGGAGTATCAAGGCCTGANATTTCTTTATCNATCATTTCATTAAAACGACTGAGCAACAATCGATTTTCTGGAAGCTGCAATTCCCCAAGTNCTTTTTCCATAAGACCGATCAAAGACAANGGAGTCCATTGAATGATAAGGCTTTTAAGGAGTAAAACGNGTCCNACCATCATTTTGGCTNGACTGAAGTTCTCTAANANNTGTCTCGTTATGGAATCAATGATTNTTTTTTTTGACTCCGAAAGNGATTNGNTGTAGAGTCCTTGTCCCTCGGTGAGGTTTTTTTCTAATTGATTTTNATANAGACCGTNTATAGTTCCCTGNGCTANTTTGTGAAAATGATTGAAGAGAGTTTTCCNATTAAAGTCCTCTNCACATAGCCCTTTATCATTGAGTAATTTTAGAGTATCCTTTCCTAAGTTTTTGATTTTTNCTTTTAAGCTGCTTANCTGCTTTTCAAAACTTTTTTTTTGNCTTTTAAACGCTTGTTGATCAGCATCTNTTAATNGAGATANAGGCAAGCGGTCGTTTTCATTNANCAGGAGTTTTGAAAAATCAAATAGGTCTTGACCNATGTTCCAGCTTTTAAGTTCCTCNNTTTTACTAAGGCTAAAANTGACCAATGTTTCGGTCAAGGGAAGATNGATACCTGCTTGGTCTAAAATATTTTCAGTCATTTTTTCCAATAATAAATCACTGTCCAAGATGACTTCAAAACTGGCAGGTATTTTTAGNTCTTTTGCAAAACTCTTAATGATTTTATGGGTAAAACTGTCGAGAGTAATGACCTCAAAATCAGCATACTCATGAAGGATTTTATTCAATGTCCTCTCGGCTTTTTGGGTCAGTGCAGTTTGATCAATTTTTAAATCAATTATCAAANNCGANCGGATNAGTTTGATTCTNTCNTCCTCTATTTTATGGGCAAGNAGATATAGGTTGTTCAAGATTCTGAACTTCATTTCATTGACCGCTTTATTGGTAAAGGTCAGTGCCAACATATTTCGGTGGCCCTGCTCGTTTTGGGAGGAGAGTAATTTTTGGAGATAAGCATATACCAATGCATAAGTCTTTCCTGAACCTGCCGCCGCATTTATNATTTGGAAAGGACTCGATTTCATAANCTGGTATAATTCTTAAAATTANNTTTTTTCGTCATCATCCCNCACCGAATGAATAAAAGAAATTCTACTTTTGTNNTATATAAAAAAATTATTATGACTTTCGAATTACCACAATTACCTTATGCAAAAGATGCATTAGANCCGCACATAGATGCAAAGACCATGGAGATTCACCATGGAAAACACCACAACGGTTATACTACTAAACTCAACGGAGCACTNAAAGGANTGAGAATGGAATCTGATTCTATTGAGAGCATATTGGNCAATATGGACATGAGTAATNTTACTTTGAGAAACAACGGAGGAGGATATTACAACCACTGTTTNTTTTGGGAAGTAATGGGNCCCAATGGCGGNGGNACACCCTCTGGCNNNTTGGCNCAGGCCATTTNTANCGCTTATGGATCATTTGAAGATTTTAAAACTNTTTTTTCCAATGCCGCAGCTACNCAATTTGGATCTGGTTGGGCTTGGCTGTGTGTACTCAACGATGGAAAAGTAGAAGTATGCTCATCTGCCAATCAGGACAANCCATTAATGCCNGGCATNGGATGCGGAGGAACTCCAATNCTTGGACTGGATGTTTGGGAACATGCTTATTATTTAAATTACCAAAACAGAAGNCCTGATTACATTAGTGCNTTTTTTAANGTGATNAACTGGGAAAAAGTGAGTGANTTATATGAGCAAAACAAATAGGCNANCNNTAATAGTGAAACNGGTATAAATAAAAAGGGAGAATAAATTCTCCCTTTTTGCCCCAAATCTTACCATGAACTTAACCTACTTATGTTCTGGTTNTATAAAANTANNTTAAAGGGNCAGGGNANNAATAATAAACCGTTAAAAAGCACTTTTTTCTGATAAATGGATTTTTNNAAAATNCANNTAANNNAGNAAATAAATTTTATNTTTTTANNAAAANTTANTAGTCNCATTAATAGGCTCTTACAGATTTTCCCTCGTAAAAATTCATAAAAGCNCGGTTCACCACTCTATTTCCCCCTGGTGTGGGATAATCTCCNGAAAAATACCAGTCCCCAAGATTTTTTGGGCAAGCCTCATGNAAGCNCTCTATGGTTTGGAAAATAACTTCCACCTCTGCNTTGATAGAATCNCCCTTTATTATTTNNGCAGTTTTGGCTGAAATTTGNTCATTTGAAAAAGGTTCATATAAAATCTTAACACAATTTTTTACNTCTTCCATTGGTAAATCTTGATTACGCTNACAATTGGTATAAATGGCATTTAGTGTTTGGTCTAAAGTATTTTGNTCCTCATGCAGTTTTAGGGTAGCCTTAAAAGCAATAAAATTATCGATTTTNGCCATATCTATNCCNTAGCAGTCCGGATAGCGAATTTGNGGTGCGCTNGAAACNATNATGATTTTTTTGGGATTAAGTCGGTCCAACATTTTTAAAATACTTTTTTGTAATGTCGTTCCCCTAACAATACTGTCGTCAATAATGACNAAATTNTCGGTGGGTTTGATNACACCATAGGTNACATCATAAATGTGGGCCACCAAATCNTCTCTACTGGCATCNTCGGTAATGAACGTTCTAAGTTTAGCGTCCTTAATCGCTATTTTTTCAATTCTTGGTCGCAATGAAAAGAGTTTTTCNAGCGNTCCATTGTTNAGGTTNTTTTTATTTTGAATGGTNTTTTTTAGGGAATGNACNATATTNTCTTGTACAGCCCCCAAAAGGCCATAAAAACTGGTTTCAGCAGTGTTGGGTATAAAGGANAAAACTGTATTCTCCAAATCATTTTGGATGGCTTTTTGGATTTGAGGAAACAACAGTCTTCCTAATTTTTTACGCTCTTTGTATATTTCAGCGTCGCCACCTCTAGAGAAATAAATTCTCTCAAAAGAGCATGACTTCTGTTTAACAGGTTCCTGAATTTGACTAAGTTTTACTGCCCCAGATTTTTTGGTCAACAAGGCACATCCTGGTGGTAATTCTTGAATTCCATCAAAGGGCACATTAAANACAGTTTGAATGGCAGGTCTCTCAGAGGCGACAACGAGGACTTCATCGTTATCGTAATAATAAGCGGGCCGGATNCCTGCAGGATCTCTAAAAACAAANGATTCTCCATGNCCCAANAGACCTGCTATAGTGTANCCTCCATCCCATTTTTTTGAAGCTTTTCGCAATACCTTTTTCATGCTTAANCGNTCNGCAATNTTAGGAGAAGCGTCTGCCTTGTTAAAACCNTCTCTCTTTAGTTTCTTGTATATTTTTGCAACAGCATCATCNAGAAAATGACCAATTTTTTCTATTACTGTNATGGTGTCAGCTTTTTCTTTAGGGTGTTGTCCGAGTTCTACCAAAGTATCAAAAAGTTCAGTAACGTTGGTGAGATTAAAGTTTCCAGCAACGATCAAATTACGATGCATCCAGTTGTTTTGCCTTAAAAAGGGATGTACACTTTCAATGCTGTTTTTTCCAAAAGTTCCGTAACGCAAATGACCGAGCAATAATTCTCCAGCAAAAGGGACCTCCTTTTTGAACTGATCAATGTTTTCTAATAAATCAAGGTTTTGTTTGGAGGCTTGCTTTACACCCTTGTTTACTTTTTTAAAAATATCTTGGATGGGTTGTTGTGAATTNGAACGNACCCTNGCAATGTAACGTTGGCCTGGGCTCATGTTGAGCTTAACGCATGCTAAGCCCGCTCCATCTTGACCACGATTGTGCTGTTTTTCCATCATCAAATACATTTTNTTGATGCCAAACATNGCGGTGCCGTACTTNTCTTTNAAATGNTGAAGATCCTTTTTGAGGTGGATCATTGCAATTCCACATTCGTGCTTTATGGCGTCACTCATATTTTTTANTTATTTGNTTTATTCAATCTCTATCTCAAATGTAGTTATTTCTTTAAAAGCTTTGAGGCGCGCAGCCATCATTTTNGGGCTATAATTTACCAANCTTTCCGTACCAAATTTTTCTACNGTAAAAGAAGCCATAGCANAACCATATATGATAGCNGATTTCATATTATTAAAGGANATGTCTCCNGTTTGTGTCAAGTAACCCGTAAATCCGCCAGCAAANCTATCTCCAGCACCTGTNGGATCAAAAACNACCTCTAAAGGAAGGGCGGGTGCNCAAAAAATCTCATTTTTATGNAANAGTAAAGCCCCATGTTCTCCCTTTTTAATAATAACGTATTTAGGACCCATTTGATGAATTTTTTCAGCAGCTTTAACCAATGAGTATTCCTCNGACAACTGCCGGGCTTCTTCGTCATTGATTGAGATTACATCNACTTTGGCAATAACCTTNTCAAGTGCGGGTCTAAANTGTTCCATCCAAAAATTCATAGTATCTAGTACAATGAGTTTGGGTCGGGTCTTNAATTGCTCCAAGGCTTGAAATTGAACATGAGGCGATAGATTTCCCAACATAACTATATCTGGACTTTTTAGGTGNTCTGGAATCTTAGGATTGAAATTTTCCAAAACGTTCANTTGGGTNTCCAAGGTAGTTCGNGAGTTTAGATCGTTATGATATTTCCCACTCCAGAAAAAAGTAGNTCCTCCNNAGACAATTTCAACGCCCGAAATATCTACGCTCCTTTGTTTTAAAAGTTCTAGATGTTCTTTTTCAAAATCCTCTCCCACNACAGANANAATNCCGCACTCTAAGGAAAAACGTGANGCAGACAGACTAATGTAGGTGGCTGCTCCACCCAAGATTTTATCAACTTGTCCAAAAGGAGTTTCAATGGCATCGTAGGCCATTGTGCCTACTACGAGTAGTTTATTGTTCATTATATAAAAATAATAAACTTTANAGGGGATATTATTTTTTTAATCAAAGAGTTATTGAAGAGTTTTCAAGGAGNCTAAGATNANTNTNGTTTNTTATAATTTAGTTCAAAAAAANTGTCAATATTCACAGGGGTATTTTTAGCNGCTTTNACGGCCAATTTATCACATCTTGAGTTTTGAGGATGATCATTGTGACCTTTAACCCAACTAAAACTGACCTTGNGNTTTCGATGAATATTGAGATATCGTTTCCATAAATCAGGATTTTTTTTATTTTTAAATCCTTTTTTTTCCCAATTAAACACCCATTTTTTTTCNACTGCATCGATAACATACTTGGAATCGGAATAAACCANCACTTTCATGGATTGTTTTTTTAGAGTTTCNAGTGCAACTATNACTGCCAGTAGTTCCATGCGGTTGTTNGTCGTCAACCTGAAGCCAACCGAGAATTCCTTAATGTAATCCATNCCCTTCCACTCNATAATNATNGCGTATCCACCNGGACCAGGGTTTCCCANAGANGAACCNTCGGTATATATGTTGATCCTTTCTGACATTTCAGGGAAATAAAATTTTATCAATTACTTGAGGATAATGTTNATGCTCTAACTTTTGAACCTTATTGGCAATTTGNTGAATANTGTCTTGTAAACTTATTTCAACTTTGGCTTGAAAAATGATNGATCCTTGATCATAGTGTTTATTTACATAATGAATGGTNATCCCCGTCTGTNGGTCTCCAGCATCTTTAACAGATTGATGAACCCTGTNGCCATACATTCCCTTCCCCCCATNTTTAGGTAATAGNGCGGGNTGAATATTAATGATTTTTCCATTNAAAGNACGAGTGAAATCCAAAGGNAATTTGAGTAAAAANCCCGCCAAAACAATCAGATTNGGGNCTAANAGTTCGATTTGATTCTTCAANGTTCCATTGTTCAATTGTGCTTTATNAAAAATTTTTAAAGAAATTTTCGTANNCGAAACNCGATCAATNACTCCNGCNTTGGGGTTGTTGGTAAAAACCATGACTACCTTTACNTCAGGATTGANATTNTAGTAATTGATNATGTTNTCTACATTGGACCCTGAACCCGAGGCTATCAATACAATTCTTTTAACANTTTTATCTACCATAAAATTCCCTTTATATNNAGAATAANGCGNTTTTCAGTTTTAATTTAACAATGATCTTCACAAAGAAAAGTTATATTCTTTTGCCTTAATAGTGATTTGATTCAAAGTTTTATATTTTTGTCCACAGTAATTTAAAAACAAATTTTGATTATGTCTGACATTTCATCAAGAGTAAAAGCAATCATCGTTGACAAATTAGGAGTGGACGAAAATGAAGTAGTTGCCGANGCTAATTTCACAAACGATTTAGGTGCCGATTCTNTNGATACCGTAGAGCTTATTATGGAATTCGAAAAAGAATTTGATATCCAAATTCCAGATGACCAAGCTGAAAATATTGCAACAGTAGGTCAAGCCATTCAGTTTATCGAGCAAGAAAAGTAAAACCATGGCTTAAATGAAACCAAGACGTGTAGTAATTACCGGATTGGGAGCCTTAACTCCTATAGGAAATACCCTCNNTGNATACTGGGATGGTTTGTTGTCAGGCNCCAGTGGTGCNGCNCCNATTACCCNTTTTGATGCTGNAAAATTCAAAACTCAATTTGCATGTGAAGTAAAAGNTTTTGATCCCNTAGATTTNATGGANCGAAAGGAGGCCCGAAAGTGTGACAGATTCACACAATATGCATTAGTGACNNCTGATGAGGCCATTANTGATNCAGGTCTGGATTTTGAGANNGANGATAAAGATCGCATNGGAGTNATATGGGGGGCTGGTGTAGGTGGATTGGAAACATTCCANAATGAGGTTTTAAATTTTGCNAATGGTGANGGATCTCCNCGATTCAANCCTTTCTTNATNCCAAAAATGATCTCNGATATTGCACCAGGACTCATCTCTATNAAGCACGGACTTCGAGGGCCAAATTTTGCTACTGTNTCTGCCTGTGCNTCNTCATCAAATNCNATGATCGATTCGCTCAACTATATCAGAATGGGTTATGCAGATATNATAGTTTCNGGAGGTTCTGAGGCTGCAGTTACAATTGCTGGAATTGGNGGGTTCAACGGCATGCATGCCTTGTCTACCAGAAATGACGATCCCAAAACCGCCTCACGACCTTTTGATAAAGACAGAGATGGCTTTGTGTTGGGAGAAGGTGCGGGTGCACTCATACTGGAAGAATACGAGCATGCTAAGGCTCGAGGCGCTAAAATATATGCAGAATTAGCAGGTGGAGGTCTCTCTGCAGATGCACATCACATGACGGCTCCGCACCCTGAAGGGATTGGCGCCAAAAAGGTGATGATGAATTGTTTACGGGATGCCTCCTTGAAGCCAGAGGATGTTGATGCGATCAACATGCATGGAACTTCAACTCCATTGGGTGATATTGCAGAAACCAATGCAGTTAAAGAAGTTTTTGGCGATCACACCTACAAAATCAATATCAACTCTACAAAATCAATGACAGGACATTTACTGGGAGCTGCGGGAGCCGTAGAGGCTATTGCCTCTGTTTTGGCCATCAAAAACAATTTGGTGCCTCCAACCATCAACCATCATACCGCTGATGAACAGATTGATCCCAAAATAAACTTTACATTGGGTAAACCCCAAGAAAGAAACGTAGAAGTAGCTTTGTCCAATACTTTTGGTTTTGGAGGGCATAACGCTTGTGTTATTTTCAAAAAAATTGCATAATTTAGAATGTGAATTTCTTCAGAAACTTACTGCAAACATCAGCCAAAAAAGACGCTGTTTTTTTCAGTAATCTCAGAAAAATCACTTCACTCAAATCGGTAAATAGAGAAATTTATCAAACTGCTTTTACCCATCGCTCTTTAAATTTAAAAGACAATGATGGCCATTTAATCAATTTCGAAAGACTCGAATTTTTGGGGGATTCAATGCTCGGTATTGTGGTGTCCAATTTTTTATATGGAAAGTTTCCCCAAGCCACCGAGGGTAAATTGACCCGATATCGTGCAAAAATTGTAAGCCGTGAAAACTTAAATCATATTGGGAAGAAAATGGGGCTAATAAATTTTTTAGACCTTGAACAAAAAGTCAGATTTGGCAGTAATATACATGGTAATCTTCTAGAAGCTTTGATAGGAGCAGTTCTTATAGACCGGGGCCATAAAAAATGTAGCTACTTTATTCTTAATAAGATTCTAAAGGATTACGTGGATACAGATCAACTAGAGCACTTGGTGTTGAGTTACAAAGGATCGTTAATTGAATGGGGGCAAAAAACTAAAAAAAATCTTTTGATCAAAACTCATAGAGACAATGGTCTAGATCCCAAGATCAATTATATTACCCATATATATCTCAATGACAAACAAATTGTCAAAGCTAGGGGTGCATCCAAAAAAAAGTCTGAAGAAAAAGCAGCAAAAAGAGCCTTCAGTGCCATGAATATCAAATCGAGGGTTCATGGCTAAAGTCAAACATTATACTTTGGACGAGATAGTCGAGGATGATTTTTCTCTCATTGCTATCCATAGTAGTTGTGAAGGCTACTATCTTGCTTTTCTACTGAATTCGCATTGTAAGTCTTCATTTGTTCAATCAAAAAACAGCAAGGTGTCAAAACAACAAATGGATTATCCTTTCGAAAGTTACGAATGGATTGACCCAATAAATGGTATCGAAATTCGGATCATTTCAAACAAACATCTGATATTTCAAGACGAAAACCAAAAGGGCTCAAGCTTATTTGATTTACCTAAGACAAAAGAATTATATTTGGTTAAGGATTTGAAAGATGTTGACTACATCATTAAAATTAAGACTGGTATCGAAACTCAACTTTTACTAGACAAAATGGAATCTATAGTTCAAATCTCATATAGATATTTGATCGACCAAAGTCAATTAAACCTTGATCTTATCAAAACATAGATTAATGAGCAATAGAAAAAAAACTAAAATTGTGGCTACTATTGGTCCAGCGACAGAGAAGATTGAGGTTATGGAGGAAATGATACTCTCTGGGGTAGATGTCTTCCGTATAAATTTTTCACATGCCGAGCATAGTGAGGTCGAGAAAAGGATTAAAACAATTCGAAAACTAAGTGATAAGCTGAACTCTAATACTTCAATTCTAGCGGATTTACAAGGGCCGAAGCTCAGAGTCGGTCATGTAGAAGAAGGTACAGTAGTTGCTCCTGGTGATGAAATGTTTTTTGTCAATGGGACTCCATTTGTTGGGAATAAGGAGAAGGTTTATATGAATTACGAGAACTTCTCAAAGGATGTTGAACCAGGTGAGAGAGTTCTGTTAGATGACGGAAAACTCATTTTTGAGATCATTTCTACTGACAAAAAAGCAGAGGTAAAAGCCAAAGTAATTCAAGGAGGAAAATTAAAATCCAAAAAAGGAGTCAATCTTCCCAACACCAAAATTTCCCTCCCTGCGCTTACTGCAAAAGATATAGTGGATGCTGAATTTGCTATAAAGCAGAATGTTGATTGGATTGCGTTATCCTTTGTAAGAAACAGTGAGGATATTTTGGGTTTAATAAAATTGATCGAAAGAAATTGTGATCATAAAATACCTATCATCGCTAAAATTGAGAAACCTGAGGGAATTGAAAATATTGATAAAATCATTTCTTATTGCGATGGTCTGATGGTTGCCCGTGGAGATTTGGGAGTTGAAATTCCCCCAGCGGAGGTTCCATTGGTTCAGAAAGAATTGGTAAAGCTTGCGAAAAAAGCAAGGATTCCTGTGATCATTGCCACCCAGATGATG
>PAHA01000059.1 GCA_002711215.1 Flavobacteriaceae bacterium
TAATTTCAAGTATTTCGCTTGGTCAATGGACAAATCTTAATTCATCAATTTTTGACAACTTTAGTGAAGATATGCCAAGATTTTATGAAATAATTCATAGAGAGGTTTTTGCTTTTTGTGTGATATATATTGTTCTCTCTTGCCTTTACATGAAATCAATATACGTTAAGCCAATAAATAGTTTTTTATCATCCAAGATTTTTTTTCCAATAGCACAAGTCTCTTATTCAGCTTACCTATTTCACGAAATGTTCATGTTATGGTTTTTTCCAAAATTTATTGACAGCTATGGAGATTCCCTTACTGACCTTCAAATAATTATTTTTAACACCTTGATTTCAATAGTAGCAATAATATTTGGAGCAATAATTATGTATATCTTTATAGAACAACCCTTCCAAGACCTGAAGAATAGGATATCAATTCAAACTGAGGAAATTAAAGCAGAAAAAATAGCCATTAATTCAAATGGCTAACTATACACCACTGCTCTTTTCTTTATAGGTTGACTTTGACCCTCCTTAACGGGAGGGTTTTTTTTGCACAAAATATGCTGTTTTTGTGAGTAGTTTGTGAGTGAGACTAAAAAGAAAAAACCCCTGCTTAACGCAAGGGCTTAATTTTACTGGGTTTATAAGCGGTTACTGCTTGCTCCTCCTCTTGGGCTCGAACCAAGGACCCTCTGATTAACAGTCAGATGCTCTAACCAACTGAGCTAAGGAGGAATCTCATTATTAGCAGGGCTTTTCAAGGTTTTCAGGCTTTTTATTTATTTTCTAAATGTAAAAATTACAATTAAGCCAAAAGTACGATGTCAACTACCCACTTTTATTGGTTTCCAAAAATAGTATTTTTTCTTACAATATGCTAAACAAAAAACCCTCCCGTTAAGGGGGGGCAAAGTCAACCTTTGAAGTAAAGAATGGTGTCCACTTAGCCATTTGAATTAATGATTAAAATGTTCTCTCCAAACCAAGTTGAATTGTAAATGCTTCCTTAGCAATTTTGATTAACTATCAGTTCCGTTATGATTTTATTACTTGATTGAAATACTTTAAAGTTCTATGAGTCTGTTAAAATTAATTTTTAATAAGTTTTTCATCAATTTACTATATACTTTATGTTTATTTTAAATTTTTCATGCAAAAACACTTATTTTGTGAAGGTATTATATATTTACAAAAAATTAAAATATGAAAGCTAATATTGTAAGTTTAATAAACTCTATAATTTTAATATCTATGGGTTTATGGGGCTATTTTGAGTCTGATTCTAGACCTATCACTGCTTTAATACCCGTTATTGTTGGCGTTATTTTACTTTTAATCAATAGTGGTGTTAAAAAAGAAAATAAAATTGCCTCACACGTTGCAGTTCTTTTAACATTATTAATAATTATTGGTTTGGTAAAGCCATTTTTAGGTGCTTTAGATAGAGAAAATATAGCTGGAATTATAAGAGTTTCTGCAATGATTTTGACCTCTTTGTGGGCAATTATAACTTTTGTTCAAAGTTTTATATCAGCTAGAAAATCAAAAACTTAAAATTTATATATATATTTTACCTCCATATTTCAATTACCTCATCATTGTATACCGATCAGTGTCTATTTTGATTAACTTTAAGTTTAAATGTAATTTTAAACTTTAGAAAACTAAAGTTCTTGATATAAATTCGTGTAGTTAAATCTCTTAATTTATTAGCTAATTGTTGAAAATGTATTTGTGAACCTTGCGCTAGTCTAGCTACTATTGTTGAATAAATATCTTTTTCATCTTAAATAAAAAAGAATACAAATTGCCAAAGCTCAAGGAAGCCATGACTTAGTTTTAATAAAAATTAGTTCTCAATCTCACCCATCCATTGTATAATTCTGAAAATTTTACCCTCTCTTAAGAAAATTCTATCTATTAATCTAACTGATTCTTGATTTCCATCTTTATAATAACGTTTTTCTCTGAAGGAAACTGACACCCGAGTGAAATCAGAACCCTCTATTTTTAGCGGGACTACATTATTTAATTTTCTTTTAATTGAGTCATAAGGTTCGTGTAGAGATTTAACTACTTCATGAATAGCAGATTTTGGAGTTTTCATTACCTTACCACCTAAAGGTGGATAATAAACAACTGTGTCTTCCATAAATTTGACCATAGTTTCAGAATCTTTTTCGGCATAAGCCAAAACAAGAGAGGCAGCATTCTTAGCATCTAAATCTGACCCAAAAATGTATTTTTTACCTTTAAAATTGTTTAGAAATTGTTCCCCAGCGGATGCATTAACTTCAACCTCAACAGTTTTTGGCTGACAACAAATAAAAATAAGCGTTGGAAGAGTTAATAAAAGTGATTTTCTCATTTTAAATAGTTTATGGTTTGTAATTTAAAAGTAAAAAATTTAGTTTTGTTTTCAAACCAACCAGAAGATTTAGAATACAAATAACACAAAAGTTTATTAAATTCTAATGGGTCAGATGACTGAATATCCCAGTCCTAAATCTTTTTGATAGTTTTTTTAAAGTATTTTTCAAAGTCCATCATTAGTAAACGTTATTGTCATATAAGCTAAAAGAATTATTTATTAAATTTTTTTGCATCTATTTCGATTAATATTGTATTGAAAAATGTTGTTGAAACAAATGTTTGATTTTAGTATTTGACAAACCTTTGCCCTGCCACATATGAATTAGTTTTTTCGTTTGATTTGTTATGGTTATTTGTTTTTATAGTGGTGGGGCTTAAGGTTTATTGTCGGATGGTATTCCGTAAATTTATCTCCCCTAAATATTGATTGGCTTATAAAATTAAATTTAAAAAACATAGCGGTCAAATATTTCATAGTAAATAAACACNTNTAATACAATANCTTAAGATCGGNGATAGTTGACCATATCTACCATCAAATTATTANTAATTTGTTATCCANAAGCCAAAGCANTCAATACTCCAGCAAAAACTTTCTNCTTTTCTTTGGGTTNCAATTGGTTTTCAATNTGGTCAATTATCTTCTNATAATCTCCCAACTTNTATCGATAAAACTNTGNAATAATAAAATCAGCATATCCNCCTTTAATCCAATTTNTCNTAGACTGAAAATACTNTTCCTCGGNCCAAGGATAAATACTTGGAGCCAATGAAACCAATACTTCAGAGCTTAATGATTTAACCTTATTGTAAACTCGTTTTCCAAATGCACTCGATTGGTCGGCCCGCAATCGAATCCAGCTCCCTTCCTTATGCTTTTCGGGAGGCTTGTGATTGAACTGNTTTTTGAAAAGTGATACTACATAGGAATCNTANCATCCCTCAGAGGGAGTTGCTGGTAAACGATCATCTCCCTGAATTCCATCTACATCATATTTACTGACCACCTCCTTTATTAACTCCAATAGAAAGTTTTGAGGTCCAANGTGANGTGCGNTTCACCACGTGAAATTATTTTTTTTAAGNATTTCACCTTTTTTTACTTACCCANCAATTCTGTANATTTTTGAATCCATAAACTCTCGGATCATTATAAGCAAATGAAAAATCAAACTCAAACCATGCGTGAACCCACAAACCATACTTGTGAGCCTCTTCAATTAGAGTTGCCAATGGATCAAAATGAGAAAGCATTTGCTCTTNATTCATACCAATATATTTTTTTAGTAAAGAACTAGGATATTGGGTAACGCCCTTGTTCCTAAACACCACAAATAGGTTGTTGATTTCNTACTTTTTACAATGGGATATTAATGATTGAATATTGAACTTGGATTTGATAGCATCACTTCCCNCATTGGTTACCCAATCTCCTTTCAAGGAACCCTCTGGAAGATGCTTTTCCAAATAATTTTAATTAGTTTTAAAACAGATAAATAAAAAAATTTAATACCAATATTNGGGGCTTTGTTGACNCAAACAAATCATATGAGATTTATTGATTTAAATTTAAAAATTTAACGGAATAATTTTTTAAGTCCTTTGATAATTAAAATAAGATAAAGAATAGAGGATTNCTCAATTCAAGATTTTTTTAATTNAAGAACTTTNTNTAAAATTTGGGTTAAAAAAAATCTTCCTATTTTAGGATCAATTTTCCGATAATTTTAAATTGACGGATTCAAGCCAAATTAGATGGGAGATAAAATTAAATATTGTTGTATTGTAATACTGTTGATTTTATCTGTCCTGTCTTGCTCTTCAAACACCCATCGTAAAACAGAATTTNTATTCAAGGCCAGTTTNTTGGTCAAAGAAAATCATACTTGGTACANGGCCTTCGTTCATTTTGGGAAACTCATAGATGAGCGATCGGGAGGACGAATGAAACTTGAAGTTTACCCTTCAGAGCAATTGGCCAAAGAGCTTGAAGCCATTCGATTGATTCGTGCTGGAATCATTGATATGACNATTTCTGCTGGTTCTTTAACCAATTTTGCAGAAATACTTACCTTCTCTGATATGCCCTTTTTACTCAGAGATACCATTGCCATGCAAAAACTGATTAAAAGTTATATAGGCAAGCGAATTGAAAATGAGATGATTGAAAANATAGGACTCCGTGCACTGGGTTATTTTCAGCGGGGAGAGCGACACNTGACCTCTAATCGTCCCATAAAGCATCCCCATGATTTGGATGAATTGATCATTAGGGTTCCCAACGCCCCTTCCTATGTGGTAGCCTGGAAAGCTTTGGGTGCAAAGCCTACGCCTATGGCATTTTCGGAGGTGTTTTCTTCATTACAACAAGGNACCATAGAGGCACAAGAAAATCCTTTTGCAATGATAAAAAATGCTGGTTTCAGTGAAGTTCAAAAATACCTTAATTTAACAGGTCATTTGATTACTTGGGGCTATCCTTTGGTTGGAGAAAAACAATTTCAAAGACTTCCTCAAGACCTNAAGACTATCTTCCTTGAAGCAGCAAAAGAAATGCAAGCCTACGAGCACATGTTGTTTCTTGAAAACGAATCCAAAGTGCAAGAACAATTGAAAAAACAAGGAATGATTTTTGTNGAAGTTGATAAAAATGCTTTTATGGAAATGGGCGAAAATGCNGTGTATGAGAGCTTGTCGTCAGAAATGCAAGAGGTTTATNAATCCATTAAAAAAATCACCAGATGATTTTTAAAACCCTACTTTTAAAGTTTTTGAAATATGGTACGCTTATAACTAGTTTAGGTTTTATAGTAACGGTATCCCTGCAAGTTTATGCAAGATTTTTTCTCAGTGATGTACCTCCGTGGACAGAGGAGGCTTCAAGAATTATATTCATTTATTCCATAGCCTTTGCCAGTGGTCTTGCATATAGGGGCAANTATTTTGTTTATTTAGAGGCGTTTNATTCTGGTTTTTCTAACAAGNTCAAAAAACTAATTGATTTGATATCANCANTATTGAGTTTTCTTTTGTTTAGCATTTGTGGCTTTCACACATTGCCTTTACTTGAAATGGGACTCAGTGAATATTCGCCTAGCCTTCAATTAATCATGGTAGTCCCTTTTTTTAGCATATTGATTTTGAGTCTTTCTGTTTGTTATTACAGCTTACTTGCCCTATTGAAAAAAATTAAATTTTGGAGATCATGATTCTATTGCTACTTACTGTTTTTATTATTTGTCTATGTTTTAGATTTCCCATTGCATTTTCCCTAGGCATGTCCTGTTTAGTTTATTTTATATTCAATGGAATATCATTGGTAGTAGTTCCTCTAAAGCTTTACTCAGGAATTGATGTTTTTGTCTTATTGAGTATTCCCGGGTTTATCATAGCCGGTAATCTTATGAATCAAGGGGGATTGACTGACAAAATCATTAACTTTTGCAATCATCTTTTGGGTCACATTCGTGGAGGTCTTTCCTATGTAAACATCTGTGCCTCCATGCTTTTTGCAGGTATTTCAGGGACTGCTATTTCTGACACTGCCAGCTTAGGGTCCGTTATGATACCCGCTATGAAAAAAGAAGGCTATGATAGTGATTTCTCATGCGCCATCACAGCCGCTTCTTCTACCGTTGGCCCTATTATTCCACCCAGCTTACCAATGATTATTGCAGCTACATTAAGTGGATTATCGGTAGGAAAGCTCTTCCTTGCAGGTGCCATACCTGGGTTGTTATTGGGTATGGGTTTAATGCTGGTCGCCTATTTTGTGGCCAAAAAGAAGAACTACCATAAACATCAAAAAAGTCCGCCGTTACAAGTTTTAAAGAGCTTTATTGATACTTTTTGGGCCTTATTGATGACATTAATTATTCTCTTTGGAATTATCGGGGGAGTATTTACCCCAACAGAAGCTTCTGTAGTTGCTGTCCTCTATGCACTTTTCATAGGGACATTTGTCTACAAAAAACTTAACCTTAAGAATATCTCTGTGGTCATTTTGGACTCCATGAAAACCACTGCATCTTTGATGATATTGGTTGGTTTTGCCAATCTATTTGGATTCATTCTGATTACTGAACAGATTCCACAGCGTATTTCTGAGCAAATACTTCTTTTTACAACCAATAAATATGCAGTACTTTTGTTAATTAACTTGTTGCTTATCTTAGTTGGGACTTTTATGGAAACCATAGCAGCGCTATTGATCTTATTTCCCATATTACTCAAGGTGGCAATCGAGGTAGAAGTAGAACCCATCCATTTTACGGTGATTGCAGTTCTCAATTTGATTATAGGACTTACAACGCCTCCAGTAGGCGTTTGTCTTTTCGTTGCATCCAGTATTGGTAAAACCAATATTGGAAAAGTAAGTAGAGCTGGATTACCCTTTTTGGCGGTGAGTATTTTAGTATTGATTCTGGTATCCCTTTTCCCTGAGCTGTCTCTTTTTCTCCCTAATTTGATTATGGATTAATTCCTGTTTTAAAAAATCAAAACCAGCCCCGCCATTTCAATTTCAAGGTTAAAAAACCCTTAAGAAAAAAGGANATTAATATANGTAATCCTTTTATTTATANTTTTNGCTTTNAATAAGTAAAAACAGCCNATCCNAACATCANNAANTCAATCGNANAATCGGNAAGTTCCATTTNCGTTATANGGGATNATACNNTCATGTAAAAANACCCAAATAGAGGGNTGTANGCAATTATAATGGCTNACAATAATNTTTAGNGTNTTTAANNCCCAAATTACNNNAAAAACANCATTAGCCCAATCATTAAAATTGCNGGGGTTATAGCGTATTGAAATAGGATNGCCANTTNTCNCGNCTCTTCACCTAATGTTGAACATTANATCTGNAGAAGATTGTNTAAAAGNGGCGTAAAGTAATGATNGCAGTACNGTAATGGTCNCGATAATGGTTAATGATAGTTTTNTTTTNNTTTAAACANAGTTTGGTTAATAATGAGAATATTGAAATTANAAATNTTTAATAACAATCTTNGATNCTATAAATCAAAAAAAGNATTTTGGAGTTANATCGCTCTGTTTTTTGGCTTTTTGTTAGGAATTCTTCCGAAGTTTCCAGAACCATCGTAGTCCACGGTATCAGTTTCAANTTTGGAGCGGATATTTTTTTCAGCTTCTTTTTTGTTGAAAAATATACCCAATAAAAAAAGGATGAACACAACTAGGCCNANAGCAAATATNATGGTAACACTCATTATTTTGTCATTTGTTTGATGTAACNTCCTGCGGCAAGAATNGANGGAACCCATATACCCACATAGAGCCCTTCTTGNTGATAACCATTGAACCAAAGGTAGACAGAAAACAGGAAGCTGACAAAAGCGGCCAACAAAATCAGATAGTCNGACCGTTTCATTATTCTTTGGAATCTTTGACACGGAAGAANTCTTCATCCGTTTCAATCCACTCAAAGTCACTNGTCACCTTTTCACTAACAGGATTATAAAACACATCGAGGTATTTTAATCTTTTTACATCTTTAACTTTTACNTGAGCNATGAAGTTGTGATGATGGAACTTGTCAAAGGGACTGATAAAAGTGGTGTAGGAATCCCAAATNATATTTCGTGTGTACTCAACATTGGAAAANGTGGAACCAACAAAAGCNCGGANAGCTTTATTAATTTGATTTACATTCAAGGGGATAATCTCACTTTCTTTTAAGTTTTTGCTTTCGATCACATCNAGAAAACCTTGATGCTCNGAAGTAAAATCATCAAGACCNGGTTTTTGCTCTTGGTTGGAGATATTNAATTGTATTAAATTAGGTGCGTTATCNTTTTTTTCTTCCTTTTCGTCAATNAAATAAAACTCCTCATCCTCTGCAATCCACTCAAAGTCTCCAGTTACTTTTTTAACAAAGGGATTGTACCTCACCTCTANATATTTTAGACGTTCCAAATCAANAACTTTTACTTGNGCAATAAANATGTGATAGTGATATATATTNGAGGAACTTAAGAAAGTNTTNTAGGAATCCCATATAATGTTTCGAGTAAACTCTACAATTTCTGGGTAGCGTTCTTCAATAAAGAAGCGTATTTTCTTATTNATTTCTTTGATATTTATNGGTGTAATTTCCCCGGCATCATTTTGTTCAAANCCTTCGTGTTCAATTATAAAATCTTCGATTTTTACACGTTGGTCTTGCGCACTAGCTNNCAATGGTAAAAAAGTGAAACAAATNAANAAGGAGATGATACTAAACCTCATAGTTGTTANTGTTTTTATTTTCATAAATATACTAAATATCAAAANGAGTTACNGAAATTGCCNAATTAATTAGATAAAAAACGGAATAGATCGTTNCCGTTGGCATATATTACTANGGCCAAAAGCAAGAAGAAACCCAACATTTGGGCGTATTCCATAAACTTGTCATTGGGTTTTCTCCCACTAACCATNTCATAAAGCAGGAACATCACGTGCCCGCCNTCCAAAGCAGGTATTGGTAATAAATTCATAAAAGCCAAAATGATCGAGATAAAGGCAGTACTTGCCCAAAAGGCCCTCCAGTCCCATGAGGCAGGAAANANACTTCCAATAGCACCAAAACCTCCCAATTGAGAAGCTCCTTTTTTAGTAAATACATATTTAAACTGGGCTANATAATCATAAAGCGTCCAATATCCATAGCTAAATCCTTCTTGAATACTCTCTAGTAAAGAGAGTTNTACTTGGCTAATTTTTATATTACTTCGAGGAATTACTCCCATTTTACCTTCAGCGTCTAATACCATATATAANGTATCTAGCATTTGATNTCTTTCTACTACATATTGTACAGCTTGGTTAGCTTTTTCATTGTTAAAATCTCTAAGCTCAACCCAGTCCTCAATAATAGTNTCATTGGCAGCAACAATTTTATCCCCTGNTTTAAAGCCAGCAGTAAAAGCCTTTTTATCTNTCAAAACACTGTCAATCTCAGCGGGAAAACGAGGATATAAAGGATTNATTTGGCCTGAAGAAAACATNCGGTCACCAATATCNTCTGGTATTTGAAGGGTAACCTTATTTCCNTTAGNACGTTGAANNTGAATTTCTTCAACAGATCTTATCAATAACATTTTATTGATGTCCAATACTACTTCAAG
Source organism: Flavobacteriaceae bacterium (assembly GCA_002711215.1). Taxonomy (GTDB): domain Bacteria; phylum Bacteroidota; class Bacteroidia; order Flavobacteriales; family Flavobacteriaceae; genus UBA8316. The sequence continues at coordinate 9,497 of PAHA01000059.1, forward strand.
TGGCTTGCCATCAACCANNAAGATTTGGTCACCTTTTTCAAAACCTATTTCTTTTGCCAATGGAGATACTCCCATTCCCATNGGTAAGGCATTGTTGGNAAGCGTGTTTTTTCCCCAAACAAAAAGGATCATCATNTAAATNATAAAGCCCAAAATTAAGTTGACAGTAACTCCTCCCAACATGATAATAAGACGCTGCCATGCTGGTTTGGTTCTNAACTCCCATGGTTGAGGNGGTTGTTCCATTTGTTCCTTATCCATGCTTTCATCAATCATCCCTGATATTTTGACATAGCCTCCNAAAGGCAGCCATCCTANACCATAAACNGTATTTCCAAATTTCTTTTTAAACAAAGCAAANTTGACATCAAAGAATAGAAAAAACTTTTCTACACGAGTCTTGAAGATTTTAGCAGGGATAAAATGGCCCAACTCATGCAAGACAATNAGNAGNGATAAGCTNAGTAACAGTTGAATTCCCTTCATTACTATANGTTCCATAGCGANTTATTTTGGACTTCAAAAATACCAATTTTAGCTACATTCNATACTTATTTNTACAAAAACCTTTCCCTCCAATTANTTAAATTTTTAATGGCTTATCTTTGCNTAANCATGGAAATTTTAAAAAAATANCGAAANTTTTTGAGCCTTTTTGGCGTNATTTCTATCATTATATTGTNNTTATTTTACAACGCTTTGTTACCNGATGCNAAACTNCCAATATACCAGCCAGCGATGGTTAACTTTGAATTGGTGGACAGTACTATACAACATCAAAAAAAATTCCATCGNATTGCCGACTTTTCCTTGACCAATCAAAATGGTAAGANAATATCTCATCAAGACTACAAAGGAAAAATATATGTTGCGGATTTCTTTTTTACCACTTGNCCTACCATCTGTATCGCCATGACAGACAACNTGATNAAAGTGCAGGANGAAATNAAAAANAACCCCAATATAATGCTACTNTCTCATTCTGTAACNCCCAAAATNGACTCTGTTNCACAACTCAAAAAATACGCTTTAGAAAAAGGNGTNATTGATTCAAAATGGCATTTGGTAACTGGAAATAAAAAAGAAATTTATGANCTCGCAAGAAAATCTTATCTAGCNGTAAANGACGATGGAGNNGCTGGCCCTTTTGATATGATACATACCGAAAANTTTATTTTAATTGATCCCGACNGAAGAATTAGAGGATTTTATGATGGAACTGATAGGGACGAAATCAATCGTTTGCTCGATGAAATTGACATGCTGATCCAAGAATACTTTCCNTCTTAAATAAAATTCNNATTGTCGCTACAGATTGGGCAAAATTCATAATTTTGTTTTTAAAAGTCATTCTAAATAATGTTCCCACTGGATCAATTGGGTATTGGACAAAAAGCGATNATNGAATCAATTGAAACCGATTTTTTACCCTTAAAGCTGATNGAAATGGGATGTCTTCCNGGCAACGAAATTTCATTACTTTACCTCGCCCCTTTTAGCGATCCTTTGTATTTAAAAATTGATGAANCCCACCTAGCCATCAGAAAAGAGTTTGCCCGTTTCATTATGGTTAAACCCCTAGTNAATGATTAAAAANNTAAACGTTGNACTGATTGGTAATCCCAATACAGGGAAAACATCTGTATTTAATGCTNTAACAGGATTAAATCAAAAGGTCGGGAATTANCCAGGGATTACGGTTGAAAAAAAGCAAGGCAGCTGTAAATTGGATCGGTTGACCAAAGCNAGAATCCTTGATCTGCCTGGNACTTACAGCCTTAATGCCTCTTCAATGGATGAAAGTGTAGTGGTAGAGCTACTGCTCAATAAAAATGATTTTGATTTTCCTGATGTTGCAGTAGTGNTTACTGATGTTGAAAACCTAAAGCGAAATTTACTATTATTTACTCAAATCAAGGATTTGGAAATTCCAACTGTTTTGGTGATCAATATGTCAGATCAGATGAAAAGGAAAGGCATTAAAATTGATCTTGANAAGCTTGAACAAAAACTTGATACCAAGGTAGTTTTTGTNAGTACNCGTCTCAACTANGGAATANATAAACTTAAGCAAACNCTAGTANATTATCGTACCATTTCTAATGCTCCTTTAATGGATACCTCNAGTATTGAAAAAGATTATTTTGAAAGTCTAAAAAATGCCTTTCCCAATCAATCGCTNTACAAGCTNTGGTTGATCATTACTCAAGATGTNAACTTTACCCCATTGAAACGCCAAAAAGTTCCCGACTCCTCAANATTTAAAACCCAACCCAAATCCTATNTNAAAAAACTACAACAGCAAGAGACTATAAAACGTTATCAAACCATCAATCAAATTTTAAAGGAATCTTATCAAGTAAATCGAGATGAGGCAACCGATCTGAGAATCAAGTTAGATAATTTNTTAATTCACAAGTTTTGGGGTTATGTNATNTTNTTTCTCATTTTACTTTCCATTTTTCANGCNATTTTTGATTGGAGCAGCGTGCCAATGGATTATATAGATAATGGATTTGCNCAATTAAGTGNGTGGTTAAAAANACAAATGCCAGNGGGGGTANTGACNAGTCTTATTACTGANGGGATTATTTCTGGCATAGGAGGTATTGTAATTTTCATTCCGCAAATCGCTTTCCTATTNCTGTTTATTTCNATACTNGAGGAAACTGGCTACATGAGTCGCGTTGTTTTTTTGATGGATCGAGGTTTACGAAAATTNGGTTTGAGCGGAAAAAGTGTCGTCCCGTTGATCTCTGGAACTGNATGTGCTATTCCTGCTGTTCTTGCCACTCGAAATATCGAAAACTGGAAGGAGNGATTAATTACCATACTGGTGNTTCCTTTTACCACNTGTTCAGCTCGTCTACCTGTCTATATGATCTTNATCACACTAGTGATTCCAGACGACAGATTAATTGGTATCAATTATCAGGGGTTAACTTTGATGGGACTCTATCTAATNGGTTTTTTAATGGCCATTGTTTCTGCTNCTNTTCTCAATAAATTGATCANANNTCACAATAAATCNTATTTTGTAGTTGAGATGCCCAACTATAAGNTTCCTCTNCNNAGAAATGTAGCGCTTACGGTCTGGGAAAAAANCCGTTCATTTGTTGTTGAGGCAGGTAAGATAATATTGGCAATTTCCATATTATTATGGTTTTTNGCCTCTTTTGGCCCNGGAGAAAAATTTTCCAATGCAAAGAAAATCGTAAGTCAAGAATATGCAGGTCAATCCATAAGTGANCNGGAACTGGAAAACAAAATTGCATCCTTCAGGTTAGAAAACTCTTACATCGGTATCATAGGTNAATCTGTCGAACCCACTATTCTTCCCTTGGGATATGANTGGAAAATTGGAATNGCCTTGNTAAGTTCNTTTGCTGCNAGGGAGGTTTTTNTTGGAACTTTAGCAACCATATACAGTGTTGAAAATGATGGNNATNAAACNATCAAAGAGAGAATGGCAGGAGAGGTCAGTCAAGATGGATCTTTACTATTTGACTTAGCAACAGGAATTTCATTGATGCTTTTTTATGTTTTTGCNATGCAGTGCATGAGNACATTGGCTGTNGTAAAAAAAGAAACCAANAGCTGGAAATGGCCCNCNATTCAGCTTTTTTCAATGACAACGATTGCTTATATTGNAGCTTTNATAGCTTATCAAATTCTNAAATAATGGAGGCATTACAATATANTTTGGCATCTTTTTTGGTNTTGTGGTCTGTNTTNTNTCTNATAAATAAATTTAGACCAAAAAACAATCCCGCANCCAACNANAGCTGTGNGAAAGNNTGTNGATGTAAGCCNGACAAGGGGGTNNAGNCCTGACTTTTATTNANACAAATTTTAANTAANCTCAATCAAAAAGAATATAAAAGTTCTGTTAAAATTTNANCACATNTACTANCTTGATAATATTTAAGCATAGNNNNTGGAGGNANNGGATAAATTATTTTTAANGGAATTGGGTAAAANAATCTCATTTTTCAGAAAGCAAAAAGGNNATANANAAGCCCAATTAAGTGATTTGANTGAGNNGGAGGAATTTGCAGTAANANGAANTGAATTGGGGGAGNACAAATCNNNCATTTAAAATGCTTTAGCTAATTTATANGNGATTGAAAATATNACNGAANAAATTACTTNACTTCNNGANTNAACAGNTTTTTTGCATCAAATNTTCAATTTCATCAGGCTCTTTGGGAATGTTTTTCGTTAGATTNNTAGGAGNNCCTTTTTCCTGTATAACCACATCGTCCTCAATACGAATACCAAAACCTTCCTCTGGAATGTAAATTCCAGGNTCTACCGTTAGNACCATGTTGGCTTTTAANGGTTGGTCCATTAATCCATAGTCGTGGGTATCCAGGCCCAATTGGTGAGAAGTCCCATGCATAAAATATTTCTTGTAAGCAGGNTTTTCGGGGTCTTGATTTTTAATTGTTTTTTGGTCCAAAAGCCCAAGACCGCTCAACTCCGCNGTCATTATTTTACCTANTTCTTGATGGTATTCCTTNATTAGAATTCCAGNAACCAATANCTGAATGGCTGATTTTTCTACCCTCAAAACAGCTTCGTAAACNGACCTTTGTCGGGGGCTAAATTTTCCTGANACNGGAATTGTACGGGTCATATCACTGGCATAATTACCGTAAGCTGCTCCCACATCCATTAATATCAAATCACCAGATTGGCACTGCTTATTGTTATCAATATAATGCAAAACATTGCTATTGATTCCAGAGGCTATTATAGGTGTGTAGGCAAATCCATCCGATCTATTTCTTAAAAATTCGTGGGCATATTCTGCTTCAATTTCAAATTCCCATATCCCGGGCTTGACAAATGGTAAAACTCTGCGAAAGCCTTTTTCAGTTATGTCTACAGCATTCTGGATTTGCTTTATTTCTTCAGGATTTTTAACTGATCTGAGCTTTTGTAAAATAAAATTACTTTTTTCGNTNGGGTGATTGGGGAATTTTGCTTTGGCCCATTTGATAAATCGATCCTCACGGGTTTGGGTCTCTNNCTTTGATCTTGGATGTTCATTGGTGTTAAAATAGAATGTTTTTGCTTCTAGAGCCAGTTTTTCAAACATTTTTTCAAAAGTGTCTATCCAATAAATGCTATTAATTCCNGACAGTTCACTAGCTTTTTTCTGGGTGAGCTTTTTACCTTCCCAAACTGCAATCATTTCATTTGTTTCTGTGATGAATAGTATTTCACGGTGCTCAGCTTTTGGTGCATCTGGAAATAATAATAAAATACTTTCCTCTTGATCTATTCCACAGAGGTAAAAAATATCTCNATGTTGCGCAAANGGAAGGGTGCTATCTGCACTTATGGGATANATGTCATTGGAATTAAAAACNGCNAGNCCACCNGGCNNCATCGCCTGCATAAAATGGTCTCTATTTTTGATGTAAAAATTAGAGGATAGTGGACGATAGCGCATTTGCCTNGCTCTTGAAATATTAAAATATTTTAAAATTATTAAATTTNAATNTAGTTATATAAATGAAATTCAAGTTTTGTTTAACNATAATNTGATTTTAAGGATAATTTACCAGACATAATTAAACATATGTNGTAATNTNTTTGCCGCTNCAAAATTTAGGCACCAAGGTTTTTCTATTCAACGTTTATGGACTAATTTTGTTNTAANAAACCAAAATAAATGATATCGACTACTATCGCCAGAAAGGTATCGATGGCNCTATCNGGGCTTTTCTTAATACTTTTTTTGGGNCAGCATTTTACAATCAATATTACNTCTGTTTTTAGTGAAAAGACATTTAATTTTATTTCNCATTTTATGGGAAACAACCCCGTTGTTCAATTTATTTTACAACCCGTTCTCATTTTTGGTGTTATTTTTCATTTTGTAATGGGGTTTGTATTACAGATTAANAATTCTAGGTCGCGAAGNNTTAAATATGTTTCTTTCAATGGTTCTGCTAATGCCAGTTGGGTNTCTAGAAATATGATTATAACAGGAATTGTTGTTCTCTCTTTTTTAGGATTACATTTCTATGATTTTTGGGTTCCAGAAATNAANTATAAATANGTAGAGATTTTACCTTTAGATCCTGACCGTTATTATGGTGAANTGGTTCATAAATTTCATAATCCAGTNAGGGTGGGAATTTATGTTCTCTCTTTTGCTTTTTTAGCATTACACTTATATCATGGATTTGCTTCNTCTTTTCAATCGGTAGGNCTCAATAACAAATATACGCGAGGAATAAAATGGTTCACGGTAGCCTTTTCCTTAGTTATACCGGTAGGTTTTATTTTTGTTGCAATTTTTCATCACTTAAACGGTTAATCAAATGGTAAAGTTAGATTCAAAAGTACCGCAGGGAAGTTTGTCTGAAAAATGGACCAANCANAAAAGTAANATTAACTTGGTCAGCCCAGCNAATAAGCGTTTGATCGATGTAATAGTNGTGGGGACNGGNCTTGCAGGAGCTTCAGCTTCAGCGACTTTGGCTGANTTGGGNTACAATGTCAAAACATTTTGTTTTCAAGATTCTCCCCGAAGAGCCCACTCNATAGCNGCCCAAGGTGGAATTAATGCTGCAAAAAACTATCAAGGGGATGGAGATTCTACTTACCGCCTTTTTTATGATACNATNAAAGGGGGAGATTATCGTTCNAGAGAATCCAACGTATACCGTTTGGCGGAGGTGTCTACTAATATTATAGATCAATGTGTTGCTCAAGGAGTGCCCTTTGCCAGAGATTATGGTGGTTTGTTGGACAACCGCTCATTTGGAGGGGTANTGGTTTCCNGAACTTTTTATGCCAAAGGACAAACTGGTCAGCAACTACTATTAGGTGCNTATTCAGCAATGAANCGTCAAATTGGTCGNGGAAAAATAAAAATGTACAACCGTCATGAGATGATGGATCTTGTACTATTAGATGGGAAAGCCAGAGGAATCATCACCAGAAATTTGGTGAATGGTAAAATTGAAAGGCACAGTGCTCATGCAGTGGTCATTGCTTCAGGAGGTTATGGAAATGTATTTTTTTTGTCTACCAATGCAATGGGAAGNAATGTTTCTGCTTCATGGAAAATTCACAAACGCGGNGCGCACTTTGCCAATCCTTGTTTTACCCAAATACACCCTACCTGTATTCCGGTATCGGGAGAGCATCAATCCAAGTTGACTCTGATGTCAGAATCCTTGAGAAACGATGGTAGGATTTGGGTGCCCAAGAAATTAGAAGACGTAATGGCCATAAGAGAAGGTCAATTGAAACCTACCGAAATTGCGGAGGAAGATCGTGACTATTATCTNGAGCGGCGTTACCCTGCTTTTGGAAACTTAGTACCCAGAGANGTGGCCTCAAGNGCNGCAAAAGAACGATGCGANGCTGGTTTTGGTGTTAACAAAACAGGTGAGGCNGTTTACTTAGATTTTGCNGCTGCAATCACCCGTTATGGTAAGGAACAAGTCCANATAAAAGGATTTGATGAAAAGGATACTTTATTGNTTAAAAAACTTGGTCAAGAGGTNGTACGTGCTAAATACGGTAACCTTTTTCAGATGTATGAGAAAATTGTAGATCAAAATCCCTATGAAACTCCCATGATGATATATCCTGCGGTTCANTATACCATGGGAGGTGTTTGGGTGGATTACAACNTAATGACTTCNATACCGGGCTGNTATGCNATTGGTGAAGCCAATTTCTCTGATCATGGAGCCAACCGATTNGGAGCTTCCGCNNTGATGCAAGGTTTNGCNGATGGATATTTTATATTGCCNTACACCATTGGAGATTACCTNTCTGGTGACATNCGAACNGGACCTATTTCTACAGAATGTCCAGAGTTTGATGCNGCAGAAAAAGAGGTGAGNGACCGATTGGACGCTTTTATCAATANCAAAGGAAAAAACTCTGTTGACTATTATCACAAAAAGCTNGGTAAAATCATGTGGGACAAATGTGGNATGTCTAGAAATGAAAAAGGCTTGAAAGAAGCCATTACTGAAATTAAAGCCCTAAGAGAAGAATTCTATAAAAAAGTAAATGTCCCNGGAACTGCCGATGAGTTTAATGAACAGTTGGCNAAAGCTGGACGNGTAGCAGATTTCCTTGAATTGGGGGAGTTGTTTGCCAAAGATGCCCTAGAGAGAACAGAATCTTGTGGNGGTCACTTTAGAGANGAATCCCANACACCTGAGGGAGAGGCTATGCGGGATGATAAAAACTTTACGTCTGTTTTTGCNTGGGAATACAAAGGAGANCCCTCAAATGCAGTANTACGAAATGAAGATTTAAAATATGANGAAATTGAAGTAAAAACNCGCTCCTANAAATAAGAAAAGTATGAATTTGACACTCAAAATTTGGCGACAAGCTGACGTTAATNCAAATGGCNAGATGGTTACCTATTCNATCTCAGATGTTTCACCTGATATGTCATTTTTGGAGATGATGGANATGCACAATGAACAATTAATTGCTAGTGGAGAGGATCCTGTGGCTTTTGATCACGATTGTCGTGAGGGAATNTGTGGTATGTGTTCGATGTTCATCAACGGAGAGGCGCATGGCCCAGATCGATTAGTAACTACTTGTCAGTTGCATATGCGTAAATTCAATGACGGTGATACCATCACNATTGAACCGTTTAGGGCCAATGCTTTTCCTGTAATCAAGGATTTAGCTGTGGATAGATCNGCCTTTGATCGTATCCAGCAAGCTGGAGGCTTTGTTAGTGTTAATACATCTGGAAATACCCAAGACGCGAATGCTATTCCCATAGATAAGCACGATGCTGATAAGGCGTTTGATGCGGCNTCTTGTATTGGNTGTGGAGCNTGTGTAGCTAGTTGTAAAAATGCATCTGCAATGCTATTTGTTTCTGCCAAAGTTTCCCAATACNCTCTATTACCNCAAGGAAAAGTAGAGGCCACTGACAGGGTGATGAATATGGTCAANCAAATGGATGANGAGGGTTTTGGAAATTGTACCAATACTGGCGCTTGTGAGGTAGAGTGCCCNAAAGGNATCTCACTTGAAAATATCGCCAGAATGAATCGGGAGTATTTGANNGCCTCATTGAAAGGGTGAAATTATTTTCACAATATNCTGAATTTTNAAATTCCTTACTTACCTCNAATGGGTANAATNCNTTTGNTATTCGGCTTTGAAAATGGGTCCNNAACCATTTNTNTTANTGATGAAATTATCAAACNNCGCACCTATCTNATCNCCAAGGGCAAATCATTCTATTGAAATAGTCGGGAAAGNGNAAGANTCTGGCTGGTAAAAGGCNTCATTCNCTGAGNACTTTATTGATANTGGAGNGGAGAAAATATCCANCNAAAAACACGACTTAAAATGCTTTGGGGTNAGNAGTTTCTNTATATTTNATAACACCTTNAGGAAAATNACNTATGGNCTACCCTAAAGAATTGGGATAATGTTATNTTNTAANANAATGATTTTAANTGTTTATGAGCNNCTTCCAACACCAATCACAACTATGNGGAGATTNAAATCAATGCCTTAAATNGNGTTTGGTATTTGTTGCTGGATTGGCCNTATAATACTTGTGTAAATCCGATTTAACTNGNACATCCAAGACNCNAAAACCGCNNNACACATAGAGGGGACANTAAANAATTCTAAAANACAAAAATGAATACTGGTCTNTAGAAATGGCCATTTCCATGAATATTTTNATAGAACTCNAACGCTCNNCCAAANGAAACCAAAATAGGNNAACAATGGCGTATTAATTTTTTAAGNGTACAATGGTAACAAGATTTNGTTAANAATCGATATTATAGGAATNAGGAAAAGGACAAATATCTGTCCGAAAANAATTNGGTATGGTNACTACAGGGGNTAATTAAAATGCATTTACCGAAATATTNGGACNANATCGAATTTTNTGAATCANATAAATAAAAATATAAACTATTCNNTTACAANACAGNGGCTCAAACCGAGNAAATNGTCAATGCCNATTTAGAAACTTTGTATANGGTAATTATAAANATCNAGTTCGNGCTAAACNCTTAAAACTANACCGATAAACCANTGGATTTGAAGCATTATAAANTAACGCTACNGATTGNCTATTCAGNTTTAGAAATNAAANTGGAAGATGAAATCTAGGGATTGGTNTACANCANTGACNNAAGGGGTTATTTTNNNTAAAACAGANGACNNNTAAANTCTATTTCTTAAAACCTATNATTNATATTCTAAAAAAATAAATTTTNCGACAANATNATTTNCCACTTGGCTATTGCTAAACCTTTGTGCTANACCGTNAAAAGTCATTACACAACCATATGTGAATAGTGTGAAATTCAATTTGAACTTTTTTATTNANTNNAAATANAAAANAATTCTGTTGATTTTTCTCTTTTTACAGCTGGAATCCAAAGCTAATATAATGTATCCCTTGATTACTAAAACTTACTTTTCCCAGGGCTTTAGTGTATTGATATCCAAATTTTTTCCTCCTAAAATTTAAACCCAAAACTCCTGTCCAATGTTTGTAATTCTGACCTGTTGAAATGCCGTTTAAACTTCCTCCTTTGATATTGTTTTGTCTTCGGGAAATTCCCATCCATAATCTTCCATTTCTGATGATTTTATAAACCTTAAAATTCAAATCCAAAGTGTTTTCATTGGTTTTTTCTTCCAATTGAAATAAAAAAGAGGGTTCAAAATTCCAACCTTTTTTAGTATATATTTCATACTGCAAAGCCCCTAAATAAATTTTATTAGCCCATACGTTATAAAAATTCTCATTATTACTGTCTTTCAGATTTGAAGCAACAAAGGCCAAATTATGGAATGACAATTGAACCGAAAGCCGAGTCGATACATAAGCAATGCCAGCATCAAAAGTGGTGTAGTTATCGTCTATTAGATTTTTATTCAATAGCGGGTCTTGAGTGGTACGAATCCAACTACTCTGATTTAGATTTATTCCAGACCGACCCACATTGAGAGCAAAGGACAATTCCTGAATATTATCGTTTTTTGTAGGAAAGGATCTTCTGGTCTTCCAAACCTGATCGTTTAAGTAAATTCTAAAGCAATAGGTAAAGTTATATTTATATTGACTGTGGTAGCCATTTTTGTCATTAACACCAACAAAACCAAGGGTGGTTTTTGGAGAAGTTTTATACTCTATACTAAGAAATTGCGTTCTGGGTCTTTGGACGATATTCATCCATTGTTGTCGACTGCCTAGATCCACCCTTATACCCGTTAAATTCAACCCTGCCATAGCAGGGTGAAGGGTGTAATAATTTTCTGACAAATATTCGTTGAAATATAAAGGATTCATTTGACCTTTTGCCCAAAAATTTAGCAATAACATTAATTTCAAACAATAATTTTTAAATGGCATCTCTAGGGGTTTCTCAATAAACTAAAGTGACCACTGTGTGACCGCCCATCTTCAAAAAATACTTGGAACCAATAATCATTTTGCGGTAAAGGACGACCGTTAAAAGTTCCATCCCAGCCCAAGTCTGAAGGCCGAAAATTCACCAATAATTTTCCATATCTGTCGTAAATATAGATTCTAGTATTAGGTTGAAAAAATGAATCTACTCCCAATATCCGCCAATAGTCATTAATCCCGTCTCCGTTGGGACTAAAAAATTTCATATGACCCAATAGGGAAACCTTAATTTCAGCAATACCACATCCATTTTTGTCTCGTACATACAGTTGTTTAATACCAGGATAAATCCCTTCAAAAAAGGGTTCATCTTGATAAAGTCCTAAGGAATCCCCAAGGACGTATTCATAATCTCCTGATCCTATATTTTCGGTATTAAAAGTAATATTTCCAGTGTCACCTATGAGGTCTTCAACTCTAATATCCTCATGAGACAGCTGAGCTATTTCAGATTGAGTCAATATGATCTCCATGGATCTAGAGCAGTTAGTGCCATCCGTTGTAGAAGCTGTAACCACATAACGACCTCCTTCATTTACAATTATAATTTCATCAAGATCGACAATATTATTTTCGAAAGCGACTCCATTGTGCTCCCAGCTATAACTGTATACCCTTTCATCAGATGATTTCACACCAATTTCAATAGGATCGAGATTGAGGCATACAATTTCTTTACTATCGGTTCGTTCAAACTCAGGAAGTTTATTCACTTTTAAAGAGGCTACTTCATGAATACCCAAACAAGAAATTTGATCTAAATCCAAATTGTCAATTCTTGCCCAAATTTTTTGGAGGTAGGGTGTTTCCATCAAATATAAATCTTGTGGGGAGAGAAATTTGATCGCATTGCTTCCCAATAAAGCATCATTTTTATTGCTGTAAAATGAGACCTGAATATTTTGATCTTGAAATTTGACATCAGATCCAATTACGGATGATCGTAATTTGTCGAAAGTACTCCGATCCCAGCTTTCTATCCCAGCTGGTTGACTTTTGAATGCTGTTTCGCAGGTTTCAAAAGATTCAAAAAAATCTGTATCGATCAAATTGGCACTGACTTTGAGTAAGATGGCCGCGGTTTCAAAACAATCTCCAGGAGCTGTAACCTTTACATAAATTTTTTGCTCAAATGCTATATTTTGAAACGCATAAGGATTTAGGATTTTAGTACTTTCCGAAAAATCGTTTGAGGTATAATACTCAAAAGTTTCATTTAAATAATTTTCGGATAACCTAGATTCAAAGCCTGTAAGGTTAAAAATTGCTATCCCATCATTAGAGTTGTCTTCATCGCATTGTTCAATGATGAGTAAGGGAGTCAGGATTTTTGGATAGGGATATATAGTTGCTTTTAGTGACATACGTTTTTGCGAACAATCCACAGGATTGGGTTGGAGCCAGAAGGTCGTGGTCTCACTCTGTTGAGTCGTGTAAGATAAACCTTCAAAAAGTAGATTACCACCCGTTTCGCTATCATACCAACCTACTTGTTCTACATTAGCGGAAATATCTATTGTAAGAGGATTATCTGCACAGCCCTCTACATTATTAACTTCTGTGATCTTAGGTATAATCAATTGTGTACTGGTCGAGAAATCGAGTTCAGGGTCACCTGGCATACCGCCATATTCCACGACATATCCCTTGGCCTGAAAATTGCCACTTGAACTTGTCTTATTGGGAAGGTCATTCCATGACCCAATAATCCCTACTGAATTGTCTGTAATGTGAGCATAATCCTCTCCCTGACAGCAATTATTTGGTTCGCCATTATTCCAAAAGGCAAAATTTGGAGAAGAACCATTTTGACCTCCCTCCCAAAATACAGTTCCTTCCTCGGGGCCACCTGCCCATTTCCAAATGCCCTCTTTTTCTTCATCTGTTCCCCCAATCCAACCTACACCTGGACTTAATTCACCCACTAAAAGCGCTTCGTCTTTAGATTGTATTGTAACCAAATACCCTTGCATGCCGAAATAAGATTTTTTTTCAGCGGCATTTTTGGCATCAATCCAAGTAATATTCGGGGCACTTACAAATTCGTAATAATGACCAGAAGAGGGCAGGTAATTTGCCTCACCTATAGTGATAGATATAGATTTGTCCCTGACAGGATTCGACTGAGAACTGTAAAATACGACTGATTTTACTGCTTGGATAAGTTCTGCAATAGATAGCACTGAACCATCGGTACTGCTAAGTGTTAATTTGGCTTCTGAGGCATTCCATAAAGGAATTATGTTTTCAAAATTCTCGTTAAGCTTTAATACATCTTCACTTTGATTAAAACCAGATGAGACCTGAATGTAAATTGCAGAGATGCCTCCTTCTAACGTCCCTTTAATATAAAAATCGGTGACAATGGGTTGTTCTGTGAGTGGGCAATAAAGCTGAGAGGGATTGGCAGTCAATTCAACACCACTACTGGATTGGGCATTTATTATAAAAAAGGGGAATAATAGCAACCAGAAAACGCTCAATAGCCTGTGTTGAAAAAGTATTTCTCTTAGAAAAAACAAATTATTCAGGTTTGAAGTAAATCTAACAAAAAAACTTTACAGGTAGTTCAACTTATATGGGTTTAATAATCCTAGGGGAGCAACATTACTATCTATCCCAGAGTTTCTTATATTAGTTATGTCTTAATGCTCCTTATACATTTAAAATGTTTATCAAAAACCAACCATTGTATTATGTATTCTAAGAAAAATAAAATTTCCCGTTCAGATTTCTTAAAAACCTCTGGAGTTACTGTAGGAGGCTTTGTTGCTCTTTCCCATTATGGTTGTTTTGGAGATATGAATACACTAAAAGAACTCGTCATAGAAGGAAAAACCAATTACAGTATCGTTCTCCCTTCCCAGGCCACTGCTCATGAACAAAACGCGGCCGAAACCCTACAACTTTTCTTGTCAAAAATGTCAAGTCAACTACAGGTGATCAATGAGCAAAAATACAGAGGAGAAAATGCCATTTATGTAGGAAAAACCAATTATGCCTTGCGTGCTGAACTCAACCCAGAAAATTTGGACGAGGACGGCTATCTTTTCAAACGGTTGGATAACAATCTTATCCTATTGGGGGGTAAAGAAAACGGTTTAATCAATGGGGTATATTCTCTATTAGAGTCTTTTGGCTTTAGAAAATATAGTTCAGACGATCCAGTAATGATCCCTCAGTCTACTTCCTTTAGTATGCCCAAGGATGAGGTGAAAGTTCCCACAATCAAATATCGAACGACTAATTACTATGATGCGAGAAATCAAGAGTATTCTGCTTGGCATAAACATTCGTCAAGGGACTCTTGGGGTTTATTTGTTCATACTTTCGAGGTGTTGATTCCACCAGACAAGTATGGGAAAACTCATCCTGAGTATTTTTCTCTTATTGACGGAGACCGAAATCCTGTAACCCAATTGTGTTTATCCAATGAAGATGTCTTTAAGACTTTAGTAGCCGATTTGAGAAAAAGAATAGAGAAAAATCCCAACGCAAAATACTGGTCTGTGAGTCAAAATGATAATGATAAATACTGCCAATGCGGACCCTGTAGTGCTCTCAATAAAGAATACGGAGATTTACCCAGCGGGTCGATGATTTGGTTTGTCAACAAAGTGGCGCGGGAGTTTCCCGAAAAAGTTATCTCGACTTTGGCCTATTGGTATACCAGAGCAGCCCCAAGTAATATCTTAGCAGAGCCCAATGTTAACATTATGCTTTGTAATATTGAAAGCACCAGGGAAAAACCTGTTTTTGATACCGATCCTGCATTTACAAGTGATTTGCAGGACTGGGGGAAAATAAGCAAAGATATTTTGATCTGGGATTATAATATACAATTTGCCAATCCTGTGAGTCCTTTTCCCAACTTGCACACCATTGGTCCCAATATAAAATTTTACATCCAAAATAATGTTAGAGCGTTATTTATGCAGGCCACGGGTAATAAAGGAGAGTTTGGACAACTTAGGGCCTATCTTATTACTAAATTGATGTGGAACCCCAATTCAGATCCCAATGCCATTATTGATGATTTTTTAGAGGGTTATTATGGTAAGGCATCTACGGCTATCAAAAAGTACATTGACAGCATGCGCAATGCCCTGCTAAATGACAATTTTAGGCTGAATATTTTCGGAGACCCCAGAGATGCCGTAAATAATTACCTAGCGCCAGATATGATTAAGGAATACAACCTCTTTTTTGATGAGGCAGAGAGAGCAGTGGGAGGAGAAGGCGAAAAGTACATCCGGGTGATAGCGGCAAGATTGCCCCTTATGATTGCAGAGATTCAAATTGCAGGTCAAATACCTGTTGGTGAGCCAAGGAGTTTTTATGAAAACAATAGTCAGGGCAGGGTTATCCCCAAGCCTGAGATGAGAGAAAAGGTTGAAGGTTTTGTAGTTCGCGCCAAAAAAGAAGGAATCCTCAGAATTGGAGAGCGGGCCATTACTATTGATGACTATGCCGATAACTTCAGGAGGATGTTTGACAGAATGGAACAAATGAGTGAGGCCATTTCTTACAAGAAAAAAATTATCCCGATTACCCAGCCTACATTTGGAGAAGACAATCTAGAACGATTGACCGATGGCATTTTCGGGGCATTTGAGTCGTGGAGGTTTCCCGATAAGGATGCCAATTGGGTCGCTTATAAGGGAAAACATATGGAATTCATTTTGGATTTGGGAGAAGTGATGTCCATTCGCTCTGTTGAAATGGATTTTCTCAATGTTCAGGCTCAGGCCAACTGGCACCAACTCATTCTCCCAAAATATGTGACTTATGCCACTTCTAAAGATGGAAAAAAATTTGGACCAATAATCAAAATTGATAATTCCAACAATCCCGACCCAGCACAAAACCCCGATATTGTCAAGCTTCCTTTTCAAACTTTTGCCACCGCTTTTGAAGGTACCAAAGCCCGATATATCAAGGTGCATGCGGAAAGTCCCCTAAAAATGCCCAGCTGGCATATTAACGCTGGAAAGCCTGCTATTTTGTATGCAGATGAAATTGTGATCATGTAGAATGATTTTATAGTATCGCGAAATAGATTTTCAGATAAACACGATAACTTTTGGTAAGAAAAAAGGGATAACAATACCGGCATATCTTTTTTTGTTGGCCTACTAGGGCTCGAACCTAGACTCTTCTGAACCAAAATCAGACGTGTTGCCAGTTACACCATAGGCCATCAAAGTTGAATTGCAAATTTATATTAAAGTTTTTTGATGCCAAACAATTCGTTTCAAAATCTCCCAAACTTAATTCAGCGCCAAAAGGCATATTTTTTATTTAATTCATAAATTCGTGATACAAAAATTTTACATGTCCATCAATACTTTCCAATTTTGGAATCGGAGTTTTGGTTGGGGCGTATTCAGTGTTGCCCTTTTGACCTTTGGCTTTACCGTTGAGCCTACTGCTAGTTTCTGGGATGCAGGTGAATACATCGCTACCGCTGCCAAACTCCAAGTGGGGCATCCCCCAGGAGCACCATTGTTTCAGATGATGGGGGCCTTTTTCGCTCTTTTTTCTTCATCACCAGAAAACATTGCTCTTATGGTCAACTATATGTCTGTGTTTTCGAGTGCTTTTGCCGTACTCTTTCTTTTTTGGACGTTAACCCTTTTAATGAAAAAATTACCTAACTTCCAATCATTAGAAAGCACTCTTGACCGTTTGACTTTCTTTGGAAGCGCTTCCATAGGGGCATTGGCCTTCTGTTTTTCCGATAGCTTTTGGTTCAATGCCGTAGAGGCAGAGGTCTATGCGATGGCCACCTTTATACTTTCCCTTCTTTTTTGGTTGGGACTCAGATGGGAGCAAGACATGAACACTTCCAGGGGAGATCGCTGGTTGTTACTCATTTCATTTATTATCGGCTTATCTTTTGGAGTTCATTTTATGGGACTATTGACTATTCCAGCCATTGGGATGATCTACTATTTTAAAAATACCCCGAAAGTAACTGTTAAAAGTTTCCTTTTGGCCAACCTGATATCTGTCGCCATACTTCTATTCATCTTCAAGCTACTACTGCCCACTACACTTGCTTTTTTTGGAAAGTCAGAAGTGTTTTTTGTTAATAAAATGGGGCTTCCTTTTAACAGTGGCACCCTGATTGCAGGCTTGTGTTTTGTCCTGTTTTTTTATTATACTCTGCGTCTCACCCGTCGCCAAAAATGGATCAATGTCAATACCGGTATCTTATGTGTACTTTTTGTCCTAGTGGGCTTTTCCTCTTGGTTGATGATTCCCATTCGGGCCAATGCCAATACAGTAATTAACGAAAACTCTCCCTCAGATGCCCGTTCACTTTTGGCCTATTACAACTTAGAGCAGTATCCCGAAACTCATCTGTTTTACGGTCCCCTATTTTCCGATATGTATGCTGGACAAGATGAAACCGAACCCTATGTAGACGACAAACCCAAATACGAAAGGGATTACAAAACCGGAAAATATTTCATCGTCAACCACTGGGAGAGATCAAAAATCAACTCCAACAGTAATCACAGAGGTTTTTTACCCCGTCTGTGGAGCTCAGAACATTCAGGAAATTACATGAATTTCACAGGGCCATTGGAGTTTTCTATTATTCCCGAATACCGCAACAATGAAATGTTGCGCAGTCGGGTCGATGAATTTCGAGAGGATGTCCTGGATGGAGTGGTGACAGGAGACGACTACCACAAGTTTTTCAGGACATTATCCCCCTATTTGGAGATCAAGAAACCTAGTTTTTGGAGCTCTCTTCAATTTCTGTTTCAATACCAAATCGGTTACATGTACTGGCGGTATTTTATGTGGAATTTCACGGGAAGACAAAATGATATAGCAGGAACATATGATATACTAAAGGGTAATTGGATCAGTGGAATACCATTTATAGACAATCTTCGATTGGGAAACCAATCAGAAATCTCTGAGGATGCCAAAAATAATAAAGCGCGAAACACTTATTTTTTCCTTCCCTTTTTGTTGGGACTCATGGGGCTTATTTTTGTTTACGAACAAGACCCGAAACGTTTTTGGGTGTTGTTGCTTTTCTTTTTGTTCACAGGACTAGCATTGAAGATTTATCTTAACGAACGCCCTTTTGAACCTCGCGAGCGGGACTACGCCCTTGTAGGCTCTTTCTATGTATTTGCCCTTTGGATTGGAATGGGGGCTTATGCCTTGGCGCATAAGGCAAAGAACTTTGTTAAATCAAAAGCGGTTGCTCCCTTGATGGTGGGACTTTGTTTTTTGGCTGTTCCCTTATTAATGGCTTTTCAAAATTGGGATGACCACGATCGTTCGGATCGTTATACCGCACAGTCCATGGCAAAGTCATATTTAGAGTCCATACAAAAGGATGTAGGGGCTATGATTTTCACTATTGGTGACAATGATACTTTTGCCCTATGGTATGCCCAAGAGATCGAAGGTTACCGCACCGATGTAAAAACAATTAATACTTCCCTACTTGCAACAGATTGGTATATCGATCAGTTGAAAAGAAAAACTTATGAGAGCGATGCCATTCCCTCTCAAATGACCCATCCTCGCTATGCCTATGGTATAAGAGATTACATCAAGCACGAATCCTTATTGGATTCCGTAAGATGGGACATCAAAGACTTTATGAATTGGGTGGCGAGCGATCACCCCAGAACGAAATATAAAAGTCTGCTCGAACAAGCGGGAGATGATCCCCGTCGTTTGCCCAAAAACACCCAAGAGATGGTCTTTTACCCTACCAACAAAATCAGGGTGAATGTCAATAAAGAAAATGTACTCAAAAGCGGCGTTGTCAAACCAGAGGATCAAGCACTTATCGAACCCTATATCGATATTGATTTACCTGATGGTGGGATGACCAAAAACCAAATCATGATGTTGGATATTTTGGCCAATAACGATTGGAAAAGACCGATTTATTTTACGGGAGGAAGCTATGCGGAATCAGAATACATCTGGATGAAAGAGTACTTGCAATTGGAAGGGTTGGTTTACAAATTGGTCCCGATTAAAACCCCGCTAAATACTAACAACCCTTATATCATGGGTCGATTAGATGCTGATTTGATGTATGACATTGTGATGAATTGGAGTTGGGGAAATTCTGAAAGCCCAGATATCTATCACGATGTAGAAACACGGAAAAATAGCATTTCTTTTAGGAGTAATATGGCGCGATTGGCAGAGAAGTTGTTGGAAGAAGGGAAAAAGGAAAAAGCTAAAATTATTTTGGATTTGGCGATGGAGAAAATGCCTCTGGACTATTTTGGATACTACAGTTTACTCGTACCTTTTGTAGACGGCTACTACCGTCTGGGGGAGCTTAAATCTGCGCAAGATCTTGCCAAAAAAGTGGTCTCTAAATACATTGATGAGTTGGAGTATTTTGAATCTCTTACTCCAAACGAGCAGTACATGATGGGAGAGGAGATTATCACTCAGGTCGAGCGCTACAGGACACTGACGGAAGCGATTTTGGTCAATAAAGATCGTGAACTTTTGAAAACAGAATTAGACCATTTTACAGTGGCAATTCAGCCGTTTAAAAATCTTTACGGAGATTATGATTACTACACCTCTCTCACTGATTTTGTGGAAGGATACTACCTCTCGAGTCAAAATGAAAAAGCCGAGGCATTGGTTGAATCTATTGTGAGTCAATACGAGGAGCGATTTGGAATGATTGCCAATTTTTCACAAAGCAATAGAAAGGTATTTTTCGACCGCATCAAAGGAGAAGTACTCGATTTTCAAGAGTTGATTTACAGGGTAGAACTGATGGGAGCTAATGATTTTGCAAAAAGCTTACAAAAGCGATTCGATGAGACAATGGAAAAATTTGCGATAGAAGATACCTTGCAGAATTAGCCTAAGTGATCTTGCATTAGGCTGATCAAAGTATTTGCATCCTGCTCACCGCTTTGTCTCCAAACCATTTCACCCAGTTTATAAATCATTAAAGTAGGAAGTACTTTTACTCTCAGGGCGTCGGAAAGTTTGAGATTTTTCCCTGCATCAATTTTAAAAACCTTCCCCTTATCTCCCATGGCTGCTGCTACATCCTTAAGGATGGGATGCATTGATTTAGAAACTTGATCCTCTGAGTTGTAAAAAACCAAAAGCAATGGTAATTTGTCATCAATGAGTTCACCAAATTTTGACATGTCTCAATAATTTCAAGGGTTCACCTACGCAAATGTAGTTTATTTTGAGATTATATCAATAAATTACTCTTTTTGAGGGTAATCACCGTTATTTCGGGCCAAATTCCCACCCGACCGGGATAAGCTAAATATCCAAAACCCCTGTTGACATTAAGTTTTTGTTCTTTTTGTTCATAGATGCCTGCCCATTGCTTGTATCGCCATTGGATGGGGCTCCATTTGACCCAGCCAGGAATCTCTATACCAAACTGAAACCCGTGGGTATGACCGCTGAGGGTAAGATGAAAGGGATGTGAATGGTTGAGAACTTCTGCTTCCCAGTGGGAGGGATCATGGGAGAGAAGTATTTTAAAATCATTGGGATGGGTTTGGGCAATTGATTTATCAAGATCTCCAGCCTTTTTGAACCTCCCTGCCCCCCAGTTTTCTACGCCTATCAATGCGATTTTTTCACCATTTTTTTCAATGTATCGACTTTCATTCAGTAAAAGATCAAAACCCATATCTTTTTGGATTTGGTACATCATTTCCATATTTTTTTGTTTGGCGGCCTTACTTTCCCAATCATTATAATCCCCATAATCGTGATTGCCGAGAACTGAAAATTTCCCATATGGCGCTTCTATTTCTGATATCTTTTCAATCCAAGGTTTTGCCTCCGAGGATTTATTGTTGACCATGTCTCCAGTAAAAAGAAGTAGGTCCGATTTTTGTTCATTGATCAGATCCATGCCATAGGCTACTTTTTCATAATTGTCGAAACTGCCGCAATGTAAATCCGAAATTTGAGTGATTTGGAAGCCGTGAAAACTTTCCGGTAAGGAGTCGTATTCTAAAGTATAGCGCAGTACCCTGTAATTGTATTTTCCTTTATACATCCCATAGAGTATGGTGGCAAACGGGACGGCACCCAGAGTTATGGCTGCTTGAGAGATAAATTTTCTCCGCCTAGGGAAATGAAATTTTTGTTCGGAAGAAAAGTAATGATAAACACCCATGACGATTCTACTTAAGTCTTCAAAAAAGAGTACACAAATAATTACCAATTGACCCGAGATTAAGGCGACAAAAAAACCTATGGTGTAGGCAATGAATGGGGTCCAGCCCACGGAACGGTCATAGGTATATAATTCCCACATACAGATGCCTAAAATGGAAAATACAGTCAGAATATAAAAAACCCACCATCCTTTATTTTGGACGGCGGTTTTTAGCGCCTGAAAGGCATACCATTCCAAAACAATTAAAAAAATAATTAAAGGAATCCAGCGCATCAATTAATTTTCGCCCAAAGGTATAAACTGAAAAGGAATATTAATGTAGAAAACTATTTAAACCCTATTTTTTCTGCGAGTAGCATGGCTTTTCCATCAGAAAGACTGGCCACAAAGCAAGTGGCGTTAAGTAGGGTCTGATAAATATTTTCGGTTGGTAGGGACTCATCCTCTGGCATCAATTGTAGGATTAACTTATCATAGTTATTGGCTTGTTTGTAAAAAGCATTGGCAGCAGCATTAACAAATGCTTCAAGTAGAGAAGAGATTACTTTGTAACCTAGGATC
>PAHA01000060.1 GCA_002711215.1 Flavobacteriaceae bacterium
GGTTTCAGAAAACTATAAGGCAACCTATTTCCCACAAGTATCTGTGGGTTGGGACACAAGCCCTAGGGCAAAAAAATTTACCGGAAGCATTACCAAAAACAGTACACCTGAAAATTTCGAAATAGCATTAAGAAAGGCAAAAAAATTTCTTGACTTGAGACCAAATCAGCAGCAGTTAATTGTTATTAATAGTTGGAACGAATGGACTGAGACAAGTTATTTGATGCCGTGTGATGTTTATGGCTATAAGTACCTAGAAACCTTAAAAAAAATTTTCGTTGAAAACAATTAAATACATTAATGTCATAGTTAAGCACTAAATATTATTGGATTTTGTGAATCGTCATTTAACAAATCCCCTTTTTTCAAATTGGCAAATGAATCATCACTTAAAATATTTTGTATACCATTAAATTTTGAACCATCTGGCATGTATGCGCATGTCATGGCTCGCCGAGGAAGATTTGTCATGTTTGGTCCCGCTCCGTGAATTGTTAAACCGTTATGAAATGAACAGCTCCCTGCTCTCATTGGAACTCCAATTGGTTTTGTGTTTGAAAACTCAGGATAAAATTTAAAAATTGCATCCATATTTTTACCAATTCCTGGATTTTTAAAACTGGTTTTATGATTTGATCCAGGTATAAAATATAAACAACCGTTTTGAAATGTAGCATCATCTAATGCAACCCATATCGAAAGTGCTCTTCTGTCACTAAATGACCAAAATGGAGTATCAAGATGCCAAGATGTGGGATTTGCCCATGGTTTTTTTATCAATGCTTGATCATGCCAAATTCTTGTTCCATCAAAACCTCCTAATTTAGATACCATCTTTCCAATTCTTTCATCAAACATAATCTCTTTCATATAATTGTCAGTTTGCCAAAGGTTTATCATTTGGTCAAATACTTTGGAATAATACTCGGTATCTTCATTAACCCCATCATTTCCATCAACTTTTATATTTTTCCCAGGAATTTTGATACCGTTTCTTTTCTCAATAGCATTTTCAACAGAGATTTTCCAATATTCAAGTTCAGTCTTCGACAAAAAATTTTCTATCAATAAAAACCCGTTTTTTTGAAAATTTTTAATTTGCTCAATTGATATTTTATCTTTCATATTTATAAAACAAATTTAATAGGCTTTGATCGAAACAGGTCCTATCAAACCCGAAGATATAAGAGAATCCTTTTTACTTAAAATTAATCCTAAATCGCTGGTGTCCGTGTCAACCGAAACAGATGTAAATCTTTTTTCTTTTTTCAAAAAACTATCTCCTGTCAATCTGTTTCTCCATACGTTAACTACTTCAATTTCGATCTGATTTTCACCAGTTTTGATTGCACTAGAAATGTCAAAATGATGAGGGGAAATCCATGTTGTTCCAACATCCGTGCCGTTGATTTTAAGGGAAGCCATCACTCCGACCTCTCCTAAGTCAAGAAATATTTTATCTAACTTATTTAATTCACCTTCAACAGTAAATTTATTTTTGTAAGTGGCTGATCCTGAGTAAAACTTAATTTTTTCATCTTTATTTAAAGTCCAATCAGAAAGTTGATCAAAAACTTTTTCTTCCTGTGGTCCAAAAGATTTATTTTCAAATTCGACCTCCCATGGTGAATCAATTTTTTTTAATAATTTATAATCAGGAAAGTTTTTGGTATCATAATCAGTAATTGTCTGTTTTTCGTCAGAGAAAATGACAAACCAGCTTTGGTAGGGGAGCATCTCAATATCGATTTGTATTTTATCTTCTTTTTGCTCGTAGTCAATTAACGGTCTAGTCTCACCAGTGATGGGATCCCAAAGTTCCGGATGCTTGTCTTTTATTCTGAAGGAGGGCTGATACACAATTTTTTTATCGCTTTGATTGGTTAAAAAATAGATATCCATATTTTCATCAGCTCTGTGAGTCCACAAAACCGAAAAATCACCCCCTAAATCTACATCCTTTTTTATTTCTAATTTATCCAAAGCCTCTGACAAGGGAATCTTATCAATGACATTTCCTTTTCCGTAAGTTCTTATATTTTCCTCCCCAGACCACATAGATTTGGATATTTTTTTTACTATTAAGTCACTATTTGGATAATTTTTTAAACTTGGTGAAGAATTAGGAGCTTGACCATAAATTTTCCCTCCTTTACTGACCAAGGATTCAATTTTTGATAGTGTTTCTGGAGTCATAGTTTTTAATTGAGGTAAAACCATTAATTCATAGGAAATCCCATTGGGTAAAATAAATTTACCATCTACAACATCTAATTTATTCAAAATGACATCTGAATTTATGTAATCATAAGAATATCCTTCAGGTAATTCAGGATTTCTAGATCCTGTCATTATTGGTGCATTTTCCCCAATGAAATAGCAGACATCTGCAGAATATTCACCCAATTGCAGCATGTACTGGCACCTTCTCAAATAATCGAAATATGATTTAGACTTATAAAACCAAGTGTTATGCCTATTAAATTCTGTGCTAAACCAAGCATTTACCCCAGGAATTCTTTTATCATCAGGTTGATGTATATATAAATGTAAAACAAAATGATTGATTCCCTCTGTAAAAGACCAATCACCTCTTTTCTTAAGTAACGCAGGATGTCTGACATATGGTCTTCCTGCGGCGGTAAATGCCTCAGCACTCACCCTTTTTTTACCGTAAATATGAGCTGCCGAGGAGGCAGACTTACATTCTACATCGCCCAAGGAACCTTCGTTCCAAAATTCTCCGCTGATGAGATCAGACTGACCGCCATATAATAAAAACTCAGATGGGAAACCCCAGTGACCATAATTTTCTAACCAAAGCTTTAAATTATGATCATTACTTACCTTTTTTAGACCACCTACATACTCATAAGCGATCAAGTCAGCAGTTAGTCTTCTAAGATCCCAAAGAAAACGCTCTGACTCATCAACGCTTCCAACAATTCTTCCTGAAAAGACCGGCAAATATTTCACCGGGTCATAGTTATACCTCTCTACAAATTTTTCTTTATAATCATCGCTCCAATTTTGCGATCCCATTTCGTAGCTATCTGCAATTACATATTTAAAAGCTTCCTTACTCTCCTCTGGAATTTTATCTAATAATTTGCCTACATATTGTTCAAAGTGAAATTTAGCCAATCTACTATTTGCTTTATCGATTTCATAGCCCTTACCTTGTGGAGCTGATGGAGAATTTTTTGTTCCCGTAGGAGTCATACCAAATCTTAATATAGTCCAATTTCCCTCAGGTGCATCCCAGCTAATTCTTCCCTCTGAATCCATAGTTTTAGATATATCTATTACGTTTGAAGGTTTAATTTTCAAACCATCCATACTTAATTCGCGCTGTTGATCCCACAAATAATCATCCCATTTAGGAAAAGGTGTTGGATGCATTTTACCAAGATTTTTTTCATTATAATCCTCCAATTTAGGGGCAGCAGATAAAATTATTTCAGATAATTTCCAAGATTTAATTGTTTCTGCTTTAAACGAGTTAAGGATGTTTTTTTCTTTATTTGTAAAAACGATTCTAAAATCTTTTGAATATGTCTCAGGTATTGATATAGAAACAGGGGCGAGAACATTAGGTCCAACATTAACCATAAGATTTACTCTCTCGACTTCATAACTTTTAATAAGTGAAAATTTTCCATTTAGTTTAGCATAGATTTCACATTTTTGATTTATGGTATTATTTGAAACATTTAATGTTAAATTTCTGACTGTCATTGGATTGTTTAATTGAAAATCAAACGTATATTTATTTGATGAGCCAGCAAAAGATGAAACAGTTGTTGAATCCAAATCAAATAAGTTGTGATAATCAACTATACTGGGATGAACCTTAATTTTGGAATTTTTCATATTTACAATGTTATTTTCCTCAATAATTGAGTTGAAGGCTAATACATGTGTATCTTGAAATATATCCTTCCTAGATTTCACAGCTAGTGATCTATTATCATAAGGTGTGGAAATTTCCCCACCAACTACTGGTTTTTCTAATTTGATATCCAATTTTCTCCCTCCTTCAACTTTAATTTCCGAATAAACTAAATGCCGCATTGCTTTATCATAGGTGACCCAAGGACCACCCGATTGACTCCACCCCGGGCAGTTAAAAACCCCTATATCAACCCCTAACCTTTTACCTTCCTCCACAGCATGTACCATGTGATCCCACCATTGGTCACTCAACATTGGTATTTTACCATCTATTTCTTCTGGATTAATATTACCTATGAAGGCAGTACCAATACCAACCTTTTTCATAGCCTGAAGATCTTTGGTAATTCCTTCTTTTGAGATATCATCTCTCAGCCAATACCAATATGTCCATAGGGTATTTTCATCTGTTGGACTTCTAAATTTTTCTTTTAACTCATCAACGAAACTTATTTTGTTTGAGAAGGTACATGATAAAAATAGAAGTGTTAAGAATGTAGATAAGTAAAATGCCCTCATAAGTTTTTTTATTAAATCTATTTAATAATGAATTAATAGGTATCCTGCACTATACTGAGTTTCTTTTAAAGACTAAATTACAACTAACTTAAAACACTCAGATACAGATGACTGCAGGATACTACAGGATAGAGATGTGAATTTTTTTTAATTTTTTTGGAATGAAACTAAATAAAAATAACAAATATGAAATTTCATAAGTACAAAATTGTAGTTGCTGTACTTTGTATTGTAACTACACATTTTTTAACTGCTCAAAAGATTATTTTTGGAACAATAATCGATAATGAGGGAGTTCCATTACCAGGTGCTACCGTATTAGACAGTGCAACTAATAATGGAGTTGTATCAGATTTTGATGGTAACTTCAGTATTGAAGTATCAGATGATTCTATATTGTCAATTTCATTCATAGGTTACAAAACACAAGAAGTGACTATTGGTGATAAGGATAATCTACAAATTTCAATGGAACTCGATTCTTCAAACTTGAATGAGGTCGTTGTAACCGGATATGGTAGTCAATTCAGAAGTGAACTAACAGGTTCTGTAGCAACTGTTAAAGGGTCTGATGTATCTGTAACCCCTGTTCCAACATTTGACCAAGCACTTCAAGGAAGAGCAGCTGGTGTAGATGTAACAAGTACTAACGCTGAACCAGGTGGAGGAGTATCTATTAGAATTAGAGGATCCAATTCTATTAGTGGAAATAATGAACCACTGATTGTATTGGATGGATATCCACTTCCTCAAGGAGGTGAGGCCAGTGTTGAAGGTCTAGGATCTGTTAGAGTCGTTCCATCTAATACGCTTAGTTTTTTAAATCCATCAGATATTCAGTCGGTAGATGTTTTAAAAGATGCAGCAGCTACTGCTATTTATGGTTCCAGAGGAGCAAATGGGGTTATTGTAATTACAACTAAAAAGGGTAATTATGGTGAAAGAACAAAAATAAGTTTTACTGCTGAGCAGGGAACATCTAGTGCTTTTGAATACCCAGAGATGATGGACGGACCATCATACGCTCTTTGGCAACAGGAAATAGCTAGTGATAATGGTTCTATTGTTGACTCTCACTATGCTAATGCTTCAAGTCTTCCAACGACTCGTTGGCTTGACAGGGTTTTACAAGATGGTGCTTACAGCAGATACGCAATGGATGTGATGGGAGGAACTGACAAGACTCGCTTCACACTATCTGGTGCTTACATTAGACAGGAGGGTGTTCTAATTACAACTGAGTTTATGAGAGGAACTTTTAAAGCTAATCTAGAGACGCAAGTATCAGATCGATTAAAAGTTAGTACAAGCATAAATTATGCTCATTCTAAAAATAACAGACAAGATACTGGATCGGGAGCATATGTTTCATCTCCATTTACTCTTCAGGCAATGATCGGTGATCCATCATACACACCAGAAGAAGCTGCTGAGAACTTTGCTGCAGGTGGTTTAGATCCATCGAGATTTTATTTTGTGGATCCAAAGATAAATGCAGAGAGCGTAAATGATATAACTACAAACAAAAATATTTTTGCAAATATTTTTGCCGAATATCAATTATTAGATGGCTTGACTTTTAATATACGTGCAGGCTTGACTACCAAAAATAGTGTAAGAGACGCTTTTTATAAAAAGACCAGTGCGGTTGGATGGACACCAAATAGTAGTGCGGTTTACAATACATTTGAAAATGACAATCAGCTGGTTGAGGCTTACTTGAATTATGATAAATCATTCAATGACGTTCATAACTTAAATTTAACTGCAGGATACTCTTCCCAAACCAATACTCAAAGAGGAGTAAATAATAGGGTAATTGATTACCCGTCTGATGCATTAGGAACTGGTCAAATTGGTTTAGGTTTAGATCCATCAATTCCTCAGTCGTATAGATTTGACAGAACTTTACTGTCTTATTATGTGAGAGCTAATTACGATTTTAATGAAAAGTATTTTGCCTCTCTGACTTTCAGATCTGATGGTTCAAGTGTTTTTGCAGAGAATGAAAAATGGTCTAGTTTTCCCTCATTTGGATTAGGCTGGACAATTTCTGAGGAAAGCTTCATGCAAAATTCTTCTTTGTTTTCAAATTTAAAAGCTAGGGGTAGTTATGGAATAACTGGATCACAATCTATTAATCCACTTCAATCTCTCACACTTTTAGGCATCCAAAACGCTAATTTTAATGATGCTCTTAAGGCCGGTTTGTCGCCCAATCAATTGGGTAATCCAAACTTGAAATGGGAGGAAACAACCCAATATAATATTGGTGTTGATTTAGGACTTTTGGATAATAAGATTTTTGCAAACATTGATTATTATGTAAAGACAACTGATGATTTGCTTCAAAACTTTCCAATTCCCACTTCTTCAGGTCTTAGTACTATTGTATCCAATGCAGGTACAATTGAGAATAAAGGTTTAGAAATTAACCTAGGTCTGGATGTAATTAATAAGCCAGATTTCAGTTGGAATACGTCCATTAATTGGAGTAACAATAAATCAACTGTTGTCAGCCTAGGTGAGGGTGGAAGTGATATCTTTGGCCCTAATATTTCTGCCAATATCACATCTTTTCCTGCAGCTATAATGAGAGAGGGAGAGTCTTTTGGAGCTTTTTATGGTGTTCCTGTTATTGGTCTTCTTCAAACATCTGATGCTGATTCAAATGGAAATTTTCCTGGTTTAGGATATAACGGCTCCCAAGTTGGAAGCTGGAAGGTTGCTGATACTAACGATGATGGTGTAATTAACGATAACGATAAGACCATAATTGGAGACCCAAATGCGGATTTTATTTTTGGTTGGAATAATACAATTACGTTTGAGGGTTTTACACTTTCAGCATTTATTCAAGGCTCCATCGGGAACGATATTCTTAATATGGATCGTGTAATGACAGCCTCTGGAATTAGGGGTAATTCTGCTAATCACTTAGCCTCTTGGTGGGAGAATAGGTGGACACCTTCGAATCCTACTAATGACATAAGGTTTCCAAGTTCTATTCCGACAGCTAGCCCTGCTACTTCTTTTGTTGAAGATGGATCCTATATAAGACTAAAGAATATTAGCCTTTCATACAACTTAGATCCAGAAATATTAAATAATATGGTTGATTCTGCCAGACTATATGTCACAGGAACAAATTTGATTACCATAACAGATTATTCAGGAGTAGATCCTGAGGTTAATATTTTTGGAGGGAATAACATCAACAGAGGAGTTGACTTTGCATCATATCCCAGAGCAAAACAGATAATTGTCGGACTAACTCTTGGATTTTAATTAATAAAAATTTAAAAAATGAAAAAAATAGCATTTTTATTATCAATATCANTGATTTTTGTAACATCATGTGAGACAGATTTTGAATTAGACGAGAAAGTTTATTCAAATATTTCGCCGTCAAATTTTTATAAAAGCTCGGCTGATGCAGATGCTGCTATTGCCGCGATATATAATGCGTATAACAGGACAATATCTTTGTGGGATTTTGGTTTATCTACTAGTGCAGGAACTGCTGGGCATCCATATTTTATAGGTCGTGTAGGATGGAGAAACATCTTCAACAATTATACAGTAACAGCTGCTGACGGTCTTGTTTTACCTCGATCATGGAATCCTCTTTATCAAGGCATTTTTCGAGCTAATGTTGCACTCGCAAATATGGAAGGTGCAGATTTCCCCGCTAATGAGCAATCTGATATAGATAAGTTTATAGGGGAAGCAAAATACCTGAGAGCGTGGGCATATTTCCATTTAACCCAGCTTTTTGGCAACGTACCTATGCCACTAGCACCTGCTGGATCAATTGCTGAAGCTAATTTACCAGCTTCAACAAAAGCATCTATCTATGCTCAAATTGTTTCTGATCTTCAAGCAGCTGAGGCTGGATTACCTAATACTAGAACTGGTAGTGAAAAAGGAAGACCTAACGCTGGTTCCGCCAAATTTTTACTTGGCAAGGTATATCTAACTATGGCTGGAGCTCAAGTAAATGATGCTTCAGCAATGCAATTGGCACATACAACTCTAAAAGGGCTTATTGACAATGCAGGTACTTACGGTTTCGAATTGTTACCGAGTTACGCAGATGCAATTTACAATGACAACAATGCGGAGAGGGTATTTGCAATTCAACAAACACAAGCTGTCTCTGGTCAAGGCACTGCAGGTACATTTGTATGGGGAGGTATTGGATCCACTGACGCAGGTGTACCAAGAGGTCAAGCACATGGTGGATGGACTTGTGAATTCTATGATATGTTTGAAGCTACTGATACTAGAAGAGACGTTACTATGCTTTGGGAGTATGAGCACTTTACAACTGGGGAATTGACTTATTTTGGCGGTGAGAGCCTTGGAAAAGATCCAGGAACTGTAACATGTGAGAATCAAACTTGGGGCATACATATGAATAAATTTAAAGATGCGGATCAAGGTTGTTGCGATGGAGATCCAGATGTCCTTTACTACAGGTTTTCAGACGCACTGCTAATGTTTGCTGAGGCTGAAAATAGTATTAATGGTCCCACTGATACAGCATATGAGTATATAAATATGGTAAGAGAGAGGGGTGGTGCTAGCGCTCTAGTTCCAGGATCTCACACTCAAGCTGAATTTGCTGAGGCTATGTATAATGAGAGACTATTTGAGTTTACTTTCGAATGTATGGCTTTGTATGATACAAGAAGATTGGGTAAGGTAGCTGAAGTTATTGCAAAAAATCCTTTAGCTCAACGAAATGGAACCACATATAGTCCCTACATGGAAGTTTGGCCTATACCAATCGCTGAAATCAATGCTAACTCTGAGTTAAGTCAAAACGAAGGTTGGTAGTTTGAATTATTTTTTTAAAAGTATTAAAGGCCACTTATAGAGTGGCCTTTTTTTAAAATAATACCTATGAATTTATTTAAGGAGAGTTTTTTAATGATGTTGTTTTTGGTATCTAATGTTTACAGCCAAATTATTTTAACAAGCGATCATCAGCTTGACCTATTAGTACTTCCAGACCAAAAGGTAAATCTATCAACAGGTCTCGATAAAAGGATTACAACACTAAGGAAAGTTTGTGAAAAATTACAAAAAGAAAACAAGACTTACTTAACGATTGCATTTGACGAGTTTTTTAGACAATATAGGGATCACCCCCCTTCTGACAGGGTCCTGACACCAGATATGGATCAATATGTTCAGAAAATTAAAAAAATCGCAGATTTTGCCGCTGATTACGGTTTGGGAATGGGGCTAAGTTTACTTAGTCCACTAGAGCTAGGACCTGCTTATAAAAATCAAACGGGAAATCATGGAACATGGTTTCATTTTAAGGTTGGACATAGGGACCCTATTTCAGGTAAATTCAATGTTGGGCTATGGCAACAGCTCACTTGGTCGAATAACAAAGGAAATTTTAAAATCAAATTAAAAAACTATAAAGCTTATGCATTTAAGGAAAATAAAATCGGAAATACTCAATTTAAAGTTGTTGATCGGGACAGTATATTACCGTTAAATGATATTAATTATGACAGCTGGGAGGTTGGCGAAAGGGAACCAACTACCTTTTCTTGGGACCCAATATCACCTGAGATAAAAAAAGAGAAACAAAGATCTAAAAGAGTAAATATATATTCGACTGAATCTCATGAGCATAAGGGATACGATAGAGTTTTTGTACTTCTAGAATATGAGGTACCCGAAATAGATTACTTCAATAAAGATGCACTTCCTTTTCTAAAAAATCTTCTAAAAAAATACAGTCAAAACAATATTAAAGTTAAACACTTTTATTCTGATGAAATGCATATTCAGCAAGATTGGCTCTACTTTAGTCACCACGATAATGGTCAATTTTCCCAAAGATATTTTTCTAAATCTTTAGGCTCATTTTTCAAAAAAAAATATGGTTTTAACTTTACTGAAAAAGACTTACTCTACTTTGCATATGGACCAGATATTGAGAGTAATAGTGTATTAGCATCAAAAAATATGCAGTACGTTTTTGGAAATTCAATAAAAGAAATTCATCAAACATTTCTATTTAGAGATAGGTATTATAAGCTCCTCAATCACCATGTAGTAGATTTATTCAAAGCTGCAAAAAACTATGCTAGTACATTATTTGATGTTGATGATTTTGGAACTTTTGGTCATGCCTCGTGGGCAGAGGCACCGACTATTGACAAGTGGGATACTGGAAATCTTCATCATTCTGCATACCAATATGAGTACACCCCAAATTTCGTTTGGGGCAATACAGTTCATCAAGCTGCATCAGCATGCTACGATTACTTCAAATGGGGTGAGTATTTGGAACCAACGAGAAATGATTTTGCTGAAGTAGGATGGAATGATAGAAATTATTATGGCGCAGCACTATCCACCTCAATTGGGGTGATTAACAGAATACCAAAATCATATCCGGCTTTTTGGGGAATGCCATTGGAAGTAGCCATTAGAAAAGGTGCAATTAATGACGCTTTTGGTGGAAATTTAGGATTGAAAAATGGCAGTAGGATTCGCACACCCAATATGGGTAAAATTATTGAGGATGCCCACAGAGATGTTGATGTCTTAATTTTATATCCTATGAATTTAGTTGCAGTTGAGGAAAGATTTGGTAGCTGGATTACTCAGTACGGTTATGCAAATTATATCACCGCTGAAAAACTTTTACAAATGGGTAAGCTCTCAAATGACGGAAAAATAGTAATTAAGGATAAATCATACTCGTCTTTAGTATCATTATTTGAGCCAATTCCAAAAATGGGGCTGTTAGATATGATGAAAGAGTTTAATGACAATGGAGGAAAATTATTTTGGTTTGGACCACCTCCAATTATTAATGGAAATGGGGATGATTGTTTAAAAAAGTGGGAGAATCTCTTTAATGTAAAATATGATCCGAATTTAAATTTTGGATCATTAGCTGTTGCAAAAAAAATAAATTTTAAAAATAAATTGAATAAAATTCCAGATCAAACCATACTAACTGATTTTATTATTGATAATATCCATCCTGTAAACTTATTAAATGAAACAAAAGAACTTGCAATTTGTGACAATGAGGTTATAGGAACAGGCTTTAAAGATGCTTTTTATTTTGGATTTAGACCAAGAGATGATCAATCTGCCAGTTTGGGCTATGAAACCAGAACTTTATTTGAAATACTCAATCAATTAGGAGCCTATCCATCAACAGGTAAATTTCCCCAAACTAACGATAATACTGAATATGTATCTAGAAATTCAGACTATTTAACTACCAGATTTCCCAATGGTGCTGTAACGATAACTAAACATTATAGAAAACATCGTGAATCATGGTCTGGTGGATTTTCACGTGATGAAGAATCTGATAAAATATATTTGAAAAAAAACCCACTTCCTTCAAATCAAATTAATATTAAAAATTTTAAGGTTAATGGGAATCAAGTTGATTATGTTGGAGATTTGACAATGGCATTTAGGTTGGATCAAAAAGATCAGTTGATTGCATTTAAGGGAATAAATTGTAAAAATTTAAAGGTTAATAATTTTGAGTATAAGTTTTCTAAAGCAAATTTAGAGATGATAGTATTTTGTCCCTTGAATGACAAATCAAATAATAAGATACTAATTAACGTTAAGGGAAAGGGGATAGTTAATATTCCACTTTCTAAAAATATCATAAAAAAACAAATTCAAATCCTTAACAATGATGGTAAAGAAATTTATTTCAAAAAAAATAAAACGTCAATTCGGCTTAATTTTGAGCAAAAAATATATGGCAAAGACCTATACCTTATATATGAATGATTCAGGATTAACAAATTCCATGACGAACATTTTTTTTACTACACTAGTGATATTTATCAGCTTTTCTTCCTGTATTTCTGATAAAAAAATAAAAAACTCAAAACCAAACATTGTTTTTATCATGGCAGATGATTTGGGTTTAAATGATTTGCCTATTTATGGAAATAAGTTCAATGAATCTCCAAACATAAGTAGACTCGCATCCCAGGGGTTAGTTTTTTCAAACGCATATGCTGCTCCGGTTTGTTCTCCAACAAGAGCAAGCATTCAAGCAGGTCAATACCCTTCAAGGGTAGGTATTTTTGATTTCATTCCGGGACATTGGAGGCCTTTTGAAGAAGTGACAGTGCCGCATAATAAGCACCAAAGTTTACCAATTAAAATTTTTACAATTGGGGAGGCGCTTAAAACTGCGGGCTATAAAACTGGTTATTTTGGAAAATGGCATCTGGGCTTTAAAGAAGAAAATCATCCAAACAATAATGGTTATGATCAATCTTACATTTATTCTGGAGGTGGCTTTTATCAACCAAAATTTACTCCTGAGTACAAGTATGGAGAGAACAAAAGACTTAGTGAAATTTTAACCGTCATGAGTACTGATTTTATCATTTCGAATAAAAACGAACCTTTTTTCTTGTTTCTATCCCATTACGACGTTCATGTTCAATTAGATGCGGACCAACAAATAATTAATAAATTTTTAAACAAGGAAAAAATCGAAAATTATCCTTGTAATGCAGTTTACTCAGCAATGATAAAACATTTAGATGATAGTGTCGGGGCTATAATGAAATCAATAGAGAAGGAAGGTCTTTATGAAAATACTATATTTATTTTTTATTCTGATAACGGAGGTGTAGATAATAGATATGACAATATTCCTCTGATCGCAGAAAGAAGTCTGCATAATTACCCTGAATCCAACCCACTTAGATATGTTGCAACCTCAAATACACCTTTAAGGTCAGGAAAAGGAACATTATATGAAGGTGGAATTAGGGTTCCTTTGATTATAAGATGGCCAGATAAAATAAAGAAAAAATCAAAGACAGAAGCAATTGTGTCTTGTGTGGACTTTTATCCAACTTTTATGGATATAGCTCAAGGGGAATTACCACAGAATCAGATTATGGATGGTATTTCAATTTACAAAATATTCACAGAAAATATTTATGACATAGAGAGAGAATTTTTTACTCATTATCCTGTTTATCATCACGAACAGCCCATGTCATCACTTAGAAAAGGGGACTGGAAAATCATTCAAAATTTAGTTACATCAGAATTAAACCTATACAATCTAAAATATGATGTGAGTGAAATGACAGATTTAAAATTTAGTTACCCCAAAAAATTAAATAACATGAAATTAATACTTCAAAAATGGCAGGAAGATACTGAAGCTGAAATGCCAATAAAAAATAAAAAATTTGATAGAAATAGGAGAAATGAATGGGGGATGAACCCTTACACTCAGATCAAATAATTTTAAGATTATGAGAAAAGTATTGATAATGATGATTTTTTTTAATTGTTGTTTTGGCATCCAACAATCATCCATAAGTGAGGAAACTAGGCCTAATATAATTGTCATTTTCACAGATGATCAGGGCTATGCAGATTTAGGTATTCAAAACCAATTAGAGGATGTGAAGACTCCTAATATTGATCTAATGGCCGCTAAAGGTGTCACATTTAAATTTGGGTATTCAACAGCCCCCCAATGTATACCTTCAAGAGCAGGCCTTCTCACAGGTCGATATCAACAAAAATTTGGACTAGATGAAAATGGCTTGATCCCATTACCTTTGGAAGAAATTATTATACCTCAAAGATTAAAACAAGCAGGATATATAACGGGAATGACTGGAAAATGGCATTTAGAGCCAAATCGTTTATCGCATATTTGGATCAGAGATCACATGCCCTTATTGGCAGAAAAGAAATTAAATAAAGGAATTAAAATTAACCCTAGTGATATCCCTTTTTCAAAAAAAATACCATATATGCCATGTGATAGAGGTTTTGATGAGTGTTTCCAGGGTGAAATGATAAACTATTTGGCGAATTATGACTTGGATGGAAATGAGATTCAAAGCCAGTTCATCGTTGACAAAAGGTTTAGAATCGATGTTCAAACCCAAGCTACCCTTGCGTTCATTGATAGAAATCACGACAAACCTTTTTTCTTTTACACCTCTTATTTTGGTCCACATGTTCCACTGGAATCCACTGAGTATTATTTGAGAAGATTTGAAGGAGATATGCCTGAAAGAAGACGATATGCTTTGGCAATGATTTCAGCAATTGACGATGGAATTGGAGAAATTAGAAAAAAACTTAAGCAACATAACATTTTAGAAAACACCATTATTTTCTTTGTAAGCGATAACGGAGCTCCTACAAAGATGTTAAAAAAAGATTTACCAATTAGTTATAAGTTAGGTGCTTGGGATGGTTCACTCAATGATCCTCTCGTAGGTGAAAAGGGAATGTTATCCGAGGGTGGAATTAGGGTTCCATTTATTCTATCATGGCCGGAAAAAATAAAAAAAGGAATAAAATATGAATCACCGGTATCTATTCTGGATATTGCAGCTACCGCAGTTTCAGTTGCAGGATTGACAGTTCCAAAAATTCTGGATGGAGTTAATTTAATACCTTTTCTAATTGGCAATAAGAAAGGGCTTTCCTATCGTTTTTTGTATTGGAGGTTTTGGGATCAATCTGCTATAATTAGGGGTAATTACAAGTTTTTAAAAGCTGGTAAAAAAGAATATCTATTTGATATATCAACTCCTTTACCCGAAAGAGAAAATTTAATAAGTAAAAATCAAAATGAAGCAAAAAGGCTACGAAAAACACTTTTTAAGTGGTCCAAAGAACTTAAAACAAAAGGAATTCCAAACAAATTAAATCGATCATCTGAGTGGTATGATTTTTATTTTGAATAGAAAAGAAGTTGTAGTATTTAAACTGAACCCCTATCTATAAAATTAAATTGATTTTTAATTAATTTATTTTCATTTTTTTGTATCAGTTCTGCTAACATTTCTCCCATCAATTCAAAATCAGTTGATACTACTGATATTCCAAGTAAATTTTTTAGAGTAGTATCATTATATGACAATACTCCAATATCTTTGCCTAGTTTTAAATTATTTTTTTTTGAAAGATTAATTAGGTTTACAAGGTCCTCCTCCTCAATTGTTAAAAATAAATCCCCTTTTTTTAAAATCATTTCATCATAAACACAATCAATTATTTCAAAACTTAATGAATATTCAAAACAAAATTTACTAAAACCTCTAACGATTCTCCTTGGATATGGGTATAAAGAATTATCTGGATATACTAAAAAAAAGCTTTTATATTTTAAAATCTTTTCATTTGCATCCGCTAAAGCGTTGTAAATATCATTTTCGAAATCTTGATAAATACCTTTAACACCCATATTAAATTCGTAAGATAAATTATCAAGAAAAATAATTTTATTTAGTGGTAATCTTTTAATTGCCTGTATTACCTTTTTTGAAGCAGTTAAGTGTTGATTATTTTCACTTTTAAAATGTGACATTATAACATACATATCGAACATTCCCTTGCTTTTTTCAAGTATATCTAAAAATATTGATTCTTCACAGTGATAGACACGTAGAGCAATATTAAAATGTATTCCAATAGTTCTTGAAAAAGCATTAAAAATTTTTATTTTGTAAGAGCTAAGTTTATTTACTAAAAAAAGAATCTTTACTCGTCCAGGATCTTTATTTGTAACATAATAACCTTTTCCTATTACTGCCGTGATAATTTTTCTTTTTTTGAGAATATTATATGATTTTTCAACTGTATCTCTTGAAATTAAAAACTCTTCACTTAAATTATTAATAGATGGAATTTTCTCTCCAATAGAAAGATTCCCATCATTGATGTTTTCAATGATTGAATCAACAATTTGAATNTATTTAGGTTTTCGAGAATCATCTTCTATATTTATATGNCGGAATATCTTCATTTTATATAATAAAACACATTGATTGGTANTAAATCTAATAAACTATTTAAGTTAAATTGTNTAAATGCAATTTAATAAAAAAGCAGGACAGATAAGGATGNATGTTCTTCAACTAAGTNATAAATTAGCANAATAAACCAANGANATGANCAAAAAATTTAATCACGTTGATTATTTGTGGGATGAAAAAAAAGCNAAAAAATTTGAAGGGAATGAATTAGAACTTTTTTTATATCGTTCAAATATATTAGGAGCCGANTTNAGAATCACTAACTATGGTGGGGGTAATACCAGNTGTAAAGTCATTGAAAGAGACCCTTTAACCAANGAAAATNTTGAGGTGATGTGGATTAAAGGNTCTGGAGGTGATATTGGAACTCTTAAAAGGGATGGTATCTCTGGTTTATATACTCAAAGACTTCANGATCTTAAAAANGTNTACCGTGGTTTAGAGTATGAGGACGAAATGGTCGCCNTTTTCAATCATTGTATTTATGATNTNGACAGCAGGGCTCCATCTATTGATACCCCTCTNCANGGGNTACTNCNNTTTAAACACATAGATCATCTNCACCCNGACGCTCTAATNGCTATTGCAGCAGCAGAGGACAGCAAAAAAATCACNAAAGAAATATGGGGAGATTCTATGGGATGGATTCCATGGCAGCGTCCTGGTTTTGATTTGGGATTANAATTGGAAGCATGTCTNAATGAAAACCCAGGTATTAGAGGAATTATTTTGGGCAGTCATGGTCTATTTACCTGGGGAGAAACTTCCTATGAGTGTTATTTAAACAGCTTAGAAGTAATCGAAGAGGCTTCTCAATTCATTGAGGATCAAATTGCCAAAAATGGAANTGTATTNGGAGGNCAAAAAATTANAAGCTTATCCTACGNTGAGAGAAAAGAAAAAGCAGCTAAATTGGCTCCTATTTTAAGNGGTTTGTGTTCCTCTGAGAATCTTATGNTTGGTCATTTNACTGACNANNNTAAAGTATTANAATNCATCAACTCNAATGATTTNGANCGTTTGACACCAATGGGGACGTCATGTCCGGACCATTT
The DNA here is from genome assembly GCA_002711215.1 of Flavobacteriaceae bacterium. Classification (GTDB taxonomy): domain Bacteria; phylum Bacteroidota; class Bacteroidia; order Flavobacteriales; family Flavobacteriaceae; genus UBA8316. Next base: position 17,360 of record PAHA01000060.1, read on the forward strand.
TCTTAGAACAAAAATTAAACCTCTNATACTAAAGTTAGAACCTGATGAAGACNTATCCAATGACCAAAAGATCCTNGATAAAATATCCGATTCATTTNTGCAGTTTCGCAATGAATATCAGGACTACTATAATGCCTGTAAGCACCCAAACAGCCCCCCNATAAGGGATTCTAATCCTGTTGTTNTTTTATATCCNGGAGTGGGNATGTTCACTTTTGCCAAGAACAAACAAACTGCAAGAGTTGCAAGTGAATTTTACATCAATGCTATTAATGTNATGNGGGGTGCAGAAGCNATTTCAAAATATACCTCATTACCTCGNCAAGAGGCTTTTGACATCGAATACTGGTTGTTGGAAGAGGCAAAACTNAAAAGACAACCTAAAGAAAAACCTCTNTCAAGGAAGGTTGCCNTAGTCACGGGATCGGGAGGAGGAATTGGANGAGCCATTGCNGATAAANTAATTTNNGANGGAGCNAATGTATTNTTNACNGATATNTCNGAGGANTATCTAAATGANGCNACCNNANCCTACAGTTCNGATCAAGCTGTAGGTNTCTATTGCGATNTAACCAAAATACAGAGTATTGAAGCTGCTGTAAAAGAGGCATGCNTACAATTTGGTGGTTTAGATATTATAGTCAATAGTGCTGGGCTGGCCATTTCCAAAACTTTGGATGACACCACCGAGGCCGATTGGGATTTACTTCAGGATGTATTGGTCAAAGGNCAATTTATGTTATCAAAAGTAGCNGCCAATGTNATGAAAAAACAAAATAAAGGAGGGGATTTNATAAATATAGTAAGNAAAAATGGATTGGTCTCTGGACCCAACAATGTGGGCTATGGCTCGGCCAAAGCTGCACAAATGCATATGTCAAGACTGTTGGCTACAGAATTAGCTTCAGACAGTATTCGNGTTAATACAGTAAACCCTGATGGGGTGATTATAGGCAGTAAAATCTGGGAAGGTGATTGGGCAGAGGGTCGTGCAAAAGCCTACGGAATTNCTGTAGAGGAGTTACCTGCTTTTTATGCCAAAAGAAATCTTTTGAATAAGATTATCCTACCCCATGACATTGCNAATGCAGTATTTGCNTTTTTNNCNATTTTAGAAAAAAGNACNGGNAATATTATTAATGTAGATGGAGGTGTTGCTGGTGCTTTTGTTAGATAGTAATTAGAATTATGGTTGATCCAAATAGATTAAAAGCCTTTAACGANGAACGATTNTCTGACCATCAGAGGCATTGGGTTTTTTTATTGGAGTCACTTACCCAAAAAGGAATTGATGTGGATAAGACCCTNAATAAAATCGCTGATTTTCAGATTGCCATTCCTAGCTGGGCCTTGGGAACTGGAGGTACTCGTTTTGGTAGGTTTCCTCAAGGAGGTGAACCCTCAAACTTGGAAGATAAAATTAAAGATATTGGTACTCTTCACACCCTCAATAAGTCTAGTGGNGCAGTCAGTATTCACATTCCTTGGGACATACCAGAGGATTACACNGCCATCANNACNTTAGCTAGTGAATTGGANATTAAGTTTGATGCNGTTAACTCCAATACCTTCCAGGATCAGCCGAACAATNTTNATTCNTATAAATTTGGATCACTGTCGCACATTGATGCGGTTNTCAGAAAAGAAGCCATTCAACACAATAAAGAGGTGATTGACCATGGGANNCAATTGGGNTCTAGAGCATTGACGGTTTGGTTGGCAGATGGTAGCTCATTTCCAGGTCAACACAACTTTCGAGGGGTGTTTCAGAGAACCTTGGATTCTCTNAAGGAGATATATGATTATATGCCCTCTGATTGGAAANTNCTAATTGAGTATAAACCTTANGAGCCNAATTTTTATTCNATGGTNATCCCNGACTGGGGAACCTCCCACTTGCTTGCTTCNAAATTAGGNNACNAGGCNAGTACANTGGTTGATTTGGGNCACCATNTNCCNAANACNAATATNGAACAGATTGTNTCNNTNTTAATGCATNTNAATAAACTTGGTGGATTCCATTTNAATGATAGTAAATACGGTGATGATGATCTNACTGTTGGGGNNATNAAACCTTATCAATTGTTTCTTATATTTTGTGAACTNGTTCAAGGAATGNNTGAAACCTCTAATCCAGAANTCTCNTGGATGATNGANGCAAGTCACAACNTAAAAGANCCTATGGAAGATTTACTTCAATCTGTAGATAGTATAAAAATTGCTTACGCAAGAGCTTTAATATTGGATTACAATTTATTGAAAGATGCTCAAAAACGAAATGATATTGCAACTTGCCAGTCTCTTCTTCAAGATGCCTTCAGGACAGATGTAAGACCATTGGTTAAAGAAGCTATTTACCAGAGAGGTGGTGCATTAGATGCGCTTGCTGCTTATCGAGAGTTAAATATCCGTAAAAAACTAATTGCCACTCGAGGATTAGATTCCAAATCAACTGGACTATAATGAAGCTAAATTGTTGTTTAATATTTGATATTGGCAAGACCAACCAAAAATATTTTGTATTTGATAAAAACTATAAAATCCTATCAAGAGCTAAAATAACAATCCCTAAAATTAAGGATGAAGATGGTCACACTGCTGAAGATATAAAAGCAATTGTGTCATGGATGAAAGCATCCTTTAAAACTTTACTATTATCCAAAAAATTTCAAATTGAAAAAGTAAATTTTTCTGCTTTTGGAGCTACTATGGTTCACTTAGACAAAAATGGTAAGCTTGCATCATCAGTATATGATTATCATAAGAATATTGAGGCAGATACTTTAGATCCTTTTTTTCGTGATTATGGGCCAGAATCCTCTTTTGTAGTTCAAACTGGATCGAAAAACTTAAATTTTCTAAACTCAGGAAAACAGCTATACTGGTTGAAATATAAACGATCAGAAATTTTCAAAAAAATTCAGAAAACTCTTCATTTACCTCAGTATCTCAGTTATGTTTTTACTGGAGAGATGTACTCAGAATACACTAGTATAGGTTGCCATACAGATCTATGGGATTATCAAAAAAAAAAATATCATTCTTGGGTTAAAGCTGAAAATTTAATTAAACTTTTTCCCCCTATTGTAAAAACACAAACAACAGTAATTAAAAAATTTGGTTCTAGAAAAATAACCTTTGGTATTGGAATTCATGATAGTTCCTCAGCACTATTAACCTATCTTTTAAAAGGTGAAGATTCATTCATCCTTTTGTCAACAGGAACTTGGTGCATAAATTTTAATCCATTTACAAGGGATACCATGTTTAAAATAAATCAGATTGAGTCAGGTGCTACTGCTTATATGAAAATAGATGGAAGCCCCGTGAAATCATCACGATTATTTTTAGGAGAGGAGCATAGATTAAAAGTTAAAAAACTAATAAATCACTTTAAGGTTCCAAAGTTTTATCATCGTAATTTAAAATTTGATCAAAAGATCTTAAAAAAGGTACTAAAAAAATCAAAAAATTATTTTCACTGGCAATATTTAGATAATAGCTATGCCCCAAATTTCGATGATTTGGATTTTCCGAATTTTGAGATTGCCTACTATCAATTAATATGTGAGCTAGTTGAATTACTCCAAGATAAGGTTAATGTTATTTGTGAAATTCTTCCAAAAGAGATTTATGTTGATGGTGGTTTTTCCGATAACAATATCTTTCTTGAGATATTGAAAAGTAAATTTCCTGATCAAAAAATTAGATCCAAACCATCATCATATGCATGTGCACTTGGTTCAGCAATGTTGATTCACAGTAATTTAGAATTTGTTGTTTTTTAAATGAAATTGTAATATTAAAAATTAATATTGTGTCAAAATATATTATTTACTAGAAGCGAAAAAGTAAAAAGCATATTAATGTTTTATGAATTTAAATGATTTTTAAAAAATAAATATTTTAATATCAGATTTAGAGGTGGAAAAATATTTTCTTTAAATTTTAAAAAAAAATTTAAAAATGTCAAAAGTAGGATTATTTGGTATAGGGTTGGAAACGTATTGGTCTCAATTTGAGGGTTTACTAAAAAATTTAAATAGATATCTGCTTTTAATTAGACATAAGCTTGAGAGCTATGATATTATTGTGATAGACGAAGGCATAATTGATAATGTTAATAATGCCAAAAGAGCTGCAGAATCTTTCAAAAAAGAAGATGTTCAAATTATTTTTTTATACGTTTCAACTTATGCATTATCTTCGACTGTTCTGCCAATTGCACAAAAACTTAAAATCCCATTTATAATTCTAAATCTTCAGCCAGTTTCAAAGCTCAATTATAAAAAATTTAATAACCTTAATGATAGAGGTAAAATGACAGGTATATGGTTAGAGCATTGTCAAGCTTGTTCAGTACCTGAAATATCCTCTGTATTTAATAGGTCGAATATCTCTTATCACATTATCACAGGATATTTGAAAGATAATAGCGTATGGAAGGAAGTTAAATTATGGCTTGAGGCATTAAAAGTTCTCGTTAAAATAAAAGATAACAGACTTGGTGTTTTAGGGCACTATTACAATGGGATGTTAGATGTATATACAGATTTGACAAAATTATCTTTATCATTTGGAACTCATATAGAGTTAATTGAGATGTGTGAGTTAAAATCACTTTGGGATAGAGTTTCCCAAGACGAGATTGTAAAAAAAATAAATGAATTTAAAAATGTTTTTGATGTGGTTGACAAATGTGAAATTTTTGAAATAAAACGCGCAGCGAGAACCTCAGTTGCGTTGGATAAATTGATTAAAAATCATGATTTGGGATCAATGGCTTATTATTATGAGGGACAGCCAGATAATGAATATGAAAATATTGTTACTTCAGTTATTGCAGGCAACACATTGTTAACAGGAAATAATATACCAATAGCTGGTGAGTGTGAGGTTAAAAACGCTCAAGCTATGAAAATTTTGGCTGAATTTGGTGCTGGAGGATCTTTTTCAGAATTCTATCTTATGGATTTTGAGGAGGATATCGTTCTTTTAGGACACGATGGTCCTGCTCACCACGCAATAGCTCAAGAAAAGGTTAAACTGGTTCCACTACCACTATATCATGGTAAACCAGGGAAAGGCCTTTCAATAGAAATGAATGTGAAAAATGGACCTATTACACTTTTGTCCATTGTACAAGGCAAATCAAAGATGAAATTACTTGTTGCAGAGGGAGAATCTGTTGATGGACCTATACTTAAAATTGGAAACACCAACAGTCGGTATAAATTTTCTCTGGGTGTAAAAGAGTTTATAAACTCTTGGTCTATAGAGGGACCATCACATCACTGTGCAATTGGAGTTGGTCATATTGCAGATAAAATTGAAAAATTTGGATATCTACTCAATTTGGAAGTAATAAAAATTTGTTAAATCTTAAAAATTAAATAATGCAAGCTTTATTGGGAATTTTTTTTCATTCTTTAGGCGGAATATCTTCGGGAAGTTGGTATATGCCTTTTAATTTAGTTAAGAAATGGAATTGGGAGGTTTATTGGATAATCGGCGGTATTTTTTCCTGGCTAGTAATGCCTTTTATAGCAACCGAAGTTACATCCCCTGATTGGCTAGATATATTATTAATAACTGAATCCTCCACGATTAAACTAACTTATTCATTAGGAATTCTTTGGGGTATCGGTGGATTGACATATGGACTTGGAATTCGTTATTTGGGAATGTCGCTGGGTAACTCTATTTTATTGGGTATTACGTCACTTGTAGGTTCNCTTGGNTTACCNATTCTTAGAAGTATNGGAAACCTAAGTGANATNTTACCNGANGGNGATNCATTTATAAATATGATTNATACTAGAAGTGGGCAAGTTGTTTTNTCTGGNATAGTTGTGCTNATCATTGGNATTTTTNTTTGTGGAAAAGCNGGAATTATGAAAGAAAATGAAATTTTGGATAAAAGAGAGGGAGTNAATTCTGAATTCAATCTTTCATTGGGACTAGTTATNTGCATTATNTCTGGTATTTTAAGNGCTTTTTTTAGTTTTGGTATTGATGCTGGAAAACAAATGGGNGAGGCGGTTCGGGAGATTGCAATTTCTAATAACTACAACTTTGTCAGTAATGGTAAATATTTATTTGAAAATAATATAATTTTTTTGGTGATTTTGTGGGGAGGATTAACAACCAATATTTTGTGGTCAACTTTACTTGTCGTTAGAAATAAATCTGGATTTGATTTTATAAATCCTAAAACACCTTTATTTAAAAATTATCTACTCTGCGCATTGGCCGGAACATGTTGGTTTTTNCAATTTTTTTTCTATGGAATGGGTGAAACAAAAATTGGAAATGGCTCTAGTTCATGGATTCTTCATATGTCAACAATAATTTTAACAGCAAATTTTTGGGGATTTTANAGAAAAGAGTGGTCTGGAATATCNATGCGAACTAGAGTAACTATTTATTCTGGAATTGCATTGATATTATTATCAATAATTATAATTGGCCTTGCTAAAATCCTATTTTAAATTTGACAAAAAATTTAAATCATGAGTTTAAAGAATTTTCTTTTATTTATCATTTCTATAATTTTCTATTCATGTTTTAATGAAAATATAAATTATTCTATTTTAAAATCTTCATTTCAAAATCCCCCAAAATCCTCAAAGCCNGGGGTATATTGGTATTTTATGGATGGTAACCAGAACCAAGAAAAAATGACAGCTGACTTAGAGTCTATGAAGGATGTTGGCATTGAACATGTGATTTTTTTGGAGGTTAATGTTGGAGTACCTGAGGGTCCAGTAAANTTCCTTAGCGANCAGTGGCTAGATAATTTCACACACGCTGTNANAGAGTGCGAAAGATTNGGTATAGANTTAACACTGGGGTCTGGACCGGGTTGGACTGGAAGTGGNGGGCCNTGGGTNAAGATGGAAGATTCTATGCAACACCTNGTATCAATTAAAACAGANGTCACAGGCCCTAAAAGATTAAATAAAAAATTGGAAGTTCCAATCGGTAAAAGACCTTTTTTTGGTTTGAATGTTTTTACTCCTGAATTAAGAAAAAGATGGGAGGAGTATTATGAGGATGTTGCTGTTNTTGCTTTTCNNAAAATANATANACAAGTAATTTTAGANGATTCTGATGAGAAAGCNCTNTANTATCGNCCCCCATATAGTTCCCAAATTGGTGTGAGACAATATTTTCAACCACCAGCTNTATTAGCAGAAAANTTTAAGGGAGAAATCTNTGGAGTTCCNTCAAATGAAATCATTNACATTACTAAATTTTTGACTGANGATGGAATATTAAANTGGNANGTTCCTGANGGNAATTGGACNATNATGCGTTTTGGTAANCGAAATAATGGTGCAATTACNCGTCCAGCACCANTTCCNGGCTTAGGTTTTGAGGCAGANAAAATGAGTAAAGATGCTATGAAAAATCATCTTGATAATTTTATGATTCCATTAATTNAAAGAGTACAACCTGACTCATCAAAACAAGGCGGTTGGAAAATGATTCATATGGATAGTTGGGAAATGGGAGCACAAAATTGGACGANTGATTTTANGAAAAAGTTTCAANCAATAAAAGGATACGANCCNTTGCCNTTTCTACCCGTATTTAGTGGTATTGTAGTGGATTGTGTTGAGAAAAGTGAGAGNTTTTTATGGGATTTGAGAATGGTTTCACAGGANTTAATTNTCGANAATCATGTTCAGTATTTTAANGATTTTGGNAGAAANTATGGTNTGGGATTATCTATTGAACCATACGACATGAATCCCAATACAGACCTAGATCTTGGTTCATTTGCAGACGTNCCAATGGCTGAGTTTTGGAATAAAGGTTTTGGNTTTAGNACNGGTTTCAGTACTTTTGAAGCCACTTCAATAGCTAANATTTNTGGNCGTCCAANATTAGCNGCAGANGCNTTNACTTCATATCTNTCAGCNTGGAAAAGNCACCCTGGNTCNATAAAAAATCAGACNGATTGGGCTTTTTGCTCNGGAGTTAATCGTCTNATTTANCATACNTTTGCGCACAAGGCTATCNCNGGAAAANATCTTCCNGGAATGACGATGGGTCCATACGGTGTTCANTGGGATAGAGGTCAAACTTGGTGGAATATGTCGAGGCCNTATCATGATTACGTTGCAAGAAGCCAAGCAATTCTTCAAAAGGGATTAGGAATTGCAGATGTTTTATATCTAATTCCTGAGGGTGCACCTCATGTATTTCTTCCTCCCTCGTCTGCTGTTGANGGAAATAATTATTTAGATGANTTAGTTNCATTTGGGTTTGATNCTGAAAAGGATGNAATAGTNAAATCTNANGGAAAAATTNAAAAGGAATTTATGCCTGANAGAAAAGGGTATAATTTTGANGGTTGCAGTCCACGAATCCTTATNNATCGTGCTAAAGTTAGAGANGGGAAANTNGTNTTTNAAGGTGGTGCNTCATATGAGATTTTAGTGCTTCCTCAAACTTCATCTATGACACCNGAATTACTTAAAAAAATTGAATCTCTAATTAAGCAAGGNGCNACTNTCATAGGCCGTCCANCTANTCAATCTCCNGGATTATCGAATTATCCAAANTGCGANTCTCANGTTAAAGCAATNAGTAAAAAAATTTGGGGNGGNTTCGAAATTCCAAAGCATAAAACAGAAGTTGTTTATGGAAATGGTAAAGTTTTGTGGGGAGGAGAATTCTCTAAAACTGATGGAGATGAGCTTTATCCAAACTACGCTACTACTTCAGCCTATTTAAGTAGTATAGGTNTTAAACCAAGTTTTANCTCGGACGGAACTGTTCGCTACATCCATAAAAAAATGCCAGGTGTAGATATTTTCTTTGTATCAAATAGNACCAACTCTAANACAAAACCCATTGCTGAATTTCGAGTGAGNAANGCGATACCTGAATTATGGGATCCAATGACAGGATCAATAAGTTTTTTGCCTGAGTATGAAGTTAGCGATGGNATTATTAGAATTCCATTACAGTTTAATGAATACGAATCNTATTTNATTGTATTTAANGCCAAAACTCAGAAATCGAACATTGATAAAAGAGAGAAAAATTTTTATGATAAAGAGATTATACAAACTATTGATGGAAGTTGGAATATTTCCTTCGATACNAAATGGGGAGGNCCAGAAAAAATNATATTCGATCGATTACAAGATTGGATAGATCGTCCTGAAAAAGGGATCAAATTTTATTCAGGAAAAGCCATTTACACTAAATTTTTTGATTTTGAAAATATATCCAAGTTTAATGAGATTTTTTTAAATCTCGGTAAAGTAAATGTATTAGCAAAAGTAAAATTGAATGGAAGAAACCTTGGTGTGGTTTGGACCTCGCCAATGGAAGTTGAAATTTCAGATGCTTTGATCAATAAAAATAATAAATTGGAAATAGAAGTTGTTAACCTTTGGGGTAACCGCCTTATAGGAGACGAGTACTATGAAGATGATGGAATTAAAAATGGACAATGGCCAGATTGGCTTCAAAATGGGGAGGAAAGGACAAGCAAACGTTATACTTTTACTTCATGGAAACACTACTCAAAAGATGATTCATTACAAAGTTCAGGTTTATTGGGCCCCGTCACAATTATGGTTAAATAAAATTGAATCTAAATTTTTTATCTAAATACTGTATAGATTTATACTAATAATTTAAGTAATTAATATCCAAAATGAAATATTTTTAGGGCTCTATGGAACTTTATGTTTTATAATTTTAAGATGTTTTAAACTAATATCAATTCACTAATTTTAATACGGCATATTTTCCTTTATTCCATCCGTGTACCAGAATATAAAGTTGTTTTTTTCCGTTAGAATTTATGACTACGTGAGGCCAAACCTGATGTATATTAGTTAACCCTGGGATTTCCAATTCACCCGGTATTATAGTAGATTTCAATTGCTTACTTGTATGAACATATATTGGTGCAGACTTTTGATTTCCTATCGATTGTAAAGCATTCATAAAATAATGTTCTGATTTGTGTGATATATTACAAATAAGACTCCCTTTTGGAATATCTTTAAAAATATTTACAAACTGTCCATCTTTTGTAAATTTTATTACTTCACCTGCAGCGCGACTAGCAACATAAATATGATTTTCGTGTGCATAAATACCGTGAGCTGTTTGGAATTGTCCAGGAAGGTTTCCTTTTCCACCCCAGGCTAAGTTCCCCCAAGACCAAACGCCATTTTTTTCCTCAATAGTAAGTATAAAGTCACCTTCGGAATATCCATGCGCAACATATATTATACCTTCTAAATATGTAACGTCTGTCACACCAAAATTACTTTCGTTGGAGCTAAAAAATTTATTTGCCAGATCAAAATTAAATTCATTTCCCAAAGGTTTATGAATTTCACTTAAAATCTTGCCTTCAGTGGTTAAAATAAGTACTCTTTTTCCTTCTTGAGCAACAGCAAGTAACTTTTTTCCCTTATGACTAAAATGAACTATTCCATGTATATTATCTTTTAACTTTTCATCAACTCCAATAGTTTTCCATTCTCTTAGGTCAGGGCTAATTGAGCATAGACCATATCCAGGAATTCCAGTGTAAACAATTCCAGTTTCTAGGTCCTCATTAAAGCCTCCATGCATATTTTGTTCAAATTTATTAGCTTCTTTTGGGAAGGCAGAACTAAGTTTCTCATCCCAGGAAAAAATAAAATCTCCCTGTCCAGTAACTAGTTTAATTTTCTCTGCATGCTTTTTAAAAACTGTATTATTAGAATCAAGATTTATCTTTTCACCATTGTGAGTATGATGATTGTGTTCATTTTGAGAAATTAATAATGTGGGTGAAAGTAAAATTTTAATGCAAAATAAACAAATGAAATATTTAGATTCATTAATATAATTTGCAAAATTCTTTAGAGGATTTTTCATAAAATTTTTTATTTTTCTAACGAAAATTATTAAGATAAAATTTCTTTGACTACATTTCCATGAACATCAGTCAGTTTAAAACGTCTACCTTGATGTTTGAAAGTTAATCTCTCATGATCCATTCCCATCAGGTATAATAATGTAGCTTGAAAATCATGGACATGAACGGGATTTTTTGCAATATTATACCCCAATTCATCAGTTTCACCATATGATATGCCAGGTTTAATTCCTCCCCCTGCCATCCACATTGAAAAACAATATGCATGATGATCTCTTCCGTAATTATTTTTAGTAAGAGCACCTTGACAATAATTTGTTCTACCGAATTCACCTCCCCAAATAACCAAAGTGTCCTCAAGAAGTCCTCGTTGTTTTAAGTCCTTAATTAAAGCTGAAGATGGTTGATCTATATCTTTACATTGTTTTGATAAATGATCTGGTAGATCATTATGTTGGTCCCAACCTTGATGGTACAACTGAATAAACCTAACGTTTTTTTCAGCTAGTCTCCTTGCTAGCAAGCAATTCGCTGCAAACGTACCCGGAATTCTTGATTCAGGACCATACATGTCAAAAATATAATCTGGTTCATCACTTATATCCATTGTTTCGGGAACTGAAGTTTGCATTCGATAGGCCATTTCGTATTGAGCCATTCTTGAATAAATCTCAGGATTCCCCTCTTTTTTCAAATATTCATTATTTAGTAAGCCTAAGTGGTCAATTATATTCCTTCTGTTATCTTTTGAAATTCCATCTGGGTTGTTTAGAAATAACACAGGTTCTTTANCACCCCTGAATTGTACCCCTTGATGTAGAGATTNCAAAAAACCGCTTCCCCATAAGTTAGAAGACAATGGTTGAGCATCATTGAATCTACCACTACCTTTAGACAATAACACGGTAAAGCTCGGAAGATTATCATTAAGACTACCTAATCCATATGATAGCCATGAGCCTATACTAGGTCTTCCAGAAAATTGAGAACCTGTCTGAAAAAAACACATTGCTGGATCATGGTTGATGGCATCAGTATGCATTGATTTTACTATGCAAATATCATCAACTATTTCACTCATGTATGGTAAAAGATNGCTAATCCATGTTCCACTTTGACCATGTTGTTTAAAATTAACGAAAGACTTNACCATTGGCTTCGGTTGGGATGCAGTAAATTCTGTTACTCTTTTTCCATTCCGAACAGAGTCAGGTAATTCTTGTCCATTTAATTCTTCCAATTTTGGTTTGTAATCAAACATTTCNAATTGAGAAGGCCCTCCNGATTGAAATAAATAAATAACTCTTTTTGCCTTTGGGGCATAATGAGGAACGAATTTTGTAACATTAANGTNGCCTTTTTCTTTNATTACATCAAAAGATGACATNGCAATTCCCGCTAATCCAATACCAGCTTTGGTTAAAAAATTTCTTCTAGATAAATTAATTAATTCTTCCATTTTTTTAATTTTTTTGTAAACTCTCACTTAGGTTAATAATTGTGCTTGCAATNACTGCGTAAGCAGCCAATTCGACCGAATCAAATTTATCAATGTCTTTAATTTGGTTATNATTAATGAAAGCATTTGCTCTTGAGGGATATTTTTCAAACTCCTCCTTTTCAATTAAAAATAGATTTTGTAAAATTTCAATTTCTTCATTTTCTGGTTTTCTGGAAGTAGCCCATTGAAATGCATAATTTATTCGCTGTTTCAGATTNGTACCACCATTTTTAATCATCCTTTGTGCCAAGGCCCTTGAGGCATTTAAAAATTGAGGATCATTTAGTAATACGAGAGCCTGAAGTGGGGTATTGGTAGTTTGTCTTTTAATATTGCATGTNCCACGNGGATCTGCATCAAAAATTAGCATAGCAGGAGGGGGAGAAATCCTTTTCCAGTAAGTATATAAACTTCGNCGATGAAGATCCTCTCCATTTCCCACCATATACTTTCTCTGGTAGCGTCCACCAGAGGATACTTGGGTCCAAAGCCCTTCAGGTTGATAAGGTTTGACACTTGGTCCACCAANCTTTTCAACAAGTAAACCACTCATTTNTAAGGCTTGATCTCTNAGCATTTCAGCAGTTAATCTTTGNTGTCCTCCCCTACCTAACCATTTATTATTAGGATCAAATGCGAGACTAGCACTGTCTGTTTTTGAATCTTGTTGATAGGTGGCGGACATAACCATAATTTTAAGAATTTTTTTTANATCCCAACCTGANTTGATAAATTCAACTGCCAACCAATCCAATAATTCAGGATGAGAGGGGAGAGATCCCTGAGCACCAAAATCATCTGGTGTATCAACTATTCCTCGCCCAAAAATCATTTGCCAGTATCGATTGACAGCAACCCTCGCAGTTAAAGGGTTGTTTTCACTGAACAACCAATTGGACAAACCCAATCGATTATTACTGTATTCTTNACCAAATTCATATATTTTTTCAGGTGTTCCAGGATAAACTTTAGCACCAGGNGAATTATAAAGTCCCCTATTTAGTATGTAGGTTGTTCTTACAGTATCCAAATCTTCCATAATCATGACTGGTTTGGTCATTACCTCCAACTCTTCAATCCAATTTTTTCTGTAGGATTCGTTCCTATCTTGAAAACTTCCATTTTGATACTCAATTTTGACAAGGTTTTCAATATATTCNTCGACAACTTTCTTTTGTTTTTTTGGAATATCCAAGAATGGCTCAGGAACACCTTGAAATGATCTAGTTACTCCTTTTTCTGGCACTTGATTGAAAAAAGCGTAGATTTCAAAATAATTTTTTTGTGAAATAACATCATACTTGTGGTCATGACATTGGGCACATTCTACTGTCAATCCTAGGAATGCTTTTCCAAAAGTATTTGTTCGGTCAACCACATATGAAACCCTAAATTCCTCATCAATTGATCCACACTCTTGTGTGGTTCTATGATTTCTATTGAATGCCGTTGCTAATTTTTGTTCGTATGTAGGGTTGGGGAATAAATCCCCTGCTAATTGCCAAGTAACAAACTTATCATAACTCATGTTGCTATTAAATGCATTTATAACCCAATCCCTCCATGGCCAAACATTCCTTTCAAAGTCATGGTGAATTCCATTTGTCTCAGCATAACGTGCTAAATCCATCCATTCAGTAGCAAGTCGTTCACCATATGCTTCCGATGTTAATAATTGATCAACCACCTTTTCAAAAGCATTTTTGGACTTATCTGTTAAGAAAGCGTCTACATCTCCCGGACTTGGGGGGAGACCCGTTAAATCGAAACTAACTTTTCTTAATAGTTTTTCTTTACTATTTTTCAAAGAGGGTAGTTTATTTACTGATTCTAGCTTTTTAAGTATAAAATAGTCAATTGGGTTTTGAGGCCACTCAGTTTTTTTAACTTTCGGTAATCTTGGTCTTTTAGGTTTAATGTAAGACCAATGTTTTTTCCATGTAGCTCCTTGATTTATCCATTTTTTTATTAAAGCAATTTCGTAGTCTGATAAACTTAAATTGGATTCTGGAGGAGGCATGATTTTTTCCTTGTTTTCAGAGGAAATCCTTTTGAACAATTCACTTTTTCTTGCATGACCTTGCTTAATAAGATAATTATCATTCAATGAATCTAAAATTATATATGCGAGGTTTTCCTCATCTAGCCTCAAATTTGCTTTTCTTGAACTAGGGTCTGGACCGTGACATAAAAAACATCTATCAGAAAGAATGGGTTTTATGTGAAAATTAAAATCAACTATTTCGGGTAGGTTTTCTATTTTAGAATAAGAATCCTTATTTGAACAGCTTGAGAACAAAAAAACAGTTAAAAAACTAAAAAATAAAATTCGATTATTCATTTATGGTTAAAAAAATTCTCTTTATTCACTGCCACTTATAATTTTCAAATTAGGTAGTTCCGCGTTAAATTCTTTTACTCCTCCAACAGTAACGTGGGTTTTCCACAAATAAAGTCTTTTTAAAGCTGGAAGTTGTTTTAAAGATTCAAAGCTGTTATCAGTAACTTTAGTCCCATAAAGATTCAAAACTTCAAGATTTTTAAGGTTTGATAATCGTACAATTGTTGAATCGCTAATAGGATTAGAATTGAGATTTAAACGGGTAAGATTATGTAATTTAGGTAAGACTTCCGAGATGGAGTCAGTGAGATTACAGTTGCTTAAGTCTAACCACGTAATCTGTTCTTTCGCCATTATTAGTTTATCAAATTCTATTTTTGAAATGAAATTTCCCTCATAGTCCACTGAAACCATATTACTTTTTTCCCCCATCTGCTCTAATTTAAACTGATTATTTTTTAATTCATTTAATATTGAAGCACTTAAAGAATCGACCTGAACTTTTTCATAAAAAGGTCTTAAACTAAAATCAAGNTTATAGTCTCTAAATAACATATGCTTTAATNCTTGATCATTGAGATTTTCGNAAGTAAATTTGGAATTTTCAAAAGCACCAGTTTTCATCCACCACTCAAAAATTTTAATTTCAGCAAAGGTCAATGGTAATCCATTAGGGGGCATGAATTTCACATTTTTTTTTGGTAAAGTAACTCTCGTTAATAACAAACTTTTTAAAGGAAACTCAGTATCTAATATTTTTCCACTTTCACCTCCTTTAATCAAATCTTTATAAGTTGTTAAAATTAGTCCACCATTATTTTTATTTTTATTATGACATTCTATGCATTTAGAATTTAAAATAGGTTGAATAACATCTTTATAGACCTTAATTGAGTCTGGGTTTGACAGTTCTAGATTAATAAATTTTGGACCCTTGTCCATTCCGACCATTTTTTTTATAATTTGAGGGGAATAAAGAAATAGGTATTCTTCACCGTGAGTTAGGTTGCCACCTAGATGTCCNGTTGTCAACAAAAATAAAATTACTAAACCAAATAAAGCATTCGTATATAATCTTTTGANTTGTAATTTTCTACTTTTTACTAACCAACAAATGAATGAAATCACAATTACAGAAACTCCCAACCATTTATGCCAAAGTAAAGTTTCAGAATCATAACCTCCTTGAAAAGATAGTAGCCAGCCTGCAGAAGCTGCAGCAATTGAGGTAATACAACCCCAGAATAAAGTAATACTAATCGCAGGATCTAGAATATTTTTAAACTTTTTAGTTTTTTGAGAGGNAAATTCCAATATGAAAGCCATAATCAATATTCCGATCGGTAAGTGAACTATCAATGGATGAAATCGGCCCAAAAAAATTGAAAAGTCTTCCATTAAAAAATTTATAAAAAAATATTAATATAANAGAAGCAGTCTACNCCAAAAGNANCTAAAATCANCTGTAAAATTATGAGAAAAATATTAATTAACTATCCTTGTCTCTCCTGGTTGATTTATTTTAATTATATATTACAGAAATAATGTAATAATTTAAATACTAAAATTAATTAAGAAATTCATTACCCAAGTCTTTTGCTATGTTTGTGAAAGAATCTTCCTTATTCTCAGGNACTAAAAATTGNGGCCAGCTATACCAACTTTCAAGATCAATGTATAAAGGACTTATGCCATCTTCATTAAGTGCCCTTATATATTCTAAACANCCTTTTTTGAAATTTTTGTCNTGAGTCAAAGGATTATCTCCAACATGTGACTGATTTATTATGTGTATAATTTTGATTTGTTTTGANGAGCAAAACTCTTTAAGGGTTTTTAATCTTGGAACTGAAATAGCCCTGTTAGTATAATAATGATAAGGGTGGTCTATTTCTATAAATTGAATTGATATTCCCTTTTGAGCAATTTTCTNTAGATATTGATCGAACAGCTCTATCCATGAGTTTACACCAATATTTTTTTCATAAAACCCAGCATTTGANGGTATTACATTACCATCATTATCAATTANAGACCANTTGGGTAAATTTGGTAAAGGAATAATTTTAAAATCTGGGTTTTTTTCTAAAACAATTCTTGTTGCTTCAGCCACAGATTCAAGTCCCTCATTTATCGATCTAAAATTTTCCCCCGTAGACATATCGTGTGTGCAATGATAAAACATTCCGTCCCAGGTTAAAAATTCGAGTTTACCACCATAACTGGCATATTTTTCGATTAAATCATTAATAATTGCACCATACTCGGAGCCNCTCATATCNCCACCTATCACTCTCTCGTGCGCCAAAAACATTCTATTTTTATTTAGAGTATATATTAATTTTGGGATATCATATTTGTAGAATTTTGAATCNGCATAATCTGTTGCACCATGAACCTTATAAACCTGAGTGTAGCTTGCAGCCTCAGACCAGGTGTCATCATCTAGCAGGTTATCATTGGCATTTTGGGTTAGTTTAAATGGACTTGGTGTCAACCAAAAATTAATGCTTCCATTTTCACTAATTGAATCTTCTGTATAAAATTGATAAATACTTGATCGAGAGGTTCCCTCNGAATTTGAAATTTCTAAAAGGAAATTGTAATTACTGGAAGTTTGAAGATCAAAGTGGCTCATATAAACTGGGCCGTCCTGCATTAATGATTGGTATTTAATAATGGTATCTTTTGTATTTTCTAACCACAAGTTTAGTTTGGCAGTTGTTCTTCCGCCAGTAAAATGAGTTTTAATTGAAAACCTATTACCAAAAACTACGGTTTCTATTTCTGAGGTAAGTTTAGGAAAGGTAATATTACAACTTGTATCTGTTTCTTGATCAATTTCGATTANGCTTTGATCTTGAGTTAGAACAATCCAATCCACTCTAAAAACAGCATCATTTANGATCGAACTTAAAGCAGGTGGTTGAGGAAAATGAAATCTATCAAGATATTTAATTCCTTTCCAATTTGGGTTTTGTTTCAAATCTATTGTGTAAACCCTTTGGCCTTCATATAATTCAAACTCTATAGTGGAGGAAATGTCGTGGTTTGCATCATTAGAAAANACAAATAGACCCTTTAATTTTTCAATAGATTGATCAATACCTTCAATTGTAAGTGATAATTTTAGATAACTAAATTTTTGCGTTTCAATAGGTGAATTTGGAGCAAATAACCANCCTTGTGATTCACCATCGGGAATTTTTAATTCAAGNTGTCCTGAATCTAGATTTTGTGATTTTAAAACTTGGACNGTATTGAANGACATTTTATGACTATACTCACCNCACCCTTCATTGTTGCAATCAAAAGTCCATTTGATGTTTGATTGATCTNTCGTTGGATTNGATAGATCATNATNATATTNATATTTTGAACAACNTNANAGAATTAAAAGTTTTGTTANNATTAAAATTNTTATACTTTTTTTTTCATANTNTAAAATNNACATTAANATNTTTGAGATTTATTTAGTTAATANGTTAATTCTAAATAAAANTANAATCAAATGCATCCTGCAGTTTCCTGCAGCAATATATAGTTCAATATTTAATGAAAATTTTAATAAACCATGACACAACAGTATAGTTTATGGTTTTTTAATTTTTAATTTGTTTATATAATATTAAAATTATCTAAAAAAAA
>PAHA01000061.1 GCA_002711215.1 Flavobacteriaceae bacterium
ATCAATCTCAATTCAATAAATTATTATTTGCTAAAAATTTTAATCATTCTCATCATTAAAAACTAAACGTAAATTTGTGAAATTAGATGATTATTCACACATAAAATTATTTTAAAGATGGACAAATTTGGACCAATCACTGGTTTTTCCTCAACCATATTTTAAATTATGTTAAATAGACCACTGATGCAAGAGTTCACACAGATTTAAAATGGGAAATATGACCCAGTTTCCAAATAGAGGAGGCTACGGCTATGTTTCAGGGGGAAGAATAATAGTTTTATTGACACTTTTATGCACCATTTCAAGATGGATGGTATGCAAATTATATAAAATTATATTAATGAGGCATTTAAAAGAATATTACAACTTAACACACCAGAAATAGGGCAATTATTTTTTGCATATTCAGCAAGTTCAATAAACTTTTCTTCATTTAAACTTGGAACTTTTCCTTTTACTGATAATTCTATAGATGTTACAGAACCATCATTAAATATAAGTAACGCATTAGTGTTTAACTCTTTAGGCTTAAAATCAGCTTCATTTAGAACAAACGCTAATTTCATATTAAAACAACCGGCAAGAGCAGATACGATAAGTTCTTCAGGATTAGTTCCAAGTTCACCATTATTATTTTCAAATCTAGTTTTAAAACTGTATGGCATCTTACTAAAAGCTCCACTTTGTACAGATAAAAATCCACTTCCGTCAGCACCGCCTCCATTCCAAATTGCGTTTGCTTTTCTTTTCATTACTTATTATTAAGATAATTTGATATGATTCAAATATACGATATTTAAAAACTGTTTCTAAAACTAAAATAATTAGGTGTTATGCCAGAGTTGAAATAAATAACCCACCCGTGACTAAGAAGGAGAGTTATACATAAACCATTATGAAACAAAAACTTAAAAAAGATCTATTACTATTATTACAATTTTAAAGTCAAATACCTTTAATTTACCTTTCACAAAAATTTATTAAAAAACCCTAATTCATGAGTGCAAAAGTCAGTCAAACAAAAAAAGAATGGAATCCTTTTATACATGGTAATAAATGATTAAAATGCTCTCACCAAACCAAGTTGAATTGAAAATACTACCGTAGTCGGTTTTACTAACTATCAGTTCCATTATAATCTAATTGCTTGAATTAAATCCAGGTTTAACAAGTACCGCTATATTTGTAATGAAGATTAAGATTTCTGTTTAATGTTATTAATTAATATTTGGTAAATTTATTTTTATATTAAAATAAATCAAAAAAATAAGTATGAGATTCTTGGGAGATAATAAGCTTAAACATATTGTTAAGTAAATGAATGATAATGAATAAGCTTTTAGTCATTTTTACGGTTTTAATTTATACAAATATTTATCCTCAAATAGAAACTCATACCTCAAGAGAAATCGATAGTTTAATAATTAGTGAGGGAATTCCATTATCTTTAATGTCTATAAAATCTGAGGAAAGACAAAAAGAGTGGCAGATATTGAATAGAAATTTTTTTTCCTCAAAAATAGCTAGATATAAGTTGTTTAGAACAAAATTAATAGTGGGAAAAGAGGATGGTAAAAAAGTCTATATTTTTAGTCACACTCATTGTTGGAAAAAACCACTTGGATGTGTTTATCTTACAACAGATAATAAATTTATAATTAACGACTAACTCTAAAAAATTTCAAAACTAAGCTCTCTGTGATTTCTAATAGTCATAGCTGTTTTGCGAAATTGGCGTATTATTATTAAAATCAATTTCTATGAAAAACTAATACTACTTCTTATATGAGTTCTGATAATATCTTTTGGTCAATCTAAAATTGAGAGTTGGCAAACTGATATAAAAAGTGTTCAGGTTTATATAGATTCTTAAATCCCCAACTTCCCGGTATGGTTTTTTCCTTATTGCACATAAGTTTCTATTTTCAACCATAAAAAAAACCCTCACTTTCGTGAGGGATAGTCAACACAAACCTTTAATTTTTTTGGGGATTGTAAGGTTTAAAGACTTATTATGAAACTTTTAAAATTACTAATAAGTAAAATCAATTCTATCCTGTACTGTTATGCCTAAAAAATCTAAGTGATTCAACTTAAACCTAATTATGAAAATCAAATATCTTTTTTTATTTACTGTTCTTATTCTCATATTTTTTGCTTGTAATAATGCCTCCGAGGAAAAACATTTATTTATACTTTCAGGCCAATCAAATATGGCATTGCTCGAGCCTAAAGAATCTTTTATCCCATATGTAGAGAAAACATTAGGGAAAAAGAAAGTTATCGTGGTTAAGCAGGCATGGGGGGCAAGACCAATCATGAGATGGTACAAAAAATGGAAATTAAGTGAGTTCACCTCACCTACTGGAGCAGATTTATACGATAGCTTAGTCAGTAAAATAGATCTTGCTATTTACAATGAAACACTAGCCAGTGTTAGTTTTTTTTGGATGCAAGGAGAAAGAGATGCTCGTTTGAGTTATAGTGCTGCATATGAGGAAAGTTTAATGGGTTTACACAATCAATTAAAAGAAAAATTTGACCGAGAAGATGTAAATTTTATAATAGGTAGAATAAACGATTTTGGTTTTGGGAAGGAGGACCGTTATCCAGAATGGCTACTGGTTAGAGAAATACAGGAGAATTTTGCAATGTCCAATCCAAATGTTGAATGGATTAATACGGACGACCTTAATGATGGATATAGCAGAAATGGGAAAGTAATTGAAAATGATTTACACATGTCGGCAAAGGGCTACAAAATCTTGGGCGAACGTTTTGCAAAAAAAGGAGTAGAATTGATTAAGAATCAGGTTAAACAAAAATAAGCTCCCTAAGAAAGTAATTTTCTATACTCCCTATATTTAGGTTATGATTCTTTTATTTGAATGATATCTTGAATTTGAAAACCAACCTGAGTGCTTGTGATAATTAAGCGGGGTTTATCATCTCTATTTTTTACTGCCCATAAACTTTATAAAAGATTATAATAATTTTTGAAAATACTCAATTTATTGATGAATATTCCAGTTAATAAAAATCTACAGTGTTTAATTGCGAATTAAAATTAAAGTTATTAATTTTAATGAATCAACAAAAAAATGATAAAACTCCTTTTTTTTCTAAACAAAATATTGTTCAAAGTCAGTTGGATCAACAAAAATGAAACCCTCCCAGTTGGAGGTTTTTAGTTTCAATCTGGTGATATATTATCAATATTTAAAAACTATTTTATAAGTTCATTCTCATATGATCTTCAAAGAAAAAAGACTTTTACTAGGGTTATTTTATCTCTTTTCAATCCCTTTTATTTATCCTCAAAGTCAACTAAAAGGAACCATTCTCGATGATACTCAAATGCCTATACCCTATGCTGATATTCTTCTCAAAGACTCCTCCGGCAATTGGACCTCAGACAGAGCAATATCTGACGAATCGGGCGAATTTAAACTCATAACGGAAGAATCGGGTGCTCATAAGCTTTCAATTATTAGTGTTGGATTTGAGCAATTTGATTCCAACACATTTAACATAAAAAGAAATCAAAATGTAGCACTGGGAAAAATTATTATCAAAGAATCTTCATTTCAATTGCAGGATGTAAATGTGACTGCCAAGAGGATTCCCTATAAGAGAGAAATTGATAGAACTGTGATTGATCTTGAGGATGACGCAACTACTTCAGGTTCAACCTTATTGGATATTTTAGAAAGAACTCCAGGGGTTATAGTAGATCGGCAAAATAAGTCCATTGCAATGCTGGGAAAATCGGGAGTTCGGGTGATGATCAATGGAAAAATGAATTACATGCCCAGTGAAGCACTTCTCGAATTTTTAAATGGTATGAATGCTGAAAATGCAAAAGCCATAGAGCTAATCACCACACCTCCTGCCCAATATGATGCGGAAGGCAATGCAGGTTATATTAATATTACACTTAAAAAAAAGATTGGTGAAGGATACAATGCCAATTTAAACTCCTCAGTTGGCTTGGGTGACCAAAAGACCAATAAAAACTTTGGTGTGAATTATAACTTGATGAAGAAAAAATCCACCATTTTAATTAATTATTCACTTTCACAGAATAATCTCCCATGGAATGGAGAGGTAAATAGACGTTTAGAATATGGTGATCAACTGATTGAAAACCAAATTTTAGGATTTCGTCAAAATGATAGAGTTATTCAAAATGTAAGAGTTGCCTATGACTATCGGCTGAATAGTAAATTGAATTTAGGCGCTAATATTTCTGGATACACAAATATCTATGATGGAGAAGAACATAAAACAGTTGGATTCCTAAATAGGGCTTCTGGTCCAGATATTTACGACCTTGATGAGAGTAACAATTGGAGGAATTTTCAAAGTGCCTTTTTTATAGAATTTAATCCAAACGAGAACAGTAAATTAAGTTTTAATGTCGATTTCTTGAATTTTAATAACAATCAGACCCCACAATACGATATTGAGTTAAATGAAAATTTAAGTCCTGAAATGCTATTGATCAACTCTGATAAAAATACCCCGTTTGACATAATGGCCAATGCTTTGGAATACGAAACCACTTTAGATAATGAATTAAATTTTTCAACGGGGTTGAAATGGGTAGTCAACGACTTCAGGAATACGAATGAAATTAAAAGAAATCAAATTATTGATCCTATTTTTTCCAATGATAGTGAGCTAGAGGAAAATATTGCAGCAGCCTACATTCAGGTGAAACATAAAATAAACGATAAAATTGGTTTTCAAGCAGGTTTGAGGTATGAGCACACCAAAACATTTGTCCAAGGAGTTAAAGACAAAGAAGTTTTTGTGGACAGAAATTATGGAAATTTTTTTCCTACGCTTTTTCTAAGCTACAAAATCAATGATTTCAATAATATCAACTTGGCAGCGAGTCAGCGAATCAATCGTCCTGAACTCAATAACCTAGCACCCTTTATATATTTTCTAGATATAGATCAAGTATTTCAGGGAAACGTTGCATTGCAACCCGCATTTACAGACAACTTACAGTTTGATTATCGATTCAAGTCATTAAATTTGAGCATTCAATATTCGGAGGAAAAGGATGTGATTTCGAGGTTCCAACCAAACATAAACCCTGAATCATCTCTAATTACTTTGACCCCTAAGAATATTGACATGCAAAAAACGTTATCTGCTATTTTTAGTTATTCTTTGAATCCAATTACGGCATGGGATCTGAGGTTCTTTACCACTTTCATTAATACACATCTCTTAGACAAGAGAGAATTGGAAGAAGACTTTTCAATTCGAAATACGAGTATTCGTTTTAATCTCAACAACAATATTTCACTAGGAAACGGATACAGTTTTCAACTCTGGGGATATTTTAACTCTAAAGAAGTCTCAGGGGTAAATATCTCACTACCTAATGGTGCTTTGAACATTGGGATTCAAAAAGTTTCTAAAAACTTTACTTTTACATTGAATGGAACCAATATTATAGATTCTCAAAAATGGCGATTTGAATCTAAAAATGATAAAATTGGATATTTCCAAACCTTCAACGTAGATTTTGTGCCTCCTCAAATTAAATTTTCTGTTTCAATGAGACTTGGAGATCAAAAACTAAAAGTAAAAACTATTGAAAAAAGTGAAGCTTTAGAGAGAATTAACGTCAATTAAAATTATTAACATTCTTGTCTATAAAGATGCAAATGAAAGTTGAATCAGTTTTTTTAATTGGATATATCCGCTACATTAAATATGTGACTGTTTACTTGCATAATAAAATTAACTTTAATAACTAAAAAAAATTGATCATGTATTATTTTAAAATGAAAAATCACTTTTTATGGTGAATATATTGGCAATTTCGTCAATTTCTGCTGAGGGAGGGTTTTATGTTGGACTGTGTTATTTTAAAGTGAAATCAGAATACGCTAATGAATTTATTGAAACTGAAAAAAATTATTTCTCAAAAATTCACAAAGCTAGAATTGACTTAGGGATAAAATAGCTTGGGACATGTGGAAGCTGTTAAGTGACAACATGGCTAAAACGTTAGCTAATTTGGTTATCAAAAATGACGGCCTATATCTTGAAAAATATTATGAAGGTTATGGACTAGATTCAAAAAGTAATTCTTTTTCTATGGCTAAAAGTATCGTATCACAGTTTTATTTGGGAAAGCCATTCCATGGTAACATACTAAAAATTTTGATCAGGCTGTTAAAGATTTTTAACACAACTCAAAGTTTTTTATTCTTATTGAGTTACTGTGAGAGATTTATCGAGTATGCCCTCTTGGTTAAATTGGGATAAGTATTATCTAGCACCTGTTTCTTTAATTGCTGATGTCTATGGCACCAGTAATTTAAAATCTTAAGTCTTAGATCACCCATCTATACTGGGTCTGGAAAATATTTATAAACAATAGTTGGGCAATACGATAATTGGGTGTTGTAATAGAAAATACTTTGGATCAAAAACTAACTCATTATCTAAATATTAAACTATTACAACAAATGGTAGCCGAAAAAGATGCCTTAAAGCAAGTTGACAGTAAAAATATTGGGACTGAAAAGTTTTCTTACTTTTTTGCGTGCAATTCTCGAGATTTAACACGTTTTGAAAAACTCTATAAAGACCAAGGGTGTCTGAATAATTCTAGGCAACTTGATTCAGTTTTTATTCTTAAATCTATTAAACCAAGATTTGAGTCCAGTCCAGAATACATTATACCTGGTGGCTTAGAAGGCGCAACGATCAAAAGTTGTTTTTTATGAATGTAAATTTGGATCGATATATTATTGCATTAACCGAAAAAAATCGAATTATAGTAAGATTGGGATATACTAAAAAGAATAAAAGGCTCCTGTTGACGATATTGACGTATATTTAATTGCGGAAATAAAGTTAACTAAGGATGTTAAAACTTATTGATACCCAAAAAATACTATTCTTAGACATTGAAACTGTACCCGAAAAAGAAAATTTTGACCAGCTTTCTGAGGTTGAAAAAGAACTTTTTGCGGCCAAAACCTCTTATCAACTTACTGAAGACCAAACCCCAGCCACCATTTATGAAAGGGCAGGAATATGGGCGGAGTTCGGTAAGATCGTTTGTATATCCGTAGGCTTTTTCAATCTCATTAGCAGCCAACGTGAATTCAGAGTGAAGACTTTTTTTGGAACAGAAAAAGATTTGTTGATCGCTTTTAAAAATCTTTTGGAAACTCATTTCAATTTAGCCGCTCACCTGCTTTGCGCTCACAACGGTAAAGAGTTTGATTTTCCCTATATCGCCCGTAGGATGATCATTCACGGTATAAACTTACCGAGTAAACTCAATCTTTTTAACAAAAAACCTTGGGAAGTACCCCATCTAGATACCCTTCACTTGTGGCGGTTTGGGGACTACAAAAACTATACCTCCCTTTCCCTTATTGCACATGTGTTGGGAATTCCTATTCCAAAAGACGATATAGATGGAAGTCAAGTGGCCTTTGTTTATTATAAAGAAAAAAACATTAATCGCATTGTAACCTATTGTGAAAAAGATGTAATCACCGTTGCTCAAGTGGTCTTGCGATTGCGTAACGAGAAATTATTGGCCGACAATGAAATTATCCACTTATGAAAGATAAAAATCCCTTATTAGAGGTAGAAGGTCTTTCCATTTCGTCCAAAAATCGGTTACTGTTGAATGGCCTCTCTTTTACCGTATATTCCAATGAGATCGTTGCCATTGTAGGGGAGTCGGGCAGTGGAAAATCCCTCACTGCCTTGTCTATTGCGGGACTTTTATTTCAAACACCATTGTCTATCAGCAGCGAAAAGATGCTGTTGGGTGGTCAAGACCTTTCCCAATTGTCAACCAAAAATTGGCAAATTATTCGAGGGAAAGACTTGGGAATTATTTTTCAAGAACCCCAATCGAGTTTGAACCCCAGTATGCGCTGCGGTCCACAGGTTATGGAACGCTTGCAAAAGAATAAAATCGGTACCCCCCAAGACCACCGCAGAAGGGTATTGGAAGCATTTGATGCAGTACAATTGCCACAGCCAGAACGTATATTCAAGGCTTACTCCCACGAACTCAGTGGAGGACAAAAACAAAGGGTGATGATTGCGATGGCTCTTATAGGTGCCCCTAAATTGTTGATCGCCGATGAACCAACAACCTCATTGGACGTGACAGTGCAAAAGGAAATCTTAGCCTTGATTAAGGAACAACAGAAAGCGCGCAAAATGAGCGTTTTATTTATTTCCCATGACCTGAGTGTAGTTGCTCAGTTTGCTGATAGGGTACTGCTGATGCAGAAGGGCAAGCTAGTTGAAAGCGGAAACTTGGAGAAAATTTTTAAAAACCCTCAAGAACCATACACCCAAGGTTTATTGTATGCCCGTCCGCAACCCGACAAACGTTTGGAACGATTGCCGACCGTAGTCGATTTTTATCAAAAAAAAAATACTTTTAAATCCATTTCCAAAGCATCCAGAGCCAAAAGACATAAATTTCTATATTCCCAAAAACCATTATTAGAGGTCAAAGGATTAGTCAAAGAATTCCCCCTCACACGACATTGGTTTAAGGAAAATGAAAGCCTGACAGCTGTGGACGAGGTAAGTTTTGACCTTTATCCTGGGGAGACTTTGGGCTTGGTAGGAGAGTCGGGTTGTGGGAAATCCACCATCAGTAAAGCGATTGTATATCTTGATCCCCCTACAGCAGGAGATATCTGCTATAAGGGTCGCTCCATTGTAGGACTTAAAGCCAATGCTCTCAGGGAATTGCGCAGGGAAATACAATTGGTTTTTCAAGACCCCTTCGCTGCACTGCATCCCCTAAAATCTATTGGGGACGCCATAGCCGAACCGCTCCACGTTCACCAATTGGTAATCGGGAAAGCTGCTCAAAAACAAAGGGTTTTCAACCTATTGGAACGGGTGGGTATGGGGGTCGAATATTACCAACGCTATCCCCATGAATTGTCTGGAGGTCAGCGCCAAAGAGTAGTCATTGCACGTGCCCTCGCAACAGGACCACAGCTGCTTATACTGGACGAATCCATTTCAGCACTGGACATCTCCGTTCAGGCTCAGGTATTGAATTTGCTAAACGACCTTAAAGATCAATTGCAATTGTCCTACCTCTTTATTTCTCATGACCTGAATGTAGTCAAATATATGGCTGATCGTATTCTCGTTATGCAAAAAGGAATTTTGGTAGAGGTAGGCGAAGCCGATGAGCTGTTTTTACGACCCCAAGAGCCATATACCCGAGCATTGATTAAGGCGTTGCCGAGCATATAAGATGAAAATTAGTTCTACACCAGTGAAATTGTGATTAGCTCCCTGAAAATGAAAATCACTAAGTTTAAATAAATTTATATCTGTCTCAATTTCATTTCAGATTCTATATTTGACTCGGGTATTTATAGATAATTCAATCGTTTAAGTGAAAATAATTTTTTATTAGGGAGATAATAGAATACACTCTTGAGGTTCATCTTTTAAAAATTATTAGCTCTAAGGTGCTGGATTGGGAATATCCTCGTTGATCTCATTAATGGCCTCTAGGATTTCACCGGATAGTCGCACCCTGCAGGTGGCAATGTTTTCTTTGAGCTGTTCTATAGTGGTGGCGCCAATTATATTTGAGGTAACAAAGGAACGGTCATTGACAAATGCGAGTGATAATTCAGTGAGTGATAGTCCTACCTCATCAGCCAGTTTTGCATAACGCTCGGTAGCCTCAAAGGAGTTTTTTCCGCTGTAGCGAGTGAGCCTTTCAAATAGCGCCAATCGGCTATTGGGTGGTATTTTTCCATGTCGGTATTTTCCAGATAATACCCCAAAAGCCAGAGGCGAATAAGGTAATAGCCCTAAATTTTCGCGATGGCATATTTCGGCACTCCCAACCTCAAAAAGTCGGTTTAGAAGAGAGTATGGGTTTTGTATTGTTATCATTTTGGTGAGAGGACTTTTCGAAGCCTTAAGGAAACGCATAATACCCCATGGATTTTCGTTGGAAAGTCCTATATATCGAATTTTTCCTGCTTTGATATGGGATTCAAGCGCATCTAGTACAGCTTCAAAATTTTCCTCCCATTCTTCATGTTGATCGTGAATATAGCCTCTTTTGCTAAAAAAGTTGGTGTTTCTCTCTGGCCAGTGCAACTGGTAGAGGTCGATATAGTCGGTTTGTAATCTTTTCAAACTCTTTTCAACAGCCTCATCTATGTGTGCTTTTTTGAAACTTAAGTTCTTGCGAATGTGTTTGGTATAACTCCCGGGTCCCGCTACTTTGGAGGCCAAAATAATTTTGTCACGGTGTCCTGTTTTTTTAAACCAAGTTCCCAAAATACTTTCCGTGTCTCCTTGGGTATATTGATCAGCAGGGACGGGGTAGAGTTCGGCGGTATCAAAGAAATTGACCCCTTGATTTAGGGCGTAGTCCATTTGCTCGTGGCCTTCGACTTCAGTATTTTGTTTTCCAAAAGTCATGGTGCCCAAGCATATCTTACTGACTTTTATGTCAGTATTGGGTAAGAGATTATAATCCATTTTAATCTAGTGTGTTCAATATTTGAGTGATTTCATCCAGTTGTGGACTTAATACAACCTCAATTCTTCGATTGGATGCACGTCCCTTTCGGGTGGAATTGGGTGCAATTGGTAGATATTCCCCTCTTCCCGCGGCGGTAAGATTTTGGGGGAGAATATCTGGATTTTCGAGTAACTGGTTCACAATTGCGGTAGCGCGTTTGGTGGACAGGTCCCAATTGCCTTTTAGGGGGCCTTTGCCGCCGTAGGGAACATTATCAGTGTGTCCTTCGATCAGTATGGCAATATCGGGATTGTCAGCCAATACATTGGCGAGTCCATCAATGGCCCTTTGACCTTTAGATTCCACGGTCCAACTTCCAGAACGGAAGAGGAGTTTATTTTCCATGGATACATAGACTTTCCCATCGCGGGCCTCTACAGTCAATCCTTTGTCTTCAAAATTAAGCAGTGCATCTGAAATTTTTTCTTTGAGGCTCTGCATTGCCTCTTGTTGTTGGGCGATCAATCCCTCTAATTCATACACCCTTGCCATACGATCGGCCAATTCACTTTCCCTTTCAGAAATTTTTTCCATGAGGGCCTCATTTTCAACGATGCGTTCTTTGAGAGCAGTTTCACTGTTTTGTTTGAGTAAGTCTATAGAGGATTCCAGTTGTTCTAACTTTTGTTGTTTTTGGTTGAGGCTGTCCTCAGTCTCCTCCAGAATGCTCTCTAAAGTAAAAAACTTCTCTGTTAAATCTTTTATTTCTGCATTGAGGTTTTCAATGCTTTTGGTCTGACGATTGTAGTTGTCTTTTAATTGGGCATAACGGGATTCTAAACCATTAAATACTCTGTTGGATACACATGCTTTGAGTGAAAAGGCGATTAGGATTAAGGCTGTAATTTTTTTCATGAGGATCAATTAAAATTCAAGTTCTAAACCGACTGGACAGTGGTCGGAATGTTTTGCATCGGGGAGGTGGAAAGCACGTTTGATGTTGTTTTTTAGATTTTCGCTGACCAAGTTGTAGTCGATCCTCCAACCTTTGTTCTTATTCCTTGCGTTGGCTCGATAGCTCCACCAACTGTATTGTTGCAGGTTTGGATTGAGGTATCTGAAGGAGTCGACAAAACCACTTTTCAAAAAACCATCAATCCATTCGCGTTCTTTGGGAAGGAATCCCGAAACTTTTTTGTTGCGAATAGGATCATGGATGTCTATTGCACGGTGGCAAATATTATAATCACCACAGATTACCAGTTTGGGATATTCTTTTTTGAGGGTATCGATATAGTTTTGAAAATCGTCCATGAATTTGAACTTGAAGTCCAAACGGTCGAGGTTGGTTCCTGAGGGTAGGTATAGACTGATGACCGATAAATGTTCAAAATCGGCACGAACGACCCTGCCTTCAAAATCTATATGTTCAATTCCCGTTCCTATCTGAACATTTAGGGGAGTGTCTTTGGTTAAAATTGCTACGCCACTATATCCCTTTTTTTGAGCAGAGTGCCAGTGTTGTTGGTAGTCCAATTCCTCAAATACAGTAGTGTCCACTTGTTCTTCCATAGCTTTTGTTTCTTGTAAACAAAGTAAGTCTGGGTTGGCCGATTTAAGCCAATCACCAAACCCTTTATTTAGTGCGGCTCTAATACCATTAACATTGTAGGAAATGATTTTCAAAATTTGTTTTTTACAAAATTAAAAAAACGAAAGCGGTAAGAAAACTCAAAACTGGGTTCTAAGCCAGAAGATTTTAAAGCTTTTTCAACAATTCGCTAAAAGACAATTTCTCCTTTAAAAGTTCCCCTATAGCATCAACAGCAATACGCTCTTGTGCCATTGTATCACGATTTCTAACGGTTACGGTTTGATCCTCTGAAGTTTGGTGATCTATTGTAATACAAAATGGAGTACCAAGGGCGTCTTGCCTGCGGTAACGTCGTCCCACAGCATCTTTTTCGTCATAAGCTACAGCAAAATCCCATTTGAGGTCCTCTACAATTTTACGTGCAATCTCGGGAAGTCCGTCTTTTTTGACCAAGGGAAATACCGCGAGTTGGGTGGGAGCCATTACAGGAGGAAGTTTTAAAACGGTTCGTGTAGAGCCATCCTCTAGCGTTTCCTCCTGCAAGGATTTGGAAAATAAAGCCAAGAATATTCGATCCAGACCGATGGAGGTTTCTACCACATAAGGGACATAATTTTCGTTACGTTCTGGATCGAAATACTGTAGTTTTTTTCCAGCGAATTTTTCGTGATTCCCCAAGTCAAAATCAGTACGGGAATGAATGCCCTCCAATTCTTTAAATCCAAAAGGGAAATTAAATTCGATATCTGTGGCAGCATCTGCATAGTGGGCCAACTTGTCATGGTCGTGAAAGCGATAGTTGTCGTTTCCAAGCCCAAGTGACTGATGCCATTTTAATCGTTTTTCTTTCCAGTATTTGTACCACTCCTTTTGGGTTCCTGGGGGGATAAAAAATTGCATTTCCATTTGTTCGAACTCACGCATTCTGAAAATGAATTGACGAGCGACAATTTCATTGCGAAAAGCTTTTCCTGTTTGGGCAATACCAAAAGGGAGTTTCATTCTTCCGGACTTCTGTACATTGAGGAAGTTGACAAATATTCCTTGGGCAGTCTCGGGCCGTAAATAGAGGTCCATTGCAGTATCTGCAGAGGCACCCAGTTTGGTGCCAAACATGAGGTTAAATTGCTTGACATCGGTCCAGTTGCGAGAACCAGTTTCTGGACAGGCGATTTCCAGCTCTTCAATAAGTGATTTAACATCGGCTAAATCTTCTTTTTCAAGCGATTGTCCCATACGTTTGAGAATACTTTCGGCCTTGGTTTGATATTCTACTACCCTCGGATTGGCGGAGAGGAACTGCTCTTTGTCAAAAGCATCCCCAAAACGCTTAGCGGCTTTGGTGACCTCTTTTTTGATTTTATTTTCAATTTTGGCGACATAGTCCTCGATAAGAACATCGGCGCGGTATCTTTTTTTGGAGTCTTTGTTATCAATAAGTGGGTCGTTGAAAGCATCAACGTGGCCAGAGGCTTTCCAAGTGGTGGGGTGCATAAAGATGGCAGCATCAATACCTACAATGTTTTCATTGAGTTGTACCATAGATTTCCACCAATAATCACGAATATTTTTTTTTGAGGGAGACCCCGTTTTGTCCATAGTCGTATACGGAACTTAGACCATCATATATTTCACTAGATTGGAAAATAAAACCATACTCTTTGGCATGGGATATTACTTTTTTAAAAAACTCATGTTGTTGCATGGTGTTGCAAAAATAAGCCTTTTTCATGTTTTAGAAGGTCTTATACCTCTTTCAATGAAAAATTTAGTCCTACCGAGCTTTCTAACTTTTGTTTTATTTTTCTATCCAAGGCTTACCATGCTTCATGATTCCCCTGCATGAGACGGAAAAGGTGATTTGTTTTGACGCCAGTTGTCTCCTCCTCAGATCGATCATCATTTCGATCCACATAATTATTTATTGGAAAAATAAACAAATATCTTGAAGTAGAGCTTAGGGTAGTCTTGTTTTATTTTTAAAAATAAATTAGGATAGCTTCTTTTTTGCATCATCTGAAATATCGCGGATATAGGCACATATGATTGTTTTTAGATAATTGGTTAGTGCAAAAAATTCAAGCGTTAAATTATCTGGAGACGTCAAGGCTGTTTTGCCGTTGCAACTTTATCCCAAACGATTCAAAAAACGAGGCTATAATCAAGTGCAATTATTTTCGGAAAGCTTGGGAAAATACCCTAAATTTTCATTGGCTGATGATTTGGTTTATAGAAAAAAATAAATGAAAAAATTGACTAAAATGCGCAAGACACAACTTTGGCACGAGATAGAGTATGCTTGTGTCATCTTCAAAAAGCACGATTATCCCCCTCAACTCAAGTTATTGTTAGAAAACTAATCACTAATGCTTACTCAATTAGCAGTTGCGGAAAGATCATTTCCGGGTCTTGCGGAGGACACATTAGTATTGTATCACTTGCCCCTAGGTTGTCTTGAGAATATTGCGTTATTTTGTTTACAAGAAATGGGTATGAATAAATTTTGGAAGTACTTTTTACTCTTTTTGATTGTGGTTTCCACTATTCAATGTGCCAAAAAATCTAGACCGACAGGAGGTCTAAAAGATACTTTACCTCCGACAATGATTAATGCTTCTCCCAAAATGAATACTGTTTTTTTTGATAAGGAAAAAATAACCATAACTTTCAATGAATTTATCAAACTTAAGGATCTTAACAAGCAGTTGATTATCTCTCCTCCGCTCGAACCAGATCAATATAAGATAAAACCACAGGGTACCGTATCCAAAAAAATTCAGATACAATTACTTGATTCGCTAAGGGAAGGAACTACTTATACTTTTAATTTTGGTGAAAGTATTGAGGATAACAATGAGGGCAATCCTTTGCCTTTTTTTCGTTATGCTATTTCTACTGGGCCCATCATTGATTCCTTGGAGATCAGGGGAAAGATAACAGATGCGTTTGATCGAATAACTGAACCTTACACTTCTATTCATCTCTATCCAGTGGATAGTACATATAACGACTCAACTATTTTTCTAGAAAAGCCATTTTATGCTACCAGTACCTTGGATTCTGTTGCTTACAGTTTTAAAAACCTTCGTCCTGATACCTACGAAATTATTGCGATCAAGGATGTAGGAGGGAATTATTTATTTGATCAAAATGTCGATAAAATTGGTTTTTTGGAAAAGCCGATTACGCTGCCGGGAGACAGTATCGTCAACTTCAGGATTTTCAATGAAATACCAAATTTGTTTTGGACCCGACCGTTTTTTATCAATATCAACCAAATCGGTTTTGGATATTATGGAGAACCTGATTTAAGTGCAATAAAGGTAAAAAGTAAAGTCCCCCGTAATTTTAGGTATCTGATTAACAGAAATCGTGAAGCGGACACCTTAAATTTTTGGTTTAGAGGAGACAAAATTGACTCTTTAAAATTTGGTATTGAGGAAAAAGATACCACAAGAGTTTTTAATGTTTCATTCAGAAAAGAGCTTCGAGATTCATTAAAAATTTCTCCCCTTAACAAAGGATTTATTGGGTTGCGGGATAGTTTTAAAATTGAATCCAATTTACCATTGGTAAAGGTCAATTTGGATTTGATTGAGATTGTGGGGTTGGATACAATACCCGTGCGTTTTAAAGCTTCTTTGGACAAAAACTACGATAGGCTAACGCTTTTTTACGATTGGTTGCCCAATGACAATTATAAAATTAAGCTATCACCCAATGCTTTAATAGACTTTTGGGGTACTACCCACGATACTCTAATATATAACATAAAAACAAAGCCAATAGCAGATTATGGTAATATTTTCCTTCAGGTTTTAAGACAGGATAATGATCCATTTATTTTAGAATTGGTGACCCCCAAAGGAAAGGCACTCAGAAGGTATGACGTTTCCAATGAATTAGATTTATACGAATTTAAGTATTTGGTTCCAGGAAATTATTTATTTCGTTACACAAATGATCAAAATGGAAATAAAAAATGGGACACAGGTAATTACCTGAAAAAAATTAAACCCGAGAGGGTTTATTATTCTCCTGATACCATTGAGTTAAGAGCCAACTGGGACATCAATCAACAATTGAAAATTCCATTGTCTAAGTTTGATTCCTTGGGTGTTTCAAATTAATAATAACTTTAAAACAAAAATTATGGGTGTAGGTAATATCGTATTGGCTTCCTTATTAATTTGTATAGTTCTAGGTGTTGTGGCCGTGATTCAATCTAGACTTTAGTAAAATTAATAATACTTTTCAAACCCTGTACATCATGTACAGGGTTGTATTTCATATTATATTTCTTATGCGGATTGACAATCTTATAAAAGGATTGTGCGGCTTCAAGGAAACAACAAAGTATGAGCTTTAGTTTATTATGATAAGTGTTACATTTTAACGGGGAAGGTTCTAGGCGTATAGGTCTGATATTCTAAATTATGATCTATTTTGACGGCGTTATTTTCAACTTCCAATTGGCATATGCTCAAGTTTGGGTGAAAATCCAAACAATGGCATTCAGTAGTCTATGGCTATGGTTTTGGCCTCTCGATCTTTTTCTTGCAATTTGATAAATTCTAGGGGTTCACCTAAATTTACTTTTTTGACATCCGCCCGGGTATGCAGCTCAACCTTTCCTTTTTCGTGCAGTTTATAAACCTGA
Organism: Flavobacteriaceae bacterium; assembly: GCA_002711215.1. Classification (GTDB taxonomy): domain Bacteria; phylum Bacteroidota; class Bacteroidia; order Flavobacteriales; family Flavobacteriaceae; genus UBA8316. Next base: position 16,783 of record PAHA01000061.1, read on the forward strand.
ACTACAGAGTTATTGTGGGTAAATAAGATCTATAGACGATTGATAAAACTTCCAAGGGAATCCTTGAATTGGGTTCCCTCGAATGTTCTGAGTTTATTTAATTTTTGATGCGCTTCTAACCCCCACAATAAAAACTCTACCATGAAGTAGTAATCTTTTTTATCCAAATCGGATTGAAACTTTTTCATGATTTTTTTGATGGCAGGTATACCCTCTAAAGCTTTTTGATGATTTTTTTCATCTAAATCATCTTCTATAAACAACTCATTTTCTTTAAAAAACCAATCTAAAAGTTGGTCATACGGTCCTTCGTCATTGGTTTTTTCTAATTTTTCAATTTTGGGGAAATAGTTAGGAAATAGGGTTTTGATGGCACTCGATATCAAATGATAAGCTACTTCATTGGCGCCCTCTTGCTCTCCTTCGTATACAAGTTCTATTTTTCCGTTAATGGCTGTAATCACTCCAAGAAAATCACTCATTCTAATGTTGGTTTTGGAGTCGTTGGTAATCAATAAACGTCTCTCTGCAGAACTTATTAGGTTTTCAAAAGAGGTAATACTCATACGGGTACTCACTCCACTTTTAGCATCTACATATTCGCTTTTTCGGGCCTCAAATCCAATTTGTTCCAAAAGATCTTTGGCCAATTCTGGAACATGGATTTGTTTTTTGTTCTCTTCGCTGATCAATACTTCTTGTTGAGTTATCCTTTTAGCAATTTCAATATTGTGGGGATAATGAGTTAAAATTTGAGAACCAATTCGATCTTTCAATGGAGTTACAATACTACCTCTGTTGGTATAATCTTCAGGATTGGCGGTAAAAACAAATTGAATTTCTAATGGCAGTCTGAGTTTGAAACCTCTGATTTGGATTTCTTTTTCTTGTAAAATGGAGAAGAGAGCTACTTGAATTCTAGCTTGTAGATCTGGAAGTTCATTGAGCACAAAAATACAGCGATGGGCTCTGGGAATCATCCCGTAGTGTATTACTTTTTCGTCGGCATAACTCAGCTTAAGTGTGGCGGCTTTAATAGGGTCTATATCGCCGATCAGGTCTGCTACCGTTACATCTGGTGTGGCCAGCTTTTCAAAAAATCGATCGCCTCGATGCATCCATTTAATTGGAGTATCGCCACCCCTTTTATCAATGATTTCTTTAGCCTTTATGGAAATAGGTTGTAGGGGGTCATCATTAATTTCTGATCCTTCAACCACAGGTGTCCACTCGTCGAGTAGATCGGTCATTTGTCTGGCCATCCTTGTTTTGGCCTGACCTCTTAGTCCCAAAAGATTGATGTTGTGGCCTGAAAGTATAGCCCTTTCAAGATCTGGGATCACGGTATTTTCGTATCCAATAAGTCCCTTAAAAGTAGAATTCCCTTTTTTGATTTTCTTTCTGAGATTTTTGGCGAGTTCCTCTTGAATACTGATGGGTTGGTAGTCATTTTTTTTGAGTTCCTTGAGTGTTTTTATTTCAGGTTTTTCCATAGCTTATCTAAAGCGTTTTTTTCTGTTTTTTTCGTAATCTTCAAAAATCATTTGACCGAGATTATTGAGTCCAGTATAGAATGCCTTTCCGTTGTTGGCCTGAGTAAATTCTTGAACAAATTGTTTTAAGTAAGGGTCAGAGGCTATCATAAAGGTGGTGATGGGAATTTTAATTTTTTTGGCTTTCCGAGCCATTACATAACATTTTCTGACAATTGATCTGTCAAGTCCTGCACTATTTTTGTAATAACTACCATCTCTCATTTTGAGACAACTGGGTTTACCGTCGGTAATCATGAAGATTTGTTTATTGGTATTCCTTTTCCTGCGCAACATGTCCATCGCTAGTTCTAATCCAGCTACGGTATTGGTGTGATAAGGGCCTACTTGTAGGTAGGGCAATTCTTTTATTGAAATGGGGCGTGCGTCGTTTCCAAAAACCAACACGTCTAAGGTATCTTTTGGATAACGTGTGGTTATGAATTCTGCCAGTGCCATGGCTACTTTTTTGGCGGGAGTAATTCTATCTTCTCCATAAAGAATCATGCTGTGACTTATGTCGATCATTAAAACGGTACTCATTTGTGATTTATGGTGATTTTTTTCTACCACAAGATCGTCTTCTGAGATTTGAAAATCATTTATTCCAGAGTGTATTTGAGCGTTTTTGATGCTTTCAGTTAAGACTATATTTTCAATGGGATCACCGAATTGAAATCCACTGAGTTCACCAGATATTTCGTCTCCTATACCCTGATGTTGGGTGTTGTGATTTCCTAGCCCAGATTTTCTAAGCTTACCAAAAATTTGTTTTAGAGCGTATTCCCTGATGAGTTTTTCGGTCTTGGCGGTGATTTCCATTGAGCGTTCGCTACCATCGGGTTTGATATCCGCCACAACAAGGCCCTTGTCTAATAAGTCTTCGATAAAATCATCTATGGTATAATTTTCGTCTGTAAGTTGGTATTCTTTATCCAGCTCGCGAAGCCAATCAATTGCCTCCTCAAAATCTCCAGAAGTATGGGTAATCAATTCCTTAAAAATCTCAAAGAGCTTTTCAAAAGGAGACTGATTTTCAGATTGGGCTTGTTGGAATAATACTCCTGTTCTAGGGCTTGAAAAATTCATTCAATTCGCAATTCTTTAATTTTTTATTTCAAAGATAATTTAAAATAAAACCAAAGTGATGTTAATGTGTATAAATTGAAAATCTTTTTTAGCTATCATTTATACACATTAAATTTAAAGAAAACAATATTTTTGTTAGGTTGAAATATAAATTTTAATGAGTTGTGCCTAAAATTATTATATTTGCATCGAATTGTGAAAATTATCAGAGGCGACCATTGAGTCCCTCTTTTTTTTGAAATGAATTTTAATAAAAAAGTTCAGGATTTATTGACATTGACACTTGAACAGTACCCCAATATTTTTTTGGTGGAATTGAAAATATCTGTTGACAGATCCATTAAGGTTGTTTTGGATGGTGACTATGAGTTGAGTCTCAATGACTGCATAAATATCAGTAAAGCTATTGAAGGCGCTTTGGACCGAGAAGAGGAGGATTTTAGCTTGGAAGTAGCCTCTGCAGGTGTTGGAAGCCCCTTAAAGTTCCCAAGACAATATCACAAAAACATGGGCAGAAAGCTGGAAGTAGTCTCAAACGATGGTTTAAAATTTGAGGGTAAGTTGACTAAAGTAAAGGAAAACTCCATCGAATTGCAGTGGAAACAGCGGGAACCCAAGCCCAAAGGAAAAGGAAAAGTGACAGTAACTAAAAATAAAACCCTAATGTTTGACGAAATCAGCCATACTAAAGTGGTGATAAAATTTAATATTCAGAAATGGAAAATTTAGCATTAATAGAATCTTTTTCAGAGTTTAAAGATGAAAAATTAATTGACAGAGTCACCCTAATGGTGATTTTAGAGGAGGTTTTTAGAAATACACTCAAAAGAAAATTTGGTTCGGACGATAATTTCGATATTATCATCAATCCTGATAAAGGGGATTTGGAGATATGGAGAAATAGGATTGTTGTCAAAAATGGTGAGGTTGAGGATCCGAATCAAGAAATCGAATTGACCGAGGCTCAAAAGATTGAACCAGATTTTGAAGTAGGGGAGGATGTTTCTGAAGAGGTTAAGTTGGTAGACTTGGGAAGAAGATCGATTCAAACTTTGAGACAAAATCTTATTTCTAAAATCTTTGAGTACGACAGTACCAATACTTTTAATCAATTTAAAGACCGAATTGGTGAGCTTTTCACGGCTGAGGTGCATCACATAAGGAATCGTGAAGTGATTTTGCTGGATGATGATGGTAACGAAATTATTCTTCCAAAGGATCGACAAATACCCAGCGATTTTTTCCGCAAAGGAGACAACGTGAGGGGGGTTATTGATATTGTCGAACTTAGAGGCAATAAGCCCAGGATTTTACTTTCCAGGACCTCCCCTGTGTTTTTAGAGAAATTATTCGAACAAGAAATACCTGAGGTGTTTGATGGTTTAATCACCATCAAGAAATCGGTAAGGATTCCTGGTGAAAAAGCCAAGGTTGCTGTAGACTCCTATGACGATCGTATTGACCCTGTGGGTGCCTGTGTAGGGATGAAAGGGTCGCGTATTCACGGTATTGTAAGAGAATTAGGTAATGAAAATATTGATGTTATAAATTACACTAACAATTTACAATTGTTTATTACAAGGGCCTTGAGTCCCGCTAAAATTAATTCGTTAAAAATAGATGAGGATACCAAAAGAGTACAGGTTTTCCTAAATCCAGAGGAAGTATCTAAAGCGATAGGAAGAGGTGGTCACAACATTCGTTTGGCAGGAAAACTGACAGGCTACGAAATTGATGTTTATCGAGAGGGTGTAGAGGAAGATGTCGAACTAACAGAGTTTACAGATGAAATAGACTCATGGGTTATTGATGAATTTAAGAAGGTAGGACTTGATACCGCAAAGAGTATTTTGGAGCTTGATACAGCAGATTTGATAAAGAGAACCGATCTTGAAGAAGAGACGGTTGCTGATGTAATAAGAATTTTAAAAGCTGAATTTGAGGAATAATCGTAAGTATTTTTCCTACTTTTAACAAGGATTAGAATAATATGGCAGAGACTTCAACCATAAGATTAAACGTTGCTTTAAGAGAATTAAATATTTCTCTTGACAGAGCTGTGGAGTTTTTATCGCAGCAAAATATTCAAATCGAAGGTCGACCTACCTCCAAAATTTCTATGGATGTTTATCAAATTCTTTTGGATGAGTTTGAAACTGATAAATCCAAAAAAGATGCCTCTCATGAGATCAGTGAAGAGAAAAAAAAGGAAAAAGAATTTTTGAGGATTCTACATGAGAAGAAAGAGCAGGAACGCCTAGAACAACAGCAGAAAAAACAAGAGATTATAAAGGCTAAGGCCTCTATTTTTAAGCCTGTAACTTTGGGAAAAATTGACTTGGATTCACCTAAGCCCGAACTTACGCCACCCAAGGAGCAGGTGAAGCCTGAAGTGAAGCAAATTGTAAAAGAAGAAATTACGCCTTCTCAGACCCCAGAGGATAAAAAAGAGTTAGAAGAGAAACTCAAAACTAAGGTTAAACCTGAAGTAGAGAAAAAAGAAGTTTCCTCAGTACCAGACGGGAGTAATTCTATTGCTATAAAAACCCAATATAAAACTTTATCTGGCCCCAAGAAAACGGGACAGACTATTGATCTGGACGAGTTTAAAAAGAAGGAGAAGGGTGTGGAGGAAGCTCGTAAACGCAAAAGAAAAAGGATCAGTAAAGAGCCTCCAGCAAAGCCTCCTTCTCCAAATCCAAATAATCAAAATAGACAACAATCCAATCAAAGAAATCGCCCTAATAATCTTCCTGAAAAAGTTGAGTCTTCAGATGAGGATGTGCAAAAGCAAATTCGAGAAACCCTCGAAAAGCTTCAGGGTAAATCGAATAAGTCTAAAGGGGCAAAATACAGAAGAGATAAAAGAGATCAGCACCGTCAAAAGTCGGAGGATGAGCAGGCAGAACAGGAGGCCAGCAGTAAAATCCTAAAAGTAACTGAATTCATTACCGTGGGAGAAATTGCCACTTTGATGGAGATCAGTTCTACTGAGATCATTTCTGCATGTATGACTTTGGGAATCATGGTGACTATGAATCAGCGATTAGATGCAGAGACTTTGAGTATAGTTGCCGATGAATTCGGTTATAAAGTTGAGTTTGTAAAAACTGAACTGGAGGAAAGTATTGTAGATGAAGACGATCAAGAAGTCAATCTCCAATCTAGAGCACCAATCGTAACGGTAATGGGTCATGTCGATCATGGAAAAACTTCCTTATTGGATTACATAAGGGAAGAAAATGTGATTGCTGGTGAATCTGGAGGAATCACCCAACACATTGGTGCTTATTCCGTTAGCTTTAAAAACAAACAAAAAATAACATTTTTAGATACACCCGGTCACGAGGCGTTTACCGCTATGCGAGCTAGGGGTGCACAGGTTACAGATATCGCTATTATTGTAATTGCGGCAGATGACGATATCATGCCACAAACGAAAGAAGCGATCAGCCATGCACAAGCTGCCGGAGTTCCATTGATTTTTGCAATCAATAAAGTAGATAAGCCCAATGCTAACCCAGATAAAATTAAAGAGACTTTAGCAGGAATGAATTTGATGGTTGAAGAATGGGGTGGGAAAATACAATCCCAAGATATTTCTGCTTTAAAGGGTACAGGGGTCGATGAACTTCTTGAAAAGGTTTTACTGGAAGCCGAACTCTTGGAATTAAAAGCTAATCCAAATCGAAAGTCAAAGGGAACAGTTGTAGAGGCTTTTTTGGATAAAGGTCGAGGTTATGTTTCCACCATATTAGTTCAAACGGGAACGCTTGAAATTGGAGATTACATTTTGGCTGGAAAACACAGTGGAAAGATTAAAGCTATGTTTAATGAAAGGGGAAATCCTTTGGAATCTGTTCCTCCTTCCACACCAGTTTCTATTTTGGGATTGGATGGTGCTCCTCAAGCAGGGGATAATTTTCNTGTTNTAGAAGACGAGAAAGAGGCTAAGCAAATCGCAGCTAAAAGAACNCAACTNCTGAGAGAACAAAATGTAAGGACACANAGACATATCACCTTGGATGAAATCGGAAGAAGGATTGCGCTCGGTGAGTTCAAAGAATTGAATATGATTCTCAAAGGTGACGTTGATGGATCTGTTGAAGCCTTGACTGATTCNCTTCAAAAACTTTCTACTGACGAAATACAGGTAAATATTATTCACAAAGGNGTAGGTGCAATTACAGAGTCGGATGTATTATTNGCTTCAGCTTCTGATGCAATTGTGATCGGCTTTAACGTGAGACCGATGGGTAATGCACGAACCATTGCCGATAAAGAAGAAATCGATATCCGGTCCTACTCGATTATCTACGACGCCATTAACGATGTAAAAGATGCGATGGAAGGAATGCTATCGCCCGAGATGAAAGAGGAAATCACGGGNACTGCTGAAATACGTGAAACTTATAAAATTTCNAAAGTTGGAACNATTGCAGGTTGTATGGTCACCAGTGGAAAAATTTATCGCAATTCTGGTATNCGATTGATACGTGAAGGAGTAGTTGTTTTCACTGGAAACCTTGTTTCTCTNAAACGTTTTAAAGATGATGTCAAAGAAGTAGCCAAAGGCTACGATTGTGGAATTCAGATCAANAATTTCAATGATATTAAGGAATNAGATGTTTTAGAGTGCTANCAAGAAATAGCGGTAAAAAAGAAACTTTAATATTTTGTCTCTAGNAAAAAAGCNNCTGGGTAAGCTNTCTTTATCTGATTNAGTTTATTNAGCCCAAAATAGTATTCTTTAAATCGCCCCACCTGAACTTTGTAGTTGGGNGTTTCNAAACTCAAATNGGCCTCCCAATCAGGATAATTCTCTTTAAAATTNTCGTACAGNTCTTGTGCTCTTTCGTTGTCACCATAAAACAATTGAATNGTAAAAAANTTCGANGNGTAATTTTCAGTATCNATNTTAATTTTGGTGTCCATNAATTGNGTGATGATGGAATCTTGTTCAATNTTTACTATTCCGCTTTGNGCGATTAGTTTTGNGGTAGTNANNAATAGTNAAANACNNGTTATNACTATNTANNTATNTGATTTTCNCANTTCACAAAANAACAAAAAAAANAAAAAATAGNCTNAANAATTATTNATTAAATTAAACAGTTATTTAGAATAGGTATAAATTACAAAAATGTTAAATGGTTGNTTTTAAGTTAACANGTNTATGACTTAAATTTGTNNTAGATTTTAGAATANATAAATTGTTGTCCCTACCGCNCAAANAGATTAGNTTTCTANTTGGATTTTNTCAAGTCAGAAAGACTTANCTTCTTCTTGNNATATTTTTCGCNTNATTTTTNNCTANNCCNNTACANNGNCAAGAANNCGATGTNCAAGCTGGTAAAAANCTCTTTAANTCNAATTGNGCTGCTTGTCATAAANTAAATAAAAAAGCTGTAGGTCCAGCTCTNAAGGGAGTATCTGCAAAATATGACAGAGAATGGCTATANAGCTGGATAAAAAANAGTTCTGCCATGATTAAAAGTGGCGACCCTCAAGCAGTAGCCGTTTGGGAGGAATACAATAAAGTTGCGATGAATGCNTTTCCATTGCTGTCTAATACAGATATTGACAACATTCTTGCTTACACTGACTATNCCCCCCCCGCACCTGTAGCCACAGCTGTAAGCGCGCAGGAGATAACGNTTTCTTCTGGTTCTAATATTAGTAATANTCTCATATTAGCNGCCCTTGCACTTGTTTTTACAATGCTGGTGNTAATGTTGTTTTTAGTNCAAAAGACATTAAAGAGAATTGCTGTTGCNAGTGGTGTTGATGTTACACCCCATGTTAAAGAAAAACNTCCTCCATTATGGCATGTGATTGCCAAAAATCAGTTTCTAATTTTCATAATGGTTATAGGATTCCTGTTAAGCAGTGCCTATTTCGTGTATGGTTATCTTATGCAAATAGGAATTGATCAGGGTTATATGCCTGTTCAACCCATCCANTATTCTCANAAAATNCATTCTGGCGCAAACCAAATAGAATGTAAATATTGTCATTCNTCTGTTAGAGTATCCAAACATTCTGGGATTCCTTCATTGAATGTTTGTATGAATTGTCANAAAAATATCGCNGAGTACAATGGAGATGAAGATTTAGATAACGGNTACACCAAAGAGTTTTACACNAAAGAGATAAAAAAATTATATGATGCTGTTGGTTGGGATGAAGACAACCAAGCTTATACAGGTGATACCAAACCTGTGAAATGGGTGAGGATTCATAATTTGCCTGACTTTGTTTACTTTAATCATGCCCAGCANGTTCAAGTGGGTGGAGTAGANTGTNAAACTTGTCATGGACCTGTAGAAGAAATGGAGGTAATGTACCAGCATTCTTCTCTNACAATGGGATGGTGTATCAATTGTCATAGAGAAACCAATGTCAAGTTGAAGGACAATGAGTANTATNCCAAAATTCATGACGAGCTTTCNAAGAAATATGGTGTTGAAAAGTTGACCGTAGCGCAAATGGGAGGTTTGGAATGTGGCAAGTGTCATTATTAATTTNGTTTAAGTAAGATTATGTCAACAAATAAAGTTTATTGGAAAAGCGCAGCACAACTCGACAAAGAGAATGAGTTGGTTCAAAAGCTAGAACAAAACGAATTTGTCGATAAAATTCCAGTAGATGAATTTTTGGGTGACGAACAAACAATGGGGGAATCCAATACTAATCGCAGGGATTTTCTCAAATATGTAGGATTCAGTACNGCTGCGGCTAGNNTAGCAGCTTGCGAAGGTCCGGTCATAAAATCTGTGCCATATGTAGTACAGCCAGAACANATCATNCCNGGAATTGCTAATTACTATGCNACAGCAATCGCTGATGGTTTTGACTTTAGGAGTGTGCTNATNAAGACCCGTGAGGGTAGGCCGATCAAGGTTGAGAATAATAAAGATGTATNCACNTTAGGAGACGGNAATGCACGTGTTCATGCTTCTGTTTTATCAATGTATGACATTAATAGATTGCAAGGGCCCAAAGCGGGGGGACAGGATATAGCATGGTCTGATTTTTACAACCAAGTAGAGGCTAAACTTAAAGCAATGGCCGTTTCTAAAAAACCCATTGTATTGTTGACGCAGACTTATGCAAGTCCTACTACTCANGCGATTATTGAAAAATTCATTNCTCAATANCCTAATGTNAGCCATGTGGTTTATGACACCCTTTCCTCGAGCAAAGCNCTGGATGCTTTCGAAAANATTTATGGTGTTAGGGCTTTAGCAGATTATGACTTTTCCAAAGCTGAGACAATTGTATCCATTGGAGCAGACATTCTNGGTGATTGGCAAGGTGGTGGATACGATAGTGGTTATGCCAAAAGTAGGGTNCCCAAAGAANNTAACGGGAAGACTAAAATGTCCTACCACGTTCAGTTTGAATCCAATATGACCCTTTCGGGTGCAAAAGCTGATAAAAGAATTCCAACNCGTCCGGCTACACAGAAAAAAATTATTGCNCANATTTATGAGCGCCTTACAGGTGAATCATTGTCAAGTGACTTGAGTACCGAGTACAAAAAANCTGTAGATCAAGTTGTTAACCGATTAAAAAGATCGAGATCTANAGCTGTATTGGTTTCAGGAATCGAAGATGNAGCAGTTCAAGAAGTTGTTTTGGCGATCAATGAATATCTCGGATCAGAAGTTATCGATACTNCGCAACCTAAATTGATCCGTCAAGGAAGTAANGAGGCTGTCAATCAACTAATTGATGATATGCAAAAAGGTAAAGTGAAAGGATTNATCACTGCAGGTGTAAATCCAAGTTTTACTCTTCCCAATGCTGAAAGTTTTACAACTGCACTTTCTCAACTTGAATTATCCGTTGCCTTTTCCCTTAAAGAAGATGAAACTGCTTCAGCAGTTCAGTTTNTTGCTGCTACGTCACATTATCTAGAAAGTTGGGGAGATTACCAGTTCAAGAAAGGACATTACGCTCTTGCTCAGCCAACCATTCGTCCTCTTTTTGATACCCAACAATTTCAAGATGTTATTTTAAAGCTTACTGGAAGTAACAACACTTACTACCAAGAAATNAGGTCTAATTGGTTTGATAATTTACTCAAAGGAAACTCTTGGAATAAAACCTTACACGATGGTTTCCTTTCAAGTACCGATGNGATGAGGTATAATGAAGTTTCGTTTGATGTAAGTAGTCAAATAAAAACCCTGTCAAGGGCATCAGCTACTNCAATGTCATTGNTATTGTATCCAAAAACAGGAATGGGAGATGGTCAACAGGCCAATAACCCTTGGCTGCAAGAATTCCCTGATCCTATTTCAAGAGTGACATGGGACAANTACCTTACTGTAGCAGCTAGCGATGCNAAAAGTATAGGNCTCAAAAATATAAACGTTTCTGATGGTGCTCTCAATGNTAGCTATGCTACTATTGCCGTTGGAAACAAAAGTGTAGTAGNTCCTGTTTTGATTCAACCCGGTCAAGCCAAAGGAACNGTTGGTCTAGCCTTTGGATATGGAGAAAGAAGAGGTTTACAAGACGAAATGCAAGTGGGTGTAAATGCTTATCCGTTTTATAATGATTTTAATTCGGTTCAGGAGGTTACTATAACACCTGCNGANGGCTACCACGAATTTGCCTGTGTGCAATTGCACAATACCTTGATGGGTAGGGGAGATATCGTAAAAGAAACTTCCTTGAAGATTTTTAATACCAAGGACAAAGAATATTGGAATCCAATTCCAAAGGTTTCCAAGAACCATATTGAGTTTGAAGTTACCTCACCAGAGGTAGATATGTGGCAGGCTTTTGATCGCTCCGTGGGGCACCANTTCAATATGTCTATTGACTTAAATGCTTGTACNGGTTGTGGTGCNTGTGTNATCGCATGNCANNCNGANAANAANGTTCCTGTTGTTGGAAAACANGAAATNAGAAANTCNNGAGANATGCATTGGNTNAGAATTGACCGNTATTATTCATCNGAGGAAACTTTTGGAGGGGACGATCAGACCAAAGAAAATATTTCAGGACTGGNAGACTCATTGACTACTTTTGGTNAGATGGAAAANGCATCTGAGAATCCTCAGGTAGCTTTCCANCCTGTAATGTGTCAACANTGTAACCATGCTCCCTGTGAGACGGTCTGTCCAGTNGCAGCTTCNTCTCATGGAAGACAAGGCCAAAACCATATGGCTTATAACCGATGTGTTGGAACGCGTTATTGCGCTAANAACTGCCCCTANAAAGTAAGGAGATTCAACTGGTTCCTNTATAATAAAAATGATGAATTTGATTANCATATGAANAANGATTTGGGTCGTATGGTACTTAATCCCGACGTAGTGGTTCGNTCAAGAGGTGTTATGGAAAAATGTTCTATGTGTATCCAGATGACACAGAAAACTATTTTNGATGCNAAGTTAGAGGGAAGANCAATAAAAGACGGTGAGTTTCAAACNGCATGCTCNAATGCTTGTAGNAGTGNTGCTATTNTTTTTGGAGACATCAATGACAAAGACAGCCAAGTGGCTANTTTAAAAGAAGATGANAGAATGTATCACTTGCTNGAAAGTGTTGGCACCAAGCCAAATGTGATGTATCAAGCTATGGTAAGAAATACTGACGAATCNTAGAAATAGAAAAAACCAATCGTATGGCATCTCATTACGAAGCANCAATCCGAAAACCTTTAGTAACTGGTGATAAAAATTATCACNACGTTACTATTGATGTTGCNGCTNCNGTNGAGGGAAANGCCAATCNCCAATGGTGGATTGTNTTTGGANTTGCNTTANCTGCCTTTTTGTGGGGATTGGGTTGTATTGCCTNCACCATAGGAACAGGTATAGGAACTTGGGGTNTAAATAAAACTGTAGGCTGGGCATGGGACATCACCAATTTTGTATGGTGGGTAGGTATTGGTCACGCAGGAACATTGATCTCAGCAGTACTTTTATTATTTAGACAAAAATGGAGAATGGCCATTAACCGATCTGCGGAAGCCATGACGATTTTCTCAGTAATACAGGCAGGATTATTCCCGATCATTCACATGGGAAGACCTTGGTTAGCCTACTGGGTATTGCCCATTCCAAATACCTTTGGATCACTTTGGGTTAATTTTAACTCTCCCTTATTGTGGGACGTATTCGCGATATCCACTTATTTATCAGTATCCCTTGTTTTTTGGTGGACAGGTTTGTTGCCAGATTTTGCGATGATTCGTGACCGTGCCATTAAACCTTTCCAAAAGAAAATTTATAGCTTATTGAGTTTCGGATGGTCGGGAAGGGCCAAAGACTGGCAGCGTTTTGAGGAGGTTTCATTGGTCTTAGCTGGATTAGCTACCCCGCTAGTGCTTTCTGTTCATACCATTGTATCTTTTGATTTTGCCACCTCTGTAATCCCAGGTTGGCATACCACCATATTTCCTCCATATTTTGTTGCTGGTGCTGTCTTTTCTGGATTTGCCATGGTAAATACTCTTTTGATTATCATGAGAAAGGTCTCCAATCTTGAAGATTACATCACGGTTCAACATATAGAGCTTATGAATATTGTCATCATGATCACTGGATCCATTGTAGGGGTAGCCTATATTACCGAATTATTTATCGCTTGGTACTCTGGTGTGGAGTATGAACAATATGCTTTTCTTAACAGGGCGACAGGACCTTATTGGTGGGCTTATTGGTCCATGATGACCTGTAATGTTTTTTCTCCTCAGTTTATGTGGTTCAAAAAATTGAGAACCAGTATTGTATTCTCCTTCATCATCTCAATAGTGGTTAATATTGGAATGTGGTTTGAGCGATTTGTTATTATTGTTACTTCCCTACACAGAGATTATTTACCCTCATCATGGACTATGTTCTCACCTACATTTGTAGATATAGGAATATTTATAGGAACCATTGGATTTTTCTTTGTACTCTTTTTACTTTATTCCCGAACATTCCCTGTGATTGCGCAGGCAGAAGTAAAAACCATACTGAAATCCTCTGGAGAGAAATATAAAAAATTAAGAGATGGAGCATGAGCAGTAACCAATTAATACACGCTTTATACGATGATGACGACGTACTGTTATCTGCAGTAAAATCGATCCGTGATAAAAATCATCATATCGAAGAGGTCTATACCCCGTTTCCCGTTCATGGTTTGGACAAAGTCCTTGGGTTGGACGAAACTCGTATTTCCATTATGGCCTTTATATACGGATGTATTGGTTTTTTAGTCTCAATATTAATGATGAATTATATTATGATTGAAGATTGGCCTCAAAACATCGGAGGGAAACCTAGTTTCTCATATTTGGAAAATATGCCAGCTTTTGTTCCCATTATGTTTGAAATGACCGTATTTTTTGCAGCCCACTTAATGGTAATTACCTTCTATTTGAGAAGTAAACTCTGGCCATTTAAGGAAGCCGAAAATCCAAATCCTCTGACTACTGATGATAAATTTTTAATTAAGATTGAGTTGCAAGATAACGAGGAAGAACTTAATAAACTTTTGAAAGAAACAGGAGCCATAGATGTTACAACTATTGAAAAAAACGAAGATAATGAATAGAATAATTTCTTCTGGGTTGCATTCGCTATTACTGTTGAGCCTTCAATCGTGTTTTGACTCGTCAAAGCCTAACTATCAATATTTTCCCAATATGTACGAACCTGTAGGATATGAAACCTATGCAGATTCCGATGCTTTTGTCAACGGCGTCGAAGCACAACTTCCTGTAGAGGGTTCTATAAATAGAGGTTGGGTTCCTTATGATTATCCAGATAATAATGAAGGTTACGAATTAGCGAAAGCTGATTTAAAATCCCCCATTGAAATTAGCTCTGAAAATGGTAAACAAGGAAAAGAATTATACGGAATCTATTGTGCTGTTTGTCACGGAAACAAAGGTAACGGTCAAGGTATATTGATGACTAGAGAAAAATATTTGGGGGTACCCAGTTATTCAGATCGAGATATCACCCCAGGAAGTATTTATCATGTGCTTATGTATGGTAAAAACGCAATGGGATCTCACGCAGGACAAGTGAACGCTACCGAAAGATGGCAAATTGCTCAGCATGTAATGCATTTAAGACAAAATCTAATTGGTAAATAATTTATTGAACCACGGTATGTATTATTTTACAAATAAATTAAAAAACTTTTCCATTGCCTTGATGGTTGTTGGATTTTTAGGTCTGACCTATGGATTTTTAACCGCTCCCAATAACGTGGAAGAAGCCACTATGATGGCTGCAGATGCGCATCATGGTGAAAGTCACGGTGAAGGTCAAGGAGAGGGTCATGGGGAGACTCATACCTACCGCGACAAAGAATACATCTCAGATTTATATGAAGCGGAAAGTAATTATTCAGCAGCCGCTTACGGAGACGAACATGGCGAAGACCACCACGGTGAACATTTGTTACACCAATTACAAAATAAACCATGGGCAGCCCTCTACGTAGCGGCGTTTTTCTTTATGATGATTGCCCTGGGAACATTAGCTTTTTACGCGATAAATCGTGCTGCTCAGGCGGGATGGTCTCCTGCTCTTTACAGAGTTATGGAAGGAATTACTGGCTATCTTTTACCCGGTGCGTTGATTGTTTTTGTAATACTTGTTCTTTCAGGTATGCATCTCAATCATCTATTCATATGGATGGACCCTGAGGTAGTTGCTCATGATAAACTGATTCAAGGGAAAGTAGGTTTTCTCAATGTCCCCGGTTTTTTATTTCGAGCCTTGGTATACATTTTAGGCTGGGCCACTTACAGATTTTTTTCTAGGAAGTTTTCACTTGCACAAGACCAAGCTTCTGATGCGTCTAACTACAAGAAAAATTTTAGAATTTCAGCCGGATTTTTAGTATTTTTTATTGTAACAGAATCCATGATGTCATGGGATTGGGTAATGTCTATTGATCCTCATTGGTTCAGCACCTTATTTGGGTGGTATGTTTTTGCCAGTATGTTTGTCTCTGGTGTTACTGCTATNGCNTTNNTNACNATTTATNTAAAATCNAANGGNTATNTANAANNNGTNAATGACAGTCATATTCATGATTTAGGAAAATTCATGTTTGGCATTAGTATTTTTTGGACCTATTTATGGTTTTCACAATTCATGCTCATATGGTATTCNAATATTCCTGAGGANGTCACTTACTTCATNACNAGAATNGANGANTANAACCTACCGTTTTTTGGTATGTTGGTTATGAACTTTATTTTTCCGTTGTTGATTTTGATGAATAGTGATTACAAGCGTATAAATTATTTCATTGTGATGGCGGGGATTGTTATCATACTGGGACACTATATAGATGTATTCAATATGATAATGCCCTCGGCAGTAGGAGACCAATGGTTTATTGGCCTGGCTGAAATTGGAGGCTTTTTATTCTTTTTAGGACTGTTCATATTTGTTGTATTTAAAGAAATTTCAAAAGCGCCACTTTATGCANNGGGAGATCCNTTNATGGGAGAGAGTGAACGCTTTCACTATTAATAATTAATGGTAATATAAATGACGATTTTATTGACACTTACGGTTTTAGCGTTNATTGCAATTGCCATNTGGCAAATCACCAAAATATTTGAATTGTCNCAANCTAAAAAAGAGAATACACAAGTAGCCGATGACAATGACAATCGCTGGAATGGGCAGTTGATGTTTGCTTTTTTGATATTCATNTATGCCATTACNTTNTTTTCTTTNTGGGAATGGGGNGANGTACTGCTGCCCTCCGCTTCATCNGAACACGGAATAGAGTATGACAATTTGTTGTGGATTTCATTTGCCATTATCTTTTTCACCCAAACTATAACCCAAGCCCTTCTTCATTANTTTGCNTATAAGTATAGAGGTNAGAAGGGAAAAAAGGCACTATTTTATGCTGACAATGACCGTCTGGAGGCAATTTGGACTATTATTCCAGTGATTGCATTGGCAGGTTTGATCCTCTACGGATTATATACATGGACAGATATAATGACCGTTGAGGAAAATGAAGATGCCTTAGTTGTTGAGTTGTATGCCCAACAGTTTAATTGGAAAGCTCGATATGCTGGAGATGATGGCGTATTGGGAGATGCCAATGTTCGATTTTTACAAGACTTTGACGGTAAAAACTTGGTAGGGATTGATGCTACNGACCCCAATGGCTTTGACGATGTGGTGGTACAGGAATTGCATCTGCCTGCAGGAAGAGAAGTTATCTTCAAGATGCGTTCTCAGGATGTTTTACACTCCGCATANATGCCGCACTTTAGAGCTCAGATGAACTGTGTTCCNGGTATGATTACCGAATTTGCCTTTATGCCTACGGTAACCACAGAGGATATGAGGCAAACTGATGANATAAAATCCAAGGTCAAAAAGATCAATTCTATNAGGAGAGAAAATAGTCAAGAACTAATTGCAAAAGGAGAGGANGCTTTAGACCCNTATGTCTTCGATTATTTGTTACTTTGTAATAAAATTTGTGGTGCTTCACATTATAANATGCAAATGAAAATAGTCGTGGAAACACCCGAAGAATTTGAAAAATGGATGATGGATCAGCAAACATTTGCTGAAGTCATTCAATAACACNTTAAAATAAAATTAAGATNATGTCAATAGCAGCAGCGCAATTACACGAAGAGGAGNATCACGGACATCATCACAAAGAAACATTCATCACTAAGTATGTTTTCAGTCAAGATCATAAAATGATCNCTAAACAATACTTAATCACAGGATTATTCATGGGAATCATAGGTATTGCTATGTCTCTTTTATTCCGATTACAGCTTGCATGGCCAGAGCAGCCCATGGGTATTATGNCTGCTCTNNTGGGAAAATGGGCACCAGACGGCGTCATGGANCCNAANGTATATTTAGCNTTGGTTACCATTCACGGTACCATCATGGTATTCTTTGTNCTNACAGCNGGNTTGAGTGGTACNTTNAGTAACCTTTTGATTCCANTNCAAATTGGNGCNNGNGATATGGCTTCAGGATTNNTNAATATGNTTTCNTACTGGTTGTTNTTCNTNTCAAGTGTTATTATGGTCTGCTCATTATTTGTTGAAGCTGGACCTGCGGCAGCCGGTTGGACCATCTACCCTCCCCTGAGCGCCTTACCACAAGCGCAACCTGGATCGGGTTTAGGAATGACCTTATGGCTGGTCTCTATGGCAATTTTTATTGCGTCGTCTTTATTGGGATCATTGAACTACATCGTAACTGTATTAAACCTTAGAACTAAAGGAATGACCATGAGTCGTTTGCCTTTAACCATCTGGGCTTTTTTTATCACTGCCGTCATCGGAGTGGTATCCTTCCCAGTGTTATTATCTGCAGCTTTATTATTAATTATGGACAGAAGTTTTGGAACTTCTTTTTTCCTTTCGGACATATTTATTCAAGGAGAAGTATTGCATTATCAAGGAGGATCTCCTGTTCTCTATGAACACCTATTCTGGTTTTTGGGCCACCCAGAGGTTTATATTGTATTGTTGCCCGCCCTTGGAATCACATCAGAAATCATAGCGACAAATTCTCGAAAACCTATTTTTGGTTATCGAGCGATGGTTGCCTCCATTTTGGCGATTGCCTTTTTGTCCACGATTGTTTGGGGACACCATATGTTTATCTCAGGAATGAATCCATTTCTTGGATCTGTCTTTACTTTTACAACTCTATTAATTGCCATACCTTCTGCGGTGAAGGCATTTAATTATATTACCACCCTATGGAAAGGGAATTTGCAGCTCAACCCTGCCATGCTGTTTTCTATCGGTTTGGTTTCCACATTCATCTCTGGTGGATTGACTGGGATCATTTTGGGTGACAGTACCCTCGATATCAATGTTCACGACACCTATTTTGTAGTAGCTCACTTCCATTTGGTAATGGGAATATCTGCTCTTTATGGACTTTTTGCTGGGGTTTACCACTGGTTCCCTAAGATGTTCAAGAGGATGATGAATAAAAACTTAGGTTATCTTCATTTTTGGGTCACCGCTATATGTGCCTATGGGGTATTTTTCCCTATGCACTTTATAGGTATGGCTGGGCTACCAAGAAGATATTATACCAATACTGCCTTTCCTTATTTTGATGATCTGGCGAATATCAATATTGTAATTACTGTTTTTGCTTTAATCGCAGGGGCAGCACAATTGGTATTTCTCTACAACTTTATCCATAGCATTTTCTATGGGAAGCTTACTGTACAAAATCCCTGGAATTCCAATACCCTTGAATGGACGGCCCCTATTGAGCACATTCATGGTAATTGGGAAGGAAAAATTCCTGAGGTTCACCGATGGGCATATGACTACTCCAAACCTGAATATGAAGAGGACTTTGTACCACAACATATCCCCTTAAAAGATGGGGAGGAAGAACTTCAACATTAACCAAGCAATTAAATTTAGAGGAGCTGTCCTTCTAAGGCAGCTCTTTTTAGCCTTTCATTGAGTTGAAAATAATTATAGGTTATATTAGGCATTTAATTCGAAATTGTTCTTGTTTCCCAATACATAGTTAGTTATTAGTTTAATTTCACTTTTGAGTTTTTCAAAATATCTTATAAAAGAATTTTTATTCTAATAAATCTATTGTACTCTCGGACAAAAATTACTAAAATTTTATTTAATTGAGCTTTGGGTAGCATTTCTGAAGGATTTAATATCTTAGTTCAAATCATTTATCTTTGCTTTAGATGAATGAATTTTTAGACCCATCAGGAGATCAATTTTCACCTGAAGAAAAAGATATTGATAGGGCTTTAAGGCCAGAAAGTTTCGATGATTTTGCTGGACAGGAGAGTCTATTAGAAAATCTTAAGGTATTTGTCTCAGCCGCTAATAAAAGAGATGAAGCACTTGACCACACTCTTTTTCATGGGCCACCAGGCTTAGGTAAAACGACCTTAGCATATATATTAGCAACTGAATTAGCAGTAGGAATAAAGATGACCTCAGGACCTGTTCTCGACAAACCGGGAGATTTGGCTGGGCTTCTAACTAATCTTCAAACAAGAGACATACTGTTTATAGATGAAATCCATAGACTTAGTCCCATTGTAGAGGAATATTTGTACTCTGCCATGGAGGACTATAAAATAGATATCATGATAGAAACTGGTCCAAATGCTAGGACAGTTCAAATTAAACTAAATCCATTTACATTGGTTGGGGCTACTACGCGATCAGGATTATTAACTGCTCCAATGCGAGCCCGTTTTGGTATTACAAGTCGACTTGAATATTATAATTCAGAGCTTTTATCAACTATTTTGGAGCGTAGCGCTAATATCCTCAATGTTTCTATTTCATCTCAAGCTGCGATCGAAATTGCAGGAAGGAGTAGGGGAACGCCAAGAATTGCTAACGGTTTACTGAGAAGGGTAAGAGATTTTGCACAAATTAAAGGGAATGGTAAAATTGATATTGAAATAACTAAATATGGTTTAAATGCTCTTAATGTTGATACCCACGGGCTTGACGAAATGGACAACAAAATTCTTACAACTCTTATAGATAAATTTAAGGGAGGGCCAGTGGGAATTACCACATTAGCAACTGCAGTATCTGAGAACGGTGAGACCATTGAAGAAGTTTACGAACCTTTTCTTATTCAAGAAGGTTTTATGGTAAGGACTCCTAGAGGTAGAGAGGTAACTGCAAAGGCATATAAACATCTTGGAAGAATCAAAGACAATCAAGAAGGGTTATTTTAGCAATTGTTAATGTGTACTAACAAAAATTAAAAATATAAAACCAAATACGAAGTATTTTAATAAAATTGCTTGATAAATATTTTCTAACTGATTCCAAACAGCGTCTTAAGACTGTTCTAGGCCTCGGAAGACTATAGCTTGAAATAATACCCTAAGGGTCTGCTCGTTGACTATTATTTTAGCAGTCAACTTTTCGGACTGCAGCTTATCCTGAGACTGATTCTTTTTTTCTCGTTAGATTTTTTAGAATCGAACATTATAAATTATGTCAGATATAATTAATAATTGGCTTAATTTAAAAAAAAATAATTTTGCGAAAAATTAAAATTAATTTTCGATGTAAAACATTATTTTAATGCATTTTTGGCATACAAATACTTTTTTCTATAATTAAATTTTCATAAAATTTAGATTATTACAATTTAATATTATGTTAACTGATAAAAAAAGAACTAATTTAATAAAAAGTGCTGCTAAGGATTTAGGTTTTCTTTCTTGCGGGGTATCTAAGGCTGAGTTTTTAGAGGAGGAAGCCCCTCGGCTGGAGCAATGGCTCCAAGACGGCAAGCACGGTAAAATGGCCTACATGGAAAAGCATTTTGACAAACGACTAGATCCTCGATTGCTTGTCCCTGGGGCAAAAAGTGTAGTTTCACTTTTGCTGAATTATTATAATGATGAGCAACAAAAAAATGGTGTTCCAAAAATTTCTAAATATGCTTATGGTACTGATTACCACATTGTTATTAAGCATAAACTCAAGAAGCTTTTACAGACCATATACGATGAGATAGGTGAGGTAAATGGGAGAGTATTTGTAGATTCAGCCCCTGTGATGGATAAGGCTTGGGCTACTCGAAGTGGTTTGGGTTGGACGGGTAAGAACACTAATTTAATAACTCAAAAAGTTGGATCTTTCTTTTTTATTGCTGAAATGATCATAGACATTGAGCTCGAATTTGACACTCCTGTTACCGATCATTGTGGAACCTGCACTGCATGCATTGATGCATGTCCTACAGAAGCCCTTACGCCATATAACATTGATGCCAGTAAATGTATTTCTTATCTTACTATAGAGCTAAAAGATCAGATACCTGATGAGTTTCAAAACAAGATGGACAACTGGGCTTTTGGTTGCGATGTTTGTCAGGACGTTTGCCCGTGGAACCGATTTTCTAAATCGCACAGCGAACCCCTATTTGATTCTCGTCCTGAAGTGCTAGATTTCACAAAAAAAGATTGGGAAGAACTCACCGAGGATACTTTTGAAACTATTTTTAAAAATAGTGCGGTAAAAAGAACCCGCTACGAAGGCTTAAAAAGAAATCTTTCTTTTTTGAGTAGATAATCGGTAATCAATTCTCTTCTAAAAATACTTTTTCTGATCTAATGGTTAGTCAATTCAATAAGAAAAAAGCCTGTATTTATTAAGTGCTGTTTTTATTTAATTATACTACAGTAAATTATAATTTCATCTCTCAATAACAAAAAGTAAAAAAATAGAATTAAAAAATTAATTAATTTTGGAGTGCCACATAATATATAATAGCCTATTAATAATATGAAATTCTACAAGTCAAAATATTTGATTTTACTCTTTTTGCCTTGGTTGTTTACCCATTGTCAAAAACCAAATTTTCCCATAGAAATATCAGCAGAAGACTTTCACCAAGCACAAGATCAGTTGACTTCTGTTATGGTCCACGATATTTTTTCACCTCCGGTGGCAAGCAGGGTCTATGTTTATTCAAATATTGCAGCATATGAAATCTTAGCCCAAAAGGAGGGGAACCAGTATATCACATTGTCAGGCATATTGAATGATTTTAATGGAATCTCACCAATCAAAGACAGTCTTGTCAATCCTAAGCTTGCCGCCCTAATTGCTTTCATAGGAGTGGGTAAAAATCTTATTTTTTCAGTTGAAAGAATTAGTGATTACTTGAGTAATTTATCCACACAATGGAAAAAACAAAACCTAGAAGTTTATAATGCCTCTAATAAATATGCGCAGCAGGTAGTTGGAGAAATCAAACTTTGGTACGATAAAGACAATTACAATCAAACACGAACCTTTCCAAAATTTTATGTAGATTATGACAGTCCATCTAGATGGCAACCCACACCACCAGACTATATGGATGGTATAGAGCCTCATTGGAGTAAAATCAGACCTTTGGTATTAACTTCCTCCTCTCAATTTCAACCTGAACCACCACCCATTTTTTCGATGGAACCCGATTCGGAATTTTATAAAGAATTGATGGAAGTATATCATGTCGTTAGCGAAATCCAAGAGAGTGAATCTGATGACGAAAGGCAAGAGATCGCCAAATTTTGGGATTGTAACCCTTATGTATCTACCCACAAGGGTCATGTGATGTTTGCTCTAAAAAAAATCAGTCCAGGTGCCCATTGGATAGGGATCACCAAAATCGTTTCTCGAAAAATCAATGCCGATGTTCATACTACCGTAGCGGCTTACACCAAAGTATCAATTGCGTTAGCAGATGGTTTTATTAGCTGTTGGGATGAGAAGTATAGGAGTAATTTGATCCGGCCCGAAACGATCATCAATAAAGTATTGGATGAAGATTGGTATCCCGTATTGCAGACCCCACCCTTTCCAGAGTACACGAGTGGACATTCTGTCGTATCGGGAGCCGCATCTGTAATCCTAACAGATTTGTTCGGTGATAACATTGCATTTGACGACGATACTGAATTACCCTATGATTTGCCCATTCGTTCCTACCGCTCTTTTAATCATGCTGCAGAGGAAGCTGCTATAAGTAGAATGTATGGCGGAATTCACTACCGAAAGGCGATCGACGAGGGCCTTAAGCAAGGTCGAGATTTAGGGGAGTATGTGAGTAAAAAGTTGGGCCTTCAAAAGTAAACCCAACTTCAACTCTAAATTTTCACTCCTTTAAAAAGGAAGCTAACTTCATAATGAAAGCCTTGTCCCACGATAATTCGATGTTATTGTAATAAAACTGAATTAGTGCCTTTGTGGTGTCTGATGAACCGTGATCCGCTGCCAAAAGTTGCTCTATGAATTGCTGAACCTCTTTTTCACCTTTTATTTTTTGAAGGGCATAAATACCCAATAGGTGATTTTTCGAAGAATGGAATAGTTGACCCTTGGAAAATTTGGCTATTGATTCAAGAGCAGATTGCACTTTAATATTTTCCCCTTTCCTCTGATGAATGTAGGCCAGAAGGAAACGCTCAAAGCGTTCTTCTGGATCAAAAGGTTTTCCCACGCCTATATGCTCAGGCCACTGCAAAGCGGCTTCTAAGTTCGATTGCGCTTGGTTATTTTGATTTTTTTCAATGTATTGTAATGCACTCCCTAAGTAAGCTTTCGTATAGATTTTGCGACCCTCGGTAGCGTGTTCATAGGGGAGTATTTTGATGTCCTTAATCAACTCTATGGTTTTGTTGTATTGGTGGAGATGATTTAGGGTTTGTGCAAAAAGCATTCCTGCAAAATAATTGTCTTTATCTTGATTATAGGTTTTTTGAATGATCTTCATAGCAGCCCTAAACTTGCCAGTTTCGAAATAATATTCTGCCAATGAAAAAGCGTATCTCCAATTTTTAGGGGACTGGCTGAAGGCGTATTGTAAATCTTTTTCATAGCCTGCTATTTGGCGTTGTTTGAACAATGTCCCTCTAATGTAATAAAACAGTGGATCTTCTGGATTTTGACCTAAAGTCTTGAATATTTGAATGCCTTTGTCCATTTGTGCACGGCCAAGCAGATTCAATCCTTTAAAATATTTTGCTTTCCAAGAAGAAGAGTTGCCCACAACCCAATCGAGCATTTCTAAGCTTTCATTTCTGAAAGGAAAAACAAATCCAATGGATTGGTCATCCAAGGTTTTAAGTGTGTTGGTGTCTTTTTTTAGGTAAGCCAACCAAAGTGAATTGAGTAAGTGCTTTGGACCCATTTCAAGAATTTGAATGGCCTCAGTATTCCTGTTTCTGTTGTGATAAAATAAGGCCAACTCCAAGAAGGTTTGGTAGGGGAATTCGGATCGGTGAGCGTTGTTCATATCTATTTGATCGTTTACCCCTAGCAATAGTCTTTCATAAACTATTAAATGATTGATGGGATCAACTGCCTCAATTTCCTCTAGTGCACTTAAGGCACTTTCCCTATCACCCATGACTCTGTAAAGCAGGGCTTTTTGGGACAGGGCATTAATGTTATCAATATTAAATTTTAAAGCTATATCATTAAAGTGTTTAGCATCATTGTATTTATTTTCTGAGATATAGATTTGCGCAAGTATGGAATTGGCTGATGAACGGTAAGCTGAAGATCTTGCCGCCCAACCCAAGTGTTCTTTGGCATTGATCCAGTCTTTTTTAGCCACATAGGCGATGCCAGCAGTGTAGTTCAGACCATTGTTATAAACATCGATCTGTAAACCTGTATTGGCAATGGAGAGTGATTTGTCGTAGTCTCCATTTCTGTAATGTAGAAATGACAATTCTTTTCTAGCCTCGAGGTGTAGGGGATCTCTATCAAGAATTTCGTCGAGCAGTTTTTCCGCTAGGGGGTAATCTCGGAAACGTTGAGCGTCTTTGGCCTTTAAAAAGGCTTTTTCAAATGTGTTTTTGGCAATTACATCCGGGTTGTCAAAGTTTCTTTTGATCAGATCTGGTTTTACATTATAGTGTAACTCCAAGCCAGGAATATCAATAGAATACTCACCTGTAGGTTTACTAAAAGACAAATCGTAGGTGCCGTTGGGTGAAGTTTTCAGAGATTGACTTTGGGTTTTCCCAGAAGCAGAGAGGAATACCGGAGTGGCAGTTGCTTTAAAGGCGTTAACCTTTACCTCAAGGGCATTACCCATTTCTACTATGTTCATGGCCCCGAAGCGAGAGGCCTCTTTAATACCTCCGATTTCTTTTATAGGAAACCATACTTCAGTCCACTGATCGGTCAAATGAGGATCAAAAGTAGCTTGACTAATGGGGTTTTCCTGACCGGGAAAGTATTGTACAAAGAGTCTGCCTGCCTGATACTCTATATATTGACCGTCGTTATCGGTTAGAAGGTCTTCCCAAATTCCTCCTGCTCTGGACAGGTTCCATAGCCACAATTTTTTTCCGGGGATTTCATCATAACGTCCCCAATGGCCAAAACCTATATTGCTATTTTGGTAGTATCCCCCAAAAAAATCATTGTATTCTCCGATGACGTGATAGGATTTACTTGGGCCAAAATTATTCTCATCGTATTTGGATAAGTTTCTGTTGAGAAGATCTATAGGCCATGGCTTTGTCATTCCCCCGTGGGTGAGATATTGATTACCGGGAGCGTAGAATACCAAATCTTGTTGGGCTGCCGCAGCTGCGGTCATCCAATTGTAATAAGCTTGCTCTATTTCAGTTGGGTTGTACCAAATGGCTTCAGTGGTAAAAGCACTTTGATCCTTTGGCAGGATGATTTTGACCCGCCATTGTGTTCTCGACGGCAAATCTATTCCACCTACGGTACACATTACACTACCGTCAGCCAATTCATCGAGTCGATAATCTACAGGAGTAGCGGTGCCAGGATGATGACCGATCACTCCAAAATTAAATTCTATACCACCAGAGGTCCAAGGTCCGCGCATGGCGATGTTTCTAAATTTTGCAACGTCATTTTTGTAAATGAACTCGTTGCCATTGCCTTTGTCGACGGCACTCCAAACTTTACCCCCAGCCTCTGGGAATACTTGGACTATTATCCATTCGTTTTCTAATGTGATAATTTTGATTTCTTTGTCAGCTTTTTCAAAGTCATAACCCTGAAATTTGTGGTAAGGATAAATTTTGGGATTAAAAATAAAAGCAGGAAGTGGATTGGGGTCCCCAAAGTAATAGGTTGGATAACTTACCAATTCTTCCTTGATGCTATTATTTTGGGCTATAATTAGTGAAGGGAAAAAAAGGATTAAAATGATTAACACTTTATTTGAAATGCAAGCCAATGTTAGTTTCATTTGATGAATTTTTACAAGCTACAAATTATTAAAATAAACTTCTCTCCGGTAAAGGATTCAAATATTTAAGCCATTAGTTTTTGGCTTAACAGTAGGAATTCAAAAAATTTAAAAATTTTAATAAAAAAATTAACAAAATGGGTAGAATTGTGATGTAATTTAGAAAACTATTTAAGCAATAATCTGTCCTTACTTTTAATTTATAAAAACAATTAAATATATTAATTTAACTTGAAATGATTAATATAGACTACTATAAAGTCAATATCTTACATTTTTTAACTACATTTACCTGCTCTAGCATAACCTAGACAATGACAATTGAATTATTTACAAACCAATTCAAATTATTATGAAACAAAAATTAATCAAAAATGCGCTTTTGAGCTTCTGCCTTCTACTTTCAGTAGCGATATTTGCGCAAAAAGCTGTTACTGGTACAGTAACAGATGAGGACGGTGTTCCTTTACCAGGAGCCACAATTGTAATCCTTGAAACAAACGAAGGTGTAGCCACTGATTTCGATGGGAATTATAGTGTCACCGCTGAAGAAGGACAAACGCTTCAATTTAGCTTTGTAGGTTACGAAACTCAAGAATTAACAATTGGTGAATTATCTTCAATTGATGTATCAATGACTGCAGGTAACGCACTTGACGAGATAGTAGTTACCTCACTTGGCATTTCAAGACAAAAAAGAGAACTTTCATATGCAACCCAAAATGTTGATTCCGAGGGAATTGACGAGGCCAGAGCTGGTGGAAACTTAGTGAACTCGCTTCAAGGTAAAGTCGCAGGTATTTCCATTACAACTACCAGTCAAGGTGTTAATTCTCAATCAAGAGTTATTTTGAGAGGTAACAGATCCATTGCTGGAAGTAGCCAACCACTTTACGTTGTTGACGGTGTTCCACTTGGAGGAGATATTCAAGATTTCAGTCCTGATGACATTGCATCAATTAGTGTTCTTAAGGGTGCGAATGCTGCCGCCCTTTATGGAGCAAGAGCAAACAATGGTGCCATTATTATTACTACAAAAGCTGGTAAAAAAGGTTCTTTCGATGTTAATATCAATTCTACTGTAACTTTTGACACAGCAGATATTATGTTAGACTTCCAGAATGAATACGGTTCTGGTAGTGGACTTACATTTACAAGTTTTACTACTGACTCTTGGGGTGCTAAGCTTGGTGGAACTCGTGCTCACTGGTCTCCTAATCCAGATTTGTCTGGAACCAGTATTCCTTATGTTGCCAACCCTGACAACGTTCAGGATTTCTTTGACACTGGTGTTAGTATAGCCAATAACATATCACTTGTAGCTGGTGGGGAGAATATGAGGACTTTTTTCAGTTATACAAATGACATGAGAACAGGAATTGTTCCTAATAACGAACTAGAGAGACACAGCATCAACCTTAAAATTGATAATGAGATGCTTGATGGTAAGTTGCGTGTGAGTACAAGAGTAAATTACATTAAATCAATTACTGACAACCTTTTACCAGGTTGGGAAAGTTATGACAATCCACTTCGAGGTATTTACAGAATTCCAAGGAACATTAGAACATCTGATGCTTCAGTTTATGAATTTACTGACGCTGCTGGAAATAACAAACAGAATTTCTGGAAACCTCTAGATAATGGTAATGGTAATCCATATTGGGTTGTCAACAGAAATAATAGCCAACGTATAGATGATAGAATTGTTGGTTATGCCTCTGCATCATATGATATAAACGATGACGTTACTGTCATGGTAAGGTCTGCTGTGGATAATTCGACATTCCAACAACAATTTGAGTATTATAATGATTCTTACATTATTGCTCAAAATGGTAACTACAGAATAAATAATAGTACTCAAACGGAGTGGAACAATGATTTTTTAATAAGTTATGACAAGGAGTTTGGAGATATTGCCCTAAAAGCAAGTTTAGGTGGAAACAACAGAGTTTTCAAATCCAATTCCTCCTCAATAAATACCGGTGGACTCAATGCTCCTAACGTCTTTGCACTTTCCAATGCACAACAGTTAACGGCGAGTCAAAGTCTTTCAGAGAAAGAAGTAAATTCACTTTATGCATTTGCTAATCTAGGATACAAAGACTATGCCTTCTTGGATGTTACTTATCGATCGGATGTTAGTTCAACGCTACCTGTTGATAATAACCAATATGATTATTACTCTGCTGGTATAAGTGCAGTTATTTCTGATATGATAGAACTTCCATCAGTCATAGATTTTCTCAAACTGAGAGCTTCTTATGCTGAGGTGGGTAATGATACAGACCCATACAAGCTTGCGAGATTAGCAAATCTTCAGAATGGTGGATTCATTCAATTACAGACTTCTGCACCCGCAGATAATTTAAAGCCTGAAATGACAACCTCCTTCGAGTTTGGTTTAGATGCTACAATTTTTGATCGCGTAAATCTTGATTTAACGTATTACAAATCTAATAGTGTTGATCAATTATTTGCTCAAAGCGTACCACAAGCCTCTGGTATTGCGACAAAATTTATTAACGGTGCTGATATTGAAAATAGCGGTATTGAAGCGTTTGTAAATGTAGGCGTACTTACTAAAGGTGATTTCCTTTGGGATGTAAGTTTAAACTATGCTGCTAACGACAGTAAAGTAGTTAAATTGGCCGATGGATTGGATCAACTAGTTTACGGCGCTGATTTCATGAGAATGTACGCTCTTGATGTTGGGCAACCTTTTGGGAGTATTTACTCAAGAGGTTTCGAAAGGGATGCACAAGGAAGAGTCCTGATGAATGATAATGGTACTCCCCAAATTACTTCTGGTCAGACTGTTAATGTTGGAAACTTTAATCCTGATTGGATTGGGGGTATTACAAATACATTTTCGTACAAAAATTTTGACATGAGATTACAAATAGATATCCGTCAGGGAGGTGATGTAATTTCATTTACTAGATCTATTCTATCTTCTGATGGAGTTCTTGATGTCACAGCAATAGGTAGAGAGACTGGTATTCAATTCGGTACGGATGTGTATACGAACGAAACGCCTGCTACAACTCCTGCATCTGTTGACCCGGAAACATTCTGGACAAGTATAGGTGGTAGAAACTCTCCTGCGGGTGAGGCATTTACTTACGATGCATCTAACATTAGAATTAGAGAGTTAACTTTTGGATATACATTGGATGATGCAACACTTTCATCTACTCCATTTAAAAGCGCTAAAATTTCTCTAGTCGGTAGAAACTTAGGTTTCTTGAAAAATGATTCTGACATTGATCCTGAAGCAATTCACGGAGTTGGTGCAACAGCAGATGGTTATGAGGCTTTTTCAATGCCCAACACTAGAAGTATCGGAGTTAACGTAAAGCTAGGTTTCTAAATGTTCAATATAGTA
>PAHA01000005.1 GCA_002711215.1 Flavobacteriaceae bacterium
TTGTGATTTTGCTTACTCAAAAATAAGTACAGTTACAACAATAGATATTCTTGCTGATTTTGATGGTGATGGAGATCCCAATATAACCGACCCTGATGATGATAATGATGGGCTCACGGATGTTTACGAGTTAAGCGCTCAATCTAGTACAACAACCGCTGTCACATGTTTAGATCCGTTGGATCCCGACTCTGACAATGACGGAATTAATGATGGTGAGGATTTATTCCCATGTAATGGAGCTGAGTCGGGGGATTGCGACGGGGATGGAATAGGAAATAATATAGACACTGATGATGACAACGATGGAGTTGTTGATGTTAATGATGAATTTCCCTGTGATCCATCCGAATCCAATGATAACGATAGAGACGGTATAGGAGACAATACTGACTTAGATGATGATAACGATGGAATATTAGACACTTATGAAGATACAGCAGGAGGTAGTAATGACATAGATGGAGATGGTATTGAAAATAGTAAAGATTTAGACTCAGATGCTGACGGTTGTTTTGATGTTGTTGAGGCAGGATATTCAGATCCAGACGGGGATGGAATAGTGGGTGTAAGTAGAAATATTTATGACTCATCGTCATATAATTTCATAAACCATATTCAAGGAGGATCTGTATATGCTGGAATCGGATACTCATATAATAGTGACCCAAATTTCACTGGTCAGGGAGTTGATATATCATCGGATGGTAATATAGTTATCTATGGTGCGCAAAGACATGATGGAACAGCAGGAAATGACAGTGGTTACGCAGCAGTATATCGAAGAACTCCCTCAGGTAGTTCTTCATGGACTATCATTGGAGAATTCCATGGTGCAGTTGCTGCTGATTATTTTGGTCAAACAGTATCAATAAATGGAGCAGGAGACATAGTAGCAATCAGTGCTCCAAACAGTGAGATCGGTGGAGGAAGTAACAAGGGTTCTGTCTACATATATCAGTACAACCAAAGTTCTTCCCAGTGGGCACTTCTTGGCGGAAGTCCAATATCAGGCAGTAATGATAATGACTATTTCGGCAATTCCATATCACTTAACCATCAGGGAAATCGAATCGCGATCGGTATTCCCCATGATGACGATGGGGGCACTGACAGGGGATCGGTTATAGTCTATCAGTACAATGCCACTACAAATTCATGGAATAACCTTGGCCAGGTCATTGGAAAACAAAATTCTGGGAGATTTGGTTTTGGAGTTAAAATGAATAAATCAGGAACTAGGTTTGTCGCCTCTGCTCCCTATGATGATCAGGTATTGTCTAATGGAGGAACTATAAGGGTCTATCAGTATTCGCCCTCTGGATCTTCATCTTGGACACAAGTTGGTGCTGATATGGGAGGATATTCAACTAATGATTACTTCGGAACAGTTGCCATGAACGGAGTGGGAGATCGTGTAGCGTTTTCAGAGGGTGATCGAAATAACAGAAGAGTTAAAATATATCAGGAATCTGGAGGCTCATGGTCAGTTCACGGAACTCAGTCCAATAGTGCATCTATTTATGGTGATTCATATAGTGGCTCAGCAATTGATTTTAATGAACAAGGGAATATTATCGGTTTAGGAGCTGCCCGAAATACTGGCTCAGTTAAACTCTATGAGTTTAACTCAGGTGCTTGGATGCAACTAAGTAATAATGATTTCAATGATGAGTTTGGAGCATCAGTGGCCCTATCTGCCTCAGGAAATATATACGCCGCATCGGAACCATATTTTGATCCACCAGGACTAAATAACGCAGGTAGGATTTTAATTCTAGGAAGTGAAATATCTGTTTCAGCCTCAGGTACTGTTGTTTCCGATGCAGCAGGTACAACGTATAATCAAGGAGTAAACCTTTACAGATCCCTAACTAATTCAGGCTCTATTCTCGATACAAATGATAATAATGTAAAAGATTTCCTTGAGGTTCCACCAATATCAATAACAGGTATTTCCTCAAAAACAACCGTTGCAGTTGATTATGCTGTAACTATTGCCCCAAATATATCAGCAGTTGGAACAACAACTTACCAGTGGCAGAAAAGTACACCAGCAAATCCACTTAACTATATTAACCTAACAAATTCTGTTCCCTACAGTAACGTAAATTCTTCATTCTTGTTAATAAATCCAGCGCTCAATTCAATTGATGGAGAAAATTATAGACTCGTAATTTATGGAGGGTGTAACAGCGCATACTCTGTAATTAGTTCCGTTACAACTATTAATGTATTATCCGATAATGACGGAGACGGTGATCCTGACATTACAGATCCTGATGACGATAATGATGGACTTACGGATGTTTACGAGCTGAGTGCACAATCGAGCTCAACCACCTCTGTAAACTGTTTAGATCCGTTTGATGAAGATAGTGATGATGACGGAGTCAATGATAATGTAGATGCATTTCCATGTGATCCTAACAAGACCTCGGATGCAGATGGGGATGGTATTGATGACGCAAATGATGATGATGATGATAATGATGGAGTAATTGACACTTTTGATGAATTCCCATTAGATCCTGCCGAACAGTATGATAATGATGGTGACTCAATTGGGGATAACTCTGACCTAGATGATGACAATGATGGAATTATCGATACCGATGAAGGTGCAATTTTTAATACTTATGTTATCGGTGGTATATCATACGTAGGTCTTGGATCCAGTCCTGACGTGGATAATGACGGTATTAAAAACCACTTCGATTTAGATGCTGATGGTGATGGATGCTATGATGTAATTGAAGCTGGGTTTGAGGATCCAGACAATGATGGTATTATAGGAACTACGAGTATATCTTTCTCTTTGACGGGTAGTGCCTTAACTGGAGAAGCTCAAGCAGATCAGTTTGGTTACTCGTCGTCTGTTAACGGTGCTGGAAATATTGTTGCAATTAGTGCTTACCAAAATGATGGAAATGGGGCAGACTCAGGTCATGTTAGAGCATACCAGTTCCAATCAGGAGCTTGGGNTCAATTAGGGCCNGATATCGATGGNTCTTCNAGTGGCGAACTATTTGGAAGTTCATTGGATTTAGATGATGTAGGGAGTAGACTTATTGTCGGTGCACCCAAAAATAGTAGTAACGGACAGTTTTCTGGAAATGTTAGGATTTTTGATTACAACTCTAGCTCTTCAACCTGGACTCTAATTGGATCAATAAATGGTCTAGCTGCAGGGGACGGTTTTGGTTCTTCAGTAGCAATAAACAAATCTGGAAATACAATTGTCGTAGGGGCTTATCAAAACGATGGAGATGGGTCTCAAAATGATATTGGTCAAGTTAGAATATTTAGAAANCAAGCTCAAAATTGGGTTCAACTCGGTCAGAGTATTCAGGGTGAAAACTCAGGAGATTTATTTGGGCGCTCTGTCGATATTAATGATGCGGGGGATACTATAATTATCGGAGCCAACCAAAACGATGGTATAGCTGCAAATGCAGGACATGCTAGAATATATAAATATAATGGTGCGACATGGAATCAATTGGGAGGAGATCTTGAAGGAGATGCAGCAGGAGATTATTTTGGATGGGATGTTTCAATAGATGGAAACGGAGATACTGTTGCAGTATCATCACAGAATAACAGTAATCAATATACTGAGGGAGGACTTGTAAGAACTTACAGTTTTAATGGAATTAGATGGAATCAAATTGGAGCAGATCTTTATGGTGATAGTGACTATGCATATTATGGATATTCAATTGATTTAAACCAGAATGGGAGGTATTTATCTATTGGTGGATATGGTAAAAACTTTAATACTGGTTATGTTCAATCATTTCAATATTCTAATGGACAATGGACCCAAGTAGCACAGGATATTGTTGGGTCACAAGCGGGAGAACAACTAGGTTACTCACTAGATACAAGTAATTCAGGAAGTAAAATTATTATTGGAGCTAACTTCAATAATGATTCATTCCCAATTGCTGGTAAGGCAGTTTTTTATGATTCAGGTGCACTAAGAGTATCATCAACGGGAAAGGTTCTAGAAGATTCAGTTGGAGTCATATTTACAGAAGGGGTGGACGCCTATAGCTCTCCCCCGATAGATCGAAATAATAATGATGTTTATGATTTTTTAGAAGTGACAGAGGCAGAGGTAGTTCTTCAGCCTGAATCAATATCAGTTCTGGCAGGAGAGAGTAGAACATTTACGACATCTGTATCATTTTTTACAACTTTTGACCTGCAATGGCAAAGTTCAACTAACTCCGGTACAACTTGGAATAATATAACTGAAAATTTATCTTTTACTAATGTTAATTCACCTACTCTTAATGTTTTAAATATTCAAACATCTCAGGACAAACATCAATTTAGAGTAGCCGTCATTCCTTTTTGTGGAAACATAGTCTACTCTAACGCGGCCTTGTTATCGGTTAATGCAACAAATACTTGCCCTGAGATTGTAAATCCAATTTCAGATATTACTATTAACGAGGACTCATCCAGTTCGACTATTAATATTAGTTCAGTATTTAATGATGTTGATGGCCAGGCATTAACTTATACCATTTCAAATACAAATTCATCGATTGTATCTGTCTCTTTATCAAACACAACAATAACATACATTCCGCAAGCCAATCAAAATGGAACAGCAACAATAACAGTATATGCGGATGATAATGGTTATCCAAGCAATGTGGTGTCTAATGGGCTAACTCTTTATTTAGATGCAGCAAGTTCCACTTCATATTCTGGATCAGGGAATACATGGAGTGACTTGAGCGGTAATAATAATCATCTAACCCTCTATGGAAATCCCACATTTGATTCTAATACCAATGGTGGTGTTATTAATTTTGATGAAAGTAATGATTACGCTAGAAGAAACTCTGTCTTAAATAAAAACCAGTATACAAAATTGATATTTTTCTATCCCAGATCAACTACTAAAAATATGGTCAGTGGGGCAAATGATGGAAAGCATGCTTTATGGATGGCCGATACAAACCATACAATATACTCTGGACATAATGGTGATGACGGTGGAAGCTGGTATACAATATCTTATGCTCCAAATGGGGGTAACAGTATCCTTAATAACTGGCATTTTAGTGCAGTCTCATTTAGCGACTCATCTGGATGGAAAATGTACTATAATGGAAATCATGTAAGCTCAAATGTTAGCACGAACACTTTTAATGGTAATGGAAATCTTCTTATAGGATCCCATAATGGAGGACATTTTTTTGATGGATATATACCTGTTGTTTTGATATACAATAGAGTACTCACTGACGAGGAAATAAAAATTAATTACAATTTTTTCGCTCAGAGGTATGGTTTACCAGAAACATGTAACACTAACGATGTATTTAATATTAATATTAATCCTATTAATGATTTACCTTTAACTGTAAGTGACACATTAACTGTTGATGAGGCAGGGACAGTATCAATAACAAACTCCGGGTCATCTACTTTACTTGATAATGATACAGATATCGATGGNGATACACTTAACTCAATTATAGTTACTCAACCAAATAATGGGGCGCTCACACTGAATTCCAGTGGTACTTTTCAGTACGTTCATAACGGATCCGAAACTACCACCGACGCTTTTACCTACAAAGCAAATGATGGGACTGCTGATGGAAATACAGTAACCGTTACCATTCAAATAAACCCAATAAATGATCCACCCATTGGGGTTGAAGATTTTGTTATTGGTTTATCAGGAGGAACAGTCACACTAACTACAACAGGAAGTAATACTTTAATAGCTAATGATACTGATGCAGAAAATAATTCTCTAACAATGAGTACAACCATTGTTCAATCTCCAGTTCACGGTTCAGTAACACTTAATGCAAATGGTACTTTCGCTTATACACATAACGGTACTTCTACGGCAACNACCGACATATTTAANTATAAAGTTTTCGATGGAACANANTATAGCGNTGCCACCTCNGTAACCATTTCATTTAGTGCCATTCCCGTAGGTAATACAGACCAAATAGTTGTAAATGAGGGACAAACCACAANCCAACTTGTTGGTGGTGGAAATAACGTATTGACAAACGATACAGATGCCGATAATGATCCGCTGACTGCAGTATTGAGAACTAATCCAAGCTTCGGTAGTATTACATTAAACTCCAATGGAACATTCAGTTATACTCATAATGGATCTGAAAATTTATCCGATCAATTTACTTATGCACCAAATGATGGATTTGCTAATGGTCTAGACACTACTGTAAATATTACTATTACTCAGGTAAATGATCCACCTGTAGCAGTTAGTGATATAATACAAGTAAATGAGGGAGGAACTGTTTCTTTAACTACAACTACCGCATCATCTGTAATATCAAATGATACAGATGCTGAAGGAAATAATTTAACTTCAAGTATAGTTAATAATGTTTCCAATGGAAGCCTGACATTTACAGCAAGTGGAACTTTTAGTTATGTTCATAACGGTTCTGAGACAACAACTGACACATTTTCTTATAGGGTAAATGATGGTTTAGCATCTAGTAATATTATAACAGTAACAATTAATATAAACCCTGTCAGTGATCCACCAATTACTGTTTCAGACACTCTACAAGTAGATGAAGCGGGAACCGTTACTCTTACCTCAACTGGCTCTAATACCCTTTTAAATAATGATACAGATATTGAGGGAGACAGCTTAACAGCAGTATTAGTAAATGGTCCATCCCATGGTAATCTTACATTAAATGCAAATGGAACTTTTAGCTACGTCCAAAATGGAAGTGAGGTTACCTCAGATACATTTAGCTACAAATCAAATGACGGTACTTCAGATGGAAATACAGTAACAGTTACCATTAGCATCACACCAACGAATGATCCCCCTGTTGGTGTAAATGATACAGCGAATGTAGCTTTTGGAGGATCCGTTTCTCAAACTACTACAGGATCTAGCTCTCTTCTGTCCAATGATACCGATGTAGAAGGCGATAACCTAACATCAACCCTTGTTAGTTCACCAACCCATGGAACAGTTACTTTAACTAGCAATGGAACTTTTATTTATAGTCATAGCGGAACATCAACGGCCTCAACGGATTCATTTACATACAGACCCAGTGATGCTAGTTTAATGGGATCTATTGCCACTGTTACATTACAAATTAATCTACCCCCAGTAACTGTTTCTGACACACTTGTAGTTAATGAGGGTAGTTCTACAAATGAATTATTCGGTGGTGGACAGAATTTATTGATTAATGACAATGATCCCGAGGGGGCTATTCCAACCGCTTCATTAGTTAGAAGTCCCACATATGGAACTTTATCATTAAACAGTAATGGTACTTTTGTCTATACTCATGATGGATCAGAAACAACATCAGATACATTCCTATACAGAGCTTATGATGGATTAGTTTATGGAAATACAGCAACCGTTACAGTTAATATTACACCAGTTAATGATGCTCCTACAACTGTTACTGAAACTATGACTGTAGCTGACTCTGGAACAGTAACGCTTACTTCTAATGGTTCATCTACATTACTTGCTAATGATTATGACGCTGAGGATAATTCATTAACCGCTATAGCGGTAAGCACTCCAACTTTTGGAACTTTAATACTCAATTCAAATGGAACTTTCAGCTATACTCACAGTGGAACAGCTGTGGATCAAGATTTTTTCAGTTATAAATCTAATGACTCAAACCTTGATGGTAATACTGTCACTGTGACCATTACCATTTCATCCACACGTGATAAAGACAATGATGGGGTTTATGATTATTTGGATTATGATGATGATAATGACGGTCTACTTGATACTTATGAGGACAGTGTAGGTTCTAATAATGATATTGATGGAGACGGAATAATAAACAGTAAAGATTCAGATTCTGATGGAGATTTGTGTTATGATGTATTTGAAGCAGGTCTTCAGGATCAAAATGGTGATGGAATACTAGGGGCTTCTAACCCTGTTACTGTAACCGCATCAGGAACAGTGATTCGTGATGGCAATGGTAATAATTTCACATACGGTTCAAATGCCTATTTAAGCTCCTCAAACACAGCATTAATAAATGATTTGGATTCTAATGGTGTAAAGGATTTTATAGAATTACCCATTATTTCAATTATATCACATCCAGTTAGTATCACTGTTAAGGAAAATCTAAGTT
>PAHA01000006.1 GCA_002711215.1 Flavobacteriaceae bacterium
ATTAATTCCCAGATTGGAATTGAGAAAGGAAACGGACATCGTTTTCAAAAAACAAACGGATATCTCCAATCTGATAAAGCAACATGGCAATCCTTTCAACCCCCATTCCAAAAGCATAACCTGAATATTTCTCATGGTCAATATTACAATTTTTCAAAACATTGGGGTCTACCATACCACACCCCATAATCTCAAGCCAACCCGTTCCTTTGGTAATGCGATTATCTGTTTCTGTTTCAAGTCCCCAATAGATGTCTACCTCTGCACTTGGCTCGGTGAAAGGGAAATAGGAAGGACGAAGGCGAATTTTTGACTTTCCAAATAGGGATTTGGTGAAATATAGCAGGGTTTGTTTTAAATCAGTAAAAGAAACATACTTGTCGATATATAAGCCCTCTACTTGATGAAATATACAATGGGATCTTGCCGAAATAGCTTCATTCCTAAACACCCTTCCCGGTGAGATGGTTCTAATGGGAGGTTGATTTTTTTCCATATATCTTACTTGGACGGACGAGGTATGAGTACGCAATAATATATCTGGATTGGTTTGGATGAAAAAGGTATCCTGCATATCACGAGCAGGATGATATTCTGGTAAGTTTAAAGCGGTAAAATTATGCCAATCATCCTCAATTTCTGGACCTTCAGAAATATTAAACCCTATTTGGGAAAAAATATCTACAATTCTATTTTTGACAAGGGATAGGGGATGTCTTGATCCTAATTGAATCGGGAAGCCTGGTCTTGATAAATCCTCGTGATTGTATTTTGATGGGGAATCATTGATTTGTAACAGAATGGTTTTCACCTTTTCAGTTACTGCATTTTTAAGATTATTAAGCGCCTGCCCATACTTCTTTTTCTCATGTGAAGGGACTTCCTTAAAGTCATTAAAAAAATCATTTAGAATTCCTTTTTTTCCTAAATATNTTATTCTGAAAGCCTCNACCTCATCTTTTGATTGGGCCTCAAAACCATNAACCAATTTAAGGTTTTCATTGATCTTANNAATCATANTGTAAAAGTAAACATTTATTGAATTAGCTCACGTTTTAAGAAATAATCTACTAAGGCCTCTTTCATCAATATACTTTGCTCTCCCGGCTTTAGNTCAGGTAGCTCCTCCANAAGTTCAAAATGAGGCCAACCTTCCTCATCAAAAAAATCAAAACGATAGTANCCATAGGGTTCNAAAACAGTACAAATACCGATGTGAATCAAATTGACATTATCGTCTTTTTTCATTTTTCNATGAACCTGCCCAAGTTCTTGCAANCCTACCAAATACAAAANTCCCTCGACATCTATTGGCTCACCATTAGAAAATCGACNACTGAGAAAAGTATTCAAATGATTCCAACGGTCTTTTAACTTTTGATCTCTACTTTGACTTTTTTGCACCNTCAAATATACTTGCTTTANNNTTAATCTTAAGAGTAGATTNCCAAAAATAAAGTACTTTCGTAANTGTGAATGTAATCGATATNGTANTGTCTNTAGCCCTAGGTTTTGGTTTTATCANAGGCTTCTCTAAAGGTTTAATTGTTGAAGTGGCTAGTTTAGGAGCATTGTTNCTGGGGCTATTAGGAGCAGTAAANTTTTCGGGATTTGTTGCCGATGTATTGAAGGGGTTTTTTGATTGGAATCCTATAGCCATTCAAACCNTTTCCTACTTGNNCGTATTCATTNTNATAGTATATACGATNTCTTTGNTGGCNAAAGCGCTGACAAAATTCATAAGCAAAGCTTCCTTGGGTTTATTNAATAAGTTTTTAGGGGCATTTTTTGGTTTNGTTAAATGGGCAATATTGATGAGTGTGACTTTATTTTTCCTNGGNAAACTCAATANTTGGGTANCAATAATTGATGAGGAAATGATTGATACTTCTCTCCTATATNNACCGATTACTGAGNTGGGTGAATACTTGTTTAGTTGGGGAAGCNAACTTTCAAAAGAGCTTCCCGAAGAACTTATTTAAAACCTTTAAGGCTCCTCAATTTTCCGTCTTTTACCCATCCTTCAGAACCATTTGAAATTCTAATTTTTTGCCATTCTTGAAGTTTATCGAGCATTTGAACTTTGGTGCCNTCNTGTAATAAAAACAAAACCTCTGCCCGAGAGTTGGGCTCTGCCCANACTTCTATTTTTTTATTGAACAATATACCATANGTGGTATCGGCNGTGTTNGATGATTTNATGATTGCCANAGAAAGTGANCCGANCAGAATTAAAGCCAATACAACGATTGATACAAAGAAAGTTCTTTTAAAAATGGGNACTTTGTTCCANAAATAGAGCCCCCAAAACAGNGCTAATAGCCAAGTGAGCAAAACAATNAAATACCCCCATCCGTCTTGAGAGANTAGATCNATGGTTTTTTCCTTAAGTCGTGTTATTTGTGATTTGGGTAATATCTCTACAGCATCAATAGCCATATTTTGTGCAAATGCNCTNTTGACANTAATATCCTCATCCNTGGGTTTAAGTTGTTTAGCCTTTTCAAAATAAAAAATACTCTCCCCCACTTGATTCAATCTGTAATAGGAATTAGCNAGGTTGTAGTANAGCTCGGCNCTGTGCTGACCCGATTCTAAAATCTCTTCATAAAGCATAACTGCTTTTTCAAACTGGCCAGCATTATANGCNGAATTGGCATTTTCAAAAGTGGCTCCTTGATCCTGACCCANAACAATCAAAANATTAAAAAAGAATANNACNAATANTTTCAAGATCCCGNTCATAAATTTTTATCAATNTTNGAAATTACAGAAAGTGCNTGGTCAAAGTCTTGTTGCATCTTGGCATCNGTGGCGGGGGAATATCNNGCCANTTCACAGTTTTCCAAAAGGGNAATAAAGGATTTTATTTCTGCTGGTTGTAATTTTCTATTCNCCAAAAACTCTGANATTTTATCCTTACTAAAATCATCCGTTTTGATCTTTAGTCTCGCTTTTAGGTANTTATATAAAGTCCTTTCTAGNGCATCGTAAAACAGGGTTTTATTNTTNAAATTCTTTTTGGCTTCACTCAAATATTTTTTGGACAAACGATTGGCCAGTTTNAGTCTTGATCCCTCTATATCNTCGGATANTTTTTTACTATGNTTCATTAATAACACAAAGGCTATTAATANAAGCATAGGTGATGCTAACAAGCCGTAAAAGATT
This sequence comes from Flavobacteriaceae bacterium, assembly GCA_002711215.1. Taxonomy (GTDB): domain Bacteria; phylum Bacteroidota; class Bacteroidia; order Flavobacteriales; family Flavobacteriaceae; genus UBA8316. The sequence goes on from PAHA01000006.1 coordinate 3,172, forward strand.
TTACTTTTCCAAAATTGCTTTTTTAGGATGGGTTCAAGCTTGGGTTTCAATTTAATGAAACGAAAAGATTCATCTTTNTTGGTAATAANCTGATTGNTTGCAGAAGGNGTGCTGTTATTATTNGCATTTGNTACTAACGGGCCTCCATAAACATCCACNATTTGTTCGGTCGATCNGAGGGTNAAATACTTNTCTNCCTTNGGGTCAAAATANGAAAAGGAAACAGGAGCAATGGGNTATTTTCCTTGGAAACGAGGAACAATTGTGTAATTNTCTTCAATATNACCCTGCATTCCAGANAAAGAAGTTTTAACATTTTCNNAGTGTTCTGGTTCAAAAACCTCGAGCGTNTTNGGCAGNACCAATTCAGGTAAATTAAATAGTTTGAGATTGCCGTTGCCCGATACCTTNAGTTTAATTTCAAATGACTCGGTGGNCTTTAANGCATNTTTATTGAGTANGGCATCAAAATTAAATTGTCCAACTGCACCAAAGAAATTGGCAGGTTTTCCTTTTTCAGGTAGTGGTTTTACATTAATGGTTCTTCTTCCAGCAGTAACCGTTCTTGAGGATTGTTGAAGAATTCTGTTACCAAAGAANTCCCTGCGGTTGGAAGGNAGGTCAATAACCAAGCTNAGGCTTAAGGGTTCAAGGGTGAGTTTGCCTGTTTTTTGAGGATACAAGACNCTTTTTTTCCAAACCACCAAACTGTAGGNCTCCCCTTTGTAGGTGCCATTTTCTACTTTGAGTTGGGGNATGTTAATGTTATGACTCCAAAAATCAGCAAATTGGGGATTTTCAATCACTCGTCCATCAGAGATNCGCAAAGGACTTCTGAAATACAATTTGTAAACNACAGTGATGGATTCATTTAGATAAGGTNNGCTGTTGGATATTTCGGTTACNAAATGAAGNTTATCGTCAATCAGATACTCTGGACTATTGGGATCTCTGGGAACCTCNACTGCNTCGGTAACAGTAATTTTTGTGGGAGTAGTTTTATANGTTTCTCCTTCAATNTTTATGGTAGCTTGTGAGATGGTNAGGGCGCCTTTTTGGGTTGGCGTNAANAAATAGGTATACGTTTTAGAGAAACTTCTTTTTCCATTCACCCAGGAATTGCTTATTGATTGATTCGGTCCACCCACTACCTGAAAACCCCTAAAACTCGGAGGATTAAAATCATCCCCATTTTCGTTCATNACAAAATCTACCCTCAACCGTTCATTTAAACCTANAGTTCTCTTACTGACTTTANCNTCAAAAGTNACCCCCTGTGNCANCGCCTGNGTGATTCCCATTATTAAAACTAAAACGGTAAAAATAGCTTTATTCATAAATATANTACCAATCTTTTTGACCTCTTAAAGGAGTTCCCTGCACTTTTTCCGCATTTANTTTGTCTTGTACTTTTTTCTCTTGGTTGCTCATGGCCTCNAACAAACTTTTGACCTGTTCTTTTGAAAGTTCNGTTTGTCNGGGTTTAGNAGGCTGTTCTTTTTCTTGATCTNCTTCTNTGGGTTGGTTTTCTTTTTCCTGATCTCCCTCNTCTTNTTTGTNCTCTTGNTCCTCTCCTTCATCTCCTTCCATATTNTNATCATCNTGANCAGAGTCNCTGTCTTTATCGCCNTTTTTATTNTCTTNTTTGTTGTCCTGATCTTGATTNTCCTCTTTGTCTTTTTGATCCTGCTGATCNTTTTGATCTTGNTTTTGTTGTTGNTTCTGCTCTTTTTCTAACAATTCTTTAGCCAATGCATAATTATATCNGGTTTCCTCGTCTTCGGGATTGTTTCTAAGGGCATTTTTGNAGGCCTCCACNGCTTTAGCGTAATCNTTTTGCTTCATAAAAACATTTCCCATATTATGGAAAGCATGNTGTTTACTAGATTTGTTCTCAGTAAANTTTTGNGTNTGAAAATAGCGTTGTTTAGCCTCTTCAAAATCCTGTTCTTGNAAATGAGTATTTCCAAGATTATACAANGCNTCTGGTTTTTCAGGANCTTTTGATAGGGCCCTTCGGTAAGCCATTTCTGCTTCGTCAAAAACCTCGGCCGATGCTTGTTCGTTTCCCTCAAAAATATGATTGACTACCTCCCCTTCNTGNGCCGTCATAGACATCCTAANAAAAAGAGAAATCNTCCAAAANAAGATTTGCTTTTGTTTCATTTTTCGTTGAANAGATTTAGACGTTGTACCCATTTGGTTTTNGTTTCAAAAAGAAAAACCTCTAACAAAATTAAAAGGAATCCTGCTAAAATAAAAGNCTGAAACTGGTCTTTATATNTTACAAATTTTTTGGCCTCAAATTCTTTTTTATCNATATTTTTTAGNGTTTCAGNAACAAAATCNACTACCGCTNGGGTATCGTTTCCATCAAGGTATTCNCCGTTGGCANCTTCTGCTATTTCNTCTAGTATTAGAGAATTTCTTTTGGTNATAACAGTTTCACCCTGCATGTCTTTTTTATANGAATCCACCANTCCGTTTCTTTTGATNGGAATGGGGCCTCCTTCATCGGAGCCTACCCCAAAAGTAAAAATTCTAATNCCCATATCNGCAGCTCTTTGCGNCGCAGATGCCCCTTCCTCNGAATGGTCTTCACCATCNGAAATCAAAAAAACGACTCTATTNGTTTGGTCTTCATCATTAAAATAAGTTCCAGATAAATCCAANGCGGAATNNAGTGCTGTCCCTTGAGAGGAAAGCATATTCGTATTNAAAGATTGTAAAAACATTTTGGCAGCACCGTAGTCAGTGGTTATAGGCAGTTGAGGAATGGCTTGAGCGGCATAGGCAATAATTCCGATACGATCACTGGCCAATTGGTTGATNATGGCTGACACAAGACGTTTCGATTTTTCCAACCGNTTNGGGGCAATGTCCTCCGCCAACATACTTTTAGATACATCAATNGCAAATACAATATCAACNCCTTCCCTCTTNACCGTTTCTAATTGTGTTCCTATTTTGGGATTGACCAAGCCNAATATCAAAAGGGTAGAACCNAAACTTAGCATAAATAATTTTANTGCGGGCTTAAAATTAGACCTGTAAGGNCTCAATTTTTCCATTAATCCTGCCTNAGCAAAGCGTTTTTGAGCGCGANGTTTCCATCCNATNACCAAAAAATAGNAGATCCAAAGTATGGGAATNATNCCCAAGCCATAAAAATAAAGAGGCGCGTCTAATTGATACATATCAAATAAAACTTCTAAATAATGTGTTTCTCATTAACCATTCCATAAACAGCAAAGCCAATGCTAGCANAACCAAAGGCCTAAATTTTTCATCGTAATTGTAATATTTAAATTCTTCTATTTCGGTTTTTTCAAGCTTGTTAATTTCATCATATATTTCCTCNAGCTTTTTATTGTCCGTTGCTCTGAAATATAANCCCCCTGTGTTTTTGGCGATNGTTTTGAGTAACTCTTCATCAATTTCCACCTTGGTCATACCATACTGGAATTGACCGTTGGGTAACAATCCTATTGGTGCCCTTGCGGTTCCATTACTTCCCAATCCAATNGTATAGGTTTTGATTTCATATTCTAAAGCCAGCTCACTNGCGATTTTAGGATCAATAAANCCAGAATTGTTCACCCCNTCGGTCAANAAAATGATGACTTTACTTTTGGCGCGGCTATCTTTTAGTCTGTTCACCGATGTAGCCAANCCCATGCCTATTGCNGTTCCATCGTCGATCAANCCTTCAAATTGTATNTCTCTCAAAGCATTTTTGACAATTGAGCGATCACTTGTTATNGGAGTTTTAGTATAACTCTCTCCTGCATANATNACCAAACCTATACGGTCACTCATTCGGTCGTCNATAAAGGANGCNGCCACCCGCTTNAGGGCTTTCAANCGATTGGGTTTTAAATCTTGGGCCAACATACTGGAGGAAACATCTATGGCCATTACAATGTCAATTCCTTTATTTGTTTTGGTTCGGGTAGAAACNTCCATTGTCTGAGGTCGGGCCAAAGCCATAATAATCAATGTCAATGACAANANTCTAAAAANAAAAAGTAGNGGCTGCAATCGAGCTAGGATACTGGGCTTTTGCTGAAAACCATNGAGTGACGAAATTTTTAAAACTGGTTGGGTATGTTTTCGAGTANAGACNTACCATCCNACCACCANAGGAAGTNCCAGTAGCANCCAGAGAGAATTGGGATTCGCAAANTATANGCCTTCAAACATTATTTACAANTCTTTTATCAATTCAAAACTNTNCATNACTCTTTTTTCAATTTCTTCTCCATAACGATCCTCNTTTTNGTANAGCAGCGTTANATTGATTCCCCCTTGTTCAAAATCAAATAAATGGGTGGTGTAATTACAACGTACTCTTTTATTTTTTCCTTTTTTAGGATAATCAAGNGTNCCGAAAATTTTTAGTGCTGGTAANCCTGANAGGGTTGTNATTTCTTCCTCCTTGATCAAAATATTAACGGCCCCTCTAGATTGAAAATCGTTGATGATTTCATTGATCAATTCCTGGATTTTTTCTTTTTGTTGGGCTTCCTGATCNTCTTTTGATGNTGNTTNTTNCNCNTCTTTTTGCNGAGNNCTTTGGGTAAATANCAAATCAATATANAAAGGGGCNTTNTAATCTCCAGATGAGAAACGCAATGCNNCCCCCTTTTCTGATTGNGTTCGTTTGAGTACCTCTGGTGTNGCAATTTTTACAGGAGGGGTTCCGTATTGACTGGTNATCCATTCTTTATTTTTAAGTTGAATNGTGGGATAGCCCATCAAAGTNTCTCTCACNGGGTAANAACCGTAAACGCCTATNGAGACTGNCAGACTTAAAATGATCAAAATTCCAACAGAGGCCAAACTCCATTGCAATTGTTTTTTTCTTCTTTTTTTGGCCAGTAATAGCTGGTATTCTTCATTTTCTNTGATCTCTTCAGGAGTTGGTTCTGGGAGTGCNTCTTTGGTTTCTATGACTACTCCTTCTACGAGTATCCTATCANTGGANATAGTTCCAAGCTCGGGGGTAGATCGNGCNAATTTAACCAGATCAGCAGTTTGCAATACAGATTTTAGATTCTTGATNGTCTCCCNTTCTAATTCCANTTGGCCCGATTGCTTNAAGGCTCCTAATTTTGANAANAGCTCATCTGNNGTGCTTTCCAAGGCTGTGATTTTGGCCTCCTCTTCAAGGTAACGCCTCACNACATCNGTCAATCGGGAATAGTATAGTTTATATTCCTCNTGTTGNGAAGGAATAACCGTTTCTAGGGCTTTTAATTCTTCAATGGCNCGTTCANATGGGGGAAGTTTTCTGTNGCGTATCTCCCTNCTTTTTTTGGCAAAGAAAAAAGCATAGATCAAACCTACCAANATCANNACTACCAGTATANAATAGNCAATNNTTTGGGTTAGGGTATCATAATTCTTTTTAACCTNTGCAATGGGTTTAATGTCAAACAGTTTTTGTTTNAGAGTGTCTACAGGAACNNTTGCCACCTGAATTAATATAGAATCGGATATTNTAGAAAAACCATTGACCATTAATTTTTGGGGTGGNAACCAAAAGGCACCAGAGTCAAANTGGATNAGGGNGTATTTTTTGGTAAATAGATAATGACTTTTTACTCTTATTGTATCAATGGGACTTTCTTCNAGAAGCTCAAATGGGGCAAAAAACGGTTGCTCAGANAAAATTATTTGGGTGGTTGAATCTGCCTTGANTTGAAGGGTATANTCTATCTNTTCCCCNATACGCATTTTGGTAGTGTCCACTGCNACTTGCAAATCGTAATCCATCTGGGCAAAGAGGGGTGGGNTAATNAAGAAACAGANCCACAAAANCAAAATCTTNTNANTCATTTAGCCTCTTGATTTAAAATAGTTCAACAACTTTTTGACATAACTCTCATCCANNCGACTATGNAATGTTCCTGCACCNTTTTTATGAAATAAATTTTCAAATTCACNTACCATAGTAAGATATTGTTCTGAGTAAGCGTCTCTTANGGCTGCAGAATGGGTATTNACCCAAGCTGTTTGTCCCGTTTCATTATCCAACATNGGAACCAGACCAATATTAGGCATCTTTTCCTCGTGTCGGTCATAAATCCTAATNCCTGTTAAATCATGTTTTTTGGCCACAATTCTCAGCGTCTTTTCATAANCANTGTCCATAAAATCAGACATNATAAAAACAATAGCTTTCTTTTTCANTACTCCTGATAAAAATTCTAGAGCATTACTNATGCTTGTTTTTTGACTCTTAGGTTGATACTCNAAAAGTTCGCGAATNATTCTCAAAACATGAGATCTTCCTTTTTTTGGAGGAATGAACAATTCCACCTGATCCGAAAAAAGTATCAGTCCTACTTTATCNTTGTTTTGCATTGCCGAAAAGGAGAGGGTAGCTGCAATTTCTGTTAACTCNTCTCGCTTAAACTGTCCTTGGGTGCCGAACAATTCTGATCCGCTAATGTCGATCATCAGCATTAGGGTGAGTTCTCTCTCCTCCTCAAAAACTTTTACAAAAGGTTCGTTGTAACGGGCTGTCACATTCCAGTCAATGCTCCTTACATCATCTCCGTACTGATATTGACGAACTTCGCTAAATGTCATACCTCTTCCTTTGAAGGTACTTTGATATTCCCCACCAAAAATATTATCGCTCAAGCGGCGTGTCTTGATTTCAATCTTACGAACTTTTTTTAAGAGCTCCTTCGTATCCATAGGTGCTAAAATTTGAACTAAAAAGTGAGGAAAATACTATGGGACTTCTACCTCATTGATGATTTGGCTGATCAAATCTTCGCTGGTGATATTTTCAGCCTCAGCTTCATAAGTCAACCCAATACGGTGTCTTATTATGTCGTAGATGACAGCGCGAACATCCTCAGGAATAACATAACCTCGGTGTTTAAGAAAAGCGTGACATTTGGCAGCAGTGGCCAAATTGATGCTTCCCCTTGGGGAGGCGCCAAAACTGATCAATGGTTTGATAGAAGCTAGGTTGTAACGCTCTGGGTAACGGGTAGCAAAAACCAGATCTAGAATATACTTTTCGATTTTCTCATCCATATAGATTTCCCTAACTGAAGCTTGGGCAGTCTCTATTTGTTTGGTAGTTACTACCGCTTTAACTTTCTCTTGCGTATTGTTCAAGTTGGATCGCACAATGATTTGCTCTTCCTCCAACTTGGGATAATCGATTATTGTTTTAAGCATAAATCGATCAACTTGTGCTTCAGGTAAGGGATAGGTTCCCTCTTGTTCAACTGGGTTTTGAGTCGCCATAACCAAAAAAGGAGTAGGGAGCTTGAAGGTACTGTCTCCAATGGTCACTTGCTTCTCCTGCATGGCTTCCAGTAGTGCAGACTGCACTTTAGCTGGAGCCCTGTTGATTTCGTCTGCCAAAACAAAATTGGCAAAAACGGGTCCTTTTTTAATGGTGAAGTCGTTTTCTTTGATGTTGTAAATCATCGTTCCNACCACATCTGCTGGAAGCAAATCTGGAGTAAATTGTACACGACTGAATCGCCCTTTAACCGCTTGACTGAGGGTATTAATTGCCAGGGTCTTTGCCAAGCCGGGAACACCTTCTAGTAAAATATGTCCTCNACCCAATAAACCGATGAGCAATCGCTCAACCATTTCTTTTTGTCCAATAATTACCTTGTTGATTTCTAAGGTTAATAAATCAACAAAGGCACTCTCCTTTTCAATCTTTTCATTGATTGCTTTAATTTCAACGGTATTATTCATTTTTTCTTCCATAGTCAGCATCTATTAAAACATATAGTTGGGGTGCAAAATTCAAAAATATTTTTGTTTTGTCTTGTTAATAATTGGTTAAAAATAGGGGACTAACAAGGTTTTCTCTACTCATATTAGTTCCTATTTTAGGTATTCGAATTTAAGAGAATTTCAATAGATGACAAAAGGGAAGAGAATAATATCTGGAACAATGAACTGGGGGGTTTGGGGTAAACAACTTGACACTTCATCGATGGCAGAGTTAATTGCAAGCTGTGTTGAGCATGGAGTCCTGACTTTTGACCATGCTGATATTTATGGAGGATACAGTACCGAAGCGGAGTTTGGAAAGGCCTTTTTAGAAACTAAAATCCCAAGAGAAGATTTGTACTTTATTTCGAAATGTGGAATACAATTCTCCAATAATTCTTCCCCAATCTTGCTCAACTATTACAATTATTCCAAAGATTATATTGTCGCCCAAGTGGAAAACTCCCTTCAAAATTTACAAACGGATTTTTTGGATTTACTACTGCTTCACAGACCTAGCCCACTAATGCAGTCCGATGACATCAATGCTGCTATTTATCAACTGATAACCCAAGGAAAAATTAAAGCTTTTGGAGTTTCCAATTTTACATCCTCTCAAATTGATTTGATTCAGGAGAGTCATCCCATTGTCTACAACCAAATCGAATGTTCATTATTGCACTACCTACCACTCTATGACGGTACTTTGGATTATTTGACCAAAAATAAGATTGGGGTCATGGCTTGGTCTCCTTTGGGGAAATATTTTACGAACCATGATAATAAACGCAAACGCATTAAAAAAGCCTTAATCCCTTTGATGGAAAAATACGAGGCAGAAGAAGATGAACTTCTCTTGGCATGGCTGATGCATCACCCCGCCCAAATACATCCTGTTATTGGAACCACAAAAATTGGAAGAATAAAAAAATCTGTAAGGGTAATTAAAATACAAATGGAAGAAATCGACTGGTTTTCCCTCTTAGTGGCCAGTCAGGGACATGAGATGCCTTAATAATTTTAATGAAGATGATTGAAAAATAGCTGAATGCCATCAATACCTGATGAAAAAATTAGAAAAAATTACCCTCAACCCTTCCAAACAATATATTATCTAAATAATATAGGCGTGACCAAAATACAATTGAGTCACTTCCAAAAACTATTGCGGGCTCAAGGAAAATCAGTTTGTGAAGCCTTTAAAGATTACTAACGGATAAAGATTGAATACAAAGCATTTAAGGATTTCATTGAGCATATTTTAATAGACAATATAAAGTAATATTACTTTAAGAGGAAAATGAAGAAATCAAAATCAAGTATAGAAAATAGAATAATGCTTGTAAAAGCTTTAGTGTTTAATCCAAACCCTCTGGATACAAAAAGTGATTGTAGGGGAATCGGGTNACGTGAATTTTTCGAGTTTCTGCATAGACTCTNTTNCGGAAGTCCTCGAGGTTTTCGTTATTCAAAGCTGAGATAAAAAGGGCACGATTGTTGACCCTATGCATCCAAGTATTTTGCCATTCNTCTAAGCTGTAATTCTTGAGGGTATNTTTTNCCATCAAATTGGTTTCATCCCAAGGTTGGGCTTGGTAGGCGTCAATTTTATTGAANACCATTAGGGTGGGTTTATCTAGGGTTTTTATTTCTTTCAAGATTTGATTAACNGATTCNATCTGNTCNTCAAAATTGGGATGGGAAATATCTACTACATGCAGAAGNAAATCGGCTTCCTTTACCTCGTCTAGTGTACTCTTGAATGACTCTACCAATTGGGTAGGAAGTTTACGAATAAAGCCTACTGTATCGCTNAATAAAAAAGGTAAATTACCAATCACGACTTTCCTTACGGTGGTATCAAGTGTGGCAAAAAGTTTATTTTCAGCAAATACTTCACTTTTGGCAACGACTTTCATAAGNGTAGACTTACCCACATTTGTATAACCTACCAAGGCAACTCTGACCAATGCACCACGGTTNCCTCTTTGGGTGGCCATTTGNTTGTCTATAGTAATTAGTTTTTTCTTTAGAAGGGAGATTTTATCCCTAACGATTCTTCTGTCNGTTTCTATTTCTGTTTCCCCNGGTCCACGCATCCCGATTCCACCACGCTGGCGTTCCAAGTGGGTCCAGAGCCCTTTNAGCCGNGGGAGTAAATATTCGTATTGTGCCAATTCCACCTGNGTTCTAGCATAACTGGTCTGAGCGCGCTGNGCAAAAATATCGAGTATTAATCCCGTTCGATCCAGAATTTTGCAACGTAATATCTTTTCTATATTANCTTGTTGGACNGGAGNTAACTCATCGTCAAAAATTACGGTGGTGACNTCTTTATTATTAATATAGCTTTCAACCTCTGCCATTTTTCCAGAACCAATAAAGGTTTTTGAATTNGGNGTTTGCATTTTTTGAACAAATCTCTTNATTACGACTCCACCAGCTGTGAGNGCCAAAAAGGCAAGTTCATCNAGNTATTCTTTAGACTTAACAGCATCTTGTTGNCTGTTGATGATNCCAAGNAGNACCGTTTTTTCGAGGNTACGCGATTTNACTTNGACCATCNGGCTACTTTTTCCAANTTTTTAAGGCCATANTTTTACCATCAAACACNCCGTAGGTGTTAAAAGTGANCCAATCCCCCAAATTGATGTATTGGGATTTGTCCGAAAGTTCTATTTCCAACGGGAGGTGTCTGTGGCCAAAAACGAAATAATCAAAGTGTTCTTCTTGNAGTTTTCTTTTNGAAAAAGCAACCAACCATTCATTTTCCTCTCCCAAAAACTTGACATCCTCCTCTCCCGAAATGAGTTTACTTTTTTGGGAAAGATATTGNCCTATTCGCATNCCCCAATCGGGGTGTATCCATCGAAAAAGCCATTTAAANAAAGTGTTGGTAAANAACTTTTTCATTCGTCTGTAACCTTTNTCCCCGGGACCGAGTCCGTCGCCATGGCCNATAAAAAAACGGGTNGTCCNANGGGTTAAAGTTATNGGTTGGTGGTGAACGGTGATATTCAATTCTTTCTGGAAATAATCGCGCATCCATAGGTCNTGNTTGCCCACAAAAAAAACAATGGGAATACCAGCATCCGAAATTTCNGCCAGTTTACCNAGTACACGAACAAANCCCTTNGGAACAACCGTTTTNTATTCAAACCAAAAATCGAAAAGNTCCCCCAACAAATATATCGATGCTGCATCTTTTTGTANTTCATCCAGCCAGCTAATAAAATGTTTTTCCCGAACTCNGCTTTCCNCNGCATTGGGCAANCCCAAATGATTATCAGAGGCAAAATAAATTTTTTTGTTTTTTGGGAGTTTCATAAAGCATAAAGTTTGACTAACCAATGGCCTGATCCAAATCTTCAATNAGATCNAATATATCTTCTANTCCAACACTAAGACGGATCAAAGCATCGACCACTCCACTTTTTTCTCGTACCGATTTGGGAATAGAGGCATGGGTCATAGAGGCGGGATGCCCTNCTAGACTTTCTACNCCTCCCAACGATTCCGCNANGGTGAATACTTTTAGTTTTTCTAANATATTTATAGTTGTTTTTTTATTTCCTAATTTAGGNACAAATGAAAGCATTCCTCCNAANGCATTCATTTGANCTTTNGCCACNTCATGATTGGGATGATTTACAAAACCAGGCCAATAGACCTTTTCGATTTTACTATGTTGTTGGAGGTAAATNGCTACGGCGGCTCCGTTTTCACAATGTCTTTGCATTCTCAAGTGCAGGGTTTTAATACCCCTTAGAGTAAGGAAACAATCCATNGGCCCGGGNACCCCTCCNCCAGAGTTTTGAATAAANGCAAGTTTTTCTTGTAGATCATCATCNTTTAATACTAGCAGNCCTAAGACTGTATCGCTNTGTCCNGCNAGATATTTAGTCGCTGAATGTAAAACGATATCAGCACCAAGNTNTANTGGTTGTTGTANATAGGGNGANGCAAATGTGTTGTCCACTGCTACTAATGTGTTTTGGGCTTTTCCNAAAGCGGCAATGGTTCGGATATCCACCACCTTCATCATGGGGTTAGTCGGNGTTTCGATCCAAATTAGTCGGGTTTTNTCATTGAGGTATTGGGTAACATTGTCGGGCTTTTGCATATTGACAAAGTGGATTTTTAAACCGTATTTTTCAAAGATTTTGGTNAGTAACCTATATGATCCCCCATAAAGGTCGTCGGTAGAAATGATTTCATCACCTGGTTGAAATAGTTTAAGTACACTATCCATGGCNGCCATTCCTGAAGCAAAAGCCAATCCATATTTTCCATTTTCTATACTGGCAATGGANCGTTCTAAAGCGGTTCGCGTTGGATTGTGNGTGCGGCTATATTCATAACCTTGATGTCCCCCNGGGGTTGNTTGGGCATAGGTAGANGTTTGGTAAATGGGAGGCATTACAGAACCATANGCCTTNTCGGGCTCCTGACCCCCATGGATGGTCGCGCTNTTAAAACGTAATTTTTTGTCCATTGCAGTGTAATTTAACACTGCAAAGGTATTGGATTTAATGAAATTTAAATTATNATTTTGCGCTTAGATACNTGGGTACTTCNGTAAGCTCTTTGGNCGACNATANGGTCTTNAANTGAAATTTGAGAGTATTCTTTTNTNGACTCCCNANGATATTANCACTCNATTATAGAGNACAATAATATTTNAATNCAACTATTACGGTATATTAAAAACATCAAATNGNTANGGGCATCNGTCTTAAAAGTCGACCCCTTTATTNANTGGTCCACCATNGGATCANNAAACCTTGATTTTNGCATCCCAATTCTAAGAATACTNATGAGTTAAGTATTTTGAAGTTNTCTCATATTTTGACCNAAGTCGCNAGACTAATGGCCANTAACCNGNAAATTAAAAGGGTGNAATCTTTTTGTAATAATANATTAGTAGACAATTATTTATAGAAATNATTTNNGAGGTAANATTGAAAGCGTCGTTNTTTGCANGGTTAATAATGGGAATTTTAATGNCTTCCTTTTAAGATATATCCNTTCTTGGGGTNTAAAACANTTGAATAGCACTATTATTTTTNGNAGCTATNTATAGNTAAAACAAAACACAGTAAGACTCTGGTAATTTAATATTTCTNAGCATAGTTTGATTCTAACTTAATTGANNTANAAAAGTATTAAAAAAAGTCTTGCATATCAAAACAGNGGCAAAAGGCTTTTATTTATNAATNTAAATNCCATTTCTTTGTACTGTAAAATTTGATCATGGACTATTTTTTATACNTAAGCAGTTGCTCAACNTGCAAAAGAATTCTAGGCGAGTTGTCACTTCCTGATAGCATTANCTTGATTGACATNAAAAAAGAGCCCCTCACCCNTGATCAGTTAAATGACTTATATGAGTCNGTNAGNAACTACGAAGCTTTAATNAATAAGCGNGCACAATTATTCAAANAGCGCNATATTGACANCCAGAGTCTTACAGAATTATCTGCCAAAGACTTACTTTTGGATCACTATACCTTTCTCAAACGCCCTATTTTAAAGTACAAAGACAAAGTTTTTGTAGGTAACAGCAAAGCCGAAGTGTCAGCAGCCAAAAAATGGTTGGATGAGCANTAGATCATTTGCACTATTGGCAGCAGCTGGAGCTACCATGATTTATGGTCTAAACCATACNGTAGCCAAGGTAGTAATGCCCGANCATGTCGGGGCCTTTGGTTTTATTTTCATTCGTACACTGGGGGCCNCCCTNCTATTTTGGTTNTTGAGTTTGTTTTTNCCCAAGGAGAAAATATTACGCGGAGATTACTTGCGTTTGTTTTTNGCNTCTTTAACAGGAATGTGCATTAATATGCTTTCCTTTTTTAAAGGGTTGGAACTCTCTACCCCAGTCAATAGCGGTATTTTTGCGACCACCACTCCCATCATCATTCTTTTACTTTCTTATTTATTTTTGAGAGAAAAAATCGGAATGCAAAAATTTTTTGGTATCACTATGGGGCTTGCCGGCGCACTTATACTAGTGCTACATAACGTTCAAAACACAACCTATGCCCCCAATGTAATGCTGGGAAATATCTTGTTTATGATCAACTCCATTTTCTTCTCTGGATTTATAATAGTTGTAAAACCCTTATCGGAAAAATATCATATTGTGACGATCATGAAGTGGTTGTTTTTAATTGGTTTTATCCTCACTTTACCCATAACTTTAGAAGAATACACTCAAGTAGTCTGGCTAGCCATGCCTTTGGACGCTCTTTGGAGAATTGCTTTTGTAGTTCTAGGGACAACTTTTTCAACTTATTTACTCAACTTGTATGCATTGAAAAATCTTCAAGCCTCTACTGTAGGCGCCTTCGCTTATGCCCAACCGGTTATTGCCATCGGATATGCAGTATATACTGGAAATGGCAAATTGGATGGTGTTAAGGCTGTTGCCTGTTTGGTAATTTTAGTTGGTGTATATTTAGTTTCTAAAAAGTCTAATATTAATAAAATTTAAAAAGTATATATAGAGAATGTTTCTTAGTTTTGAAAAAAATTTAAAAACTAAATGAAAGGAAAATTATTAATCATTTTAATTATGACTTTTATTTGTTCCTGTGGAACAAAAAAAGAAAAAAAGAAAGAGAAATTCGAATACAAAAGAACCAAAGTTGAAGCAGTTGATAATGTCGATACTGATAATCCTAATAAAATTAAAATTATTTTAAATTCTTTTGATTCGATGCAGTATGACAAAAAAATTATCCAGGTTGAAAATGGAAAAAATATTTATTTGACTTTAAATCACAAGGGTAAAATTGGAAAAGAATTTATGGGTCACAACTTTGTTCTACTAAAGAAAGGAATTAATGTTGATGATTTTGCCAGAAAAGCAGTTGTAGCAAAAAAAACAGATTATATTCCTATAGGAGATGAAACTTTAGCTTATACAAAAATGATTGGTGGTGGAGAAACTACAACAATTAATTTTAAAGCGCCTGAACCAGGAAAATATGTTTTTATTTGTTCATTCCCTGGTCATTATAATCTTATGAGAGGTGAATTTATTGTTAATTAAAATAATCATTTTAAACTGATTATTATTTATTAATTTTTCTGAACAATATTCTAATAAGTTAAAGAAATGATTTCTAATTGTTTGAATTGAAAATATTCGTTTTAGACTTCCTGCTATTCAAAAAAAGAAAACTCTTTGAATTAGAAAGCTTAGTCCAGTAAAACGCTGATAATTCGACATGAATATTGAAAACCTTGAAATAAGCCCAGTTAAATAAATGACTTTTGATGCAATATCGACAGATACTAATTCGATAAGGAAAAGTGAATTTTAAATAAAAATGTACTACTTGTCAAATGACCAAGCTCAAATTGATCGGCACTGAAATCTAAAATATTTATAATCGTAGAAGTCCTGCACGTGTGATGAAAATGATTTTGAATCCCAGCGAGATGTTATAAAAAAACGTAACTGCAATTGCGCCACTCAAAGAATTTAACAATTTAATGAAACTCAACCAAAACCTTTCAGAAGAGGAGACCGTTTACTGGTAGAATATTTAAGATCTTTAAATTCCTAGAGAGACCAAGCTTTACCCCCTGTAGTTTCATTTAAATCAACGCAACCTCTGTACTGCCCTGGAATTGGTAAGTAAGCTAATACGCTTTCACCAATAAGTTCATTTGTCTTAAACGCATTAATGGTTAATGATCTTAGTTCAAGTAGAAAAGAATGAGCAATAGCCTTAACTGGAGGGTCGAGTGAAATATCTTTCTTTACAGCAATACTGTAGGCTAACTTTTTTTTTTTCCATATTTGTTGTTGTTTTTGATCTGCTTTGAGGTATTTTACAAGTTGGGAATCCAAATCTTCGGTACTAAAACTGCTTGCGCTGTCTTTAGCAGAGTCTTCAAGTGCGACGGCAATAAAACAATCCAAACCTTTGGCAATATTTTCCTTTGCATTAGCATTGAAAATAGCCCCAATAAATCCATCCAGAAATTCAGGAAGATTCAATTGTATAGCACCAGGAATATTTGTTTCAGGGATAATCAAATCCATGAGTTTGGAAAGTACGGAGAATTGATCTTTAGAAAAATGAATAGGGATAAATGTATTGTTTTTACTTTGACAACTTTGTAACATTCCAACCACAGCAGGGGTTACAGTAATTGCTGTTGTTCCAAAACCTATCGTTCTTAAAGCTTTTCTTCTTTCCATAATATTAAGTGGGTTATAGATTCATTTTTTTAAGTTCTTTTACAGCATGATCGACCGCTCTGGCAGTCAAAGCCATGTAAGTTAGTGATGGATTTTGATTTCCCCCTGAAGTAAATGATGAACCATCTGTCACATAAATATTTGGTACAGCATGAATTTGATTGTATTTATTCAGAACAGATGTTTTAGGGTCTCTTCCCATTCTGGCTGTTCCCATTTCATGGATTCCTTTTCCCATTGAATATTTGTTATCAAAAGGGATAATATTTTTAAATCCAGCAAAATCTAACATCTCTGAGGCTTGTTCAATAATATCTTTACGCATAATTTTTTCGTTTTCCTTGATTTCCGCATCGAAAGTAACAGTGGGTAATCCCCATTTGTCTTTTTTGTCATAATCTAGGTACATTTTATTTTCATGATAGGGCAATATCTCGCCAAAACCTTGAAGATTTATTTGCCACCCTCCAGGAACTTGAATGTCCGCTTTTAATTTTTCACCATAGCTATTATGCGTGGTTAATTTTTTTTGTCCTCTTTTTGCACTCCCCTGAAATCCATATCCTCTAATAAAGTCTTTATGATTACTAGATCCTCCAATATTTCTAAACCTTGGAATATAAATTCCACCGGGTTTTCTGCCTATATAATATTTATCCTGATAACCATCAAACTCAGCTTTAGCGCCCAAACTCAAATGATGATCCATTAAATTATGTCCCAATTCTCCAGAGTCGTTCCCCATACCGTTGGGAAAACGATCAGATTTTGACTGCATCAAAATAGAGGTACTGGCAATAGTTGAAGCACAAAGAAAAATTAGTTTGGATTTGTATTCAATCACCTCATTAGTTTGAGCATCAATAATACGCACCCCATTAGCTTTTTTGTTATCGGTATCATAAAGTATCTCATGTACTATAGAGTGGGGTCTCATCATCATATTTCCAGTAGCTTCGGCTGCTGGTAAAGTTGAGGAGTTACTGCTAAAGTATGCGCCATAGGGGCACCCTCTCCTACATCGATTTCTGTATTGGCAAGTATTTCTTCCCAAACCTGGTTTGGTACCCTCTGTAATATGTGCTACACGAGATGCAGTAACCAAACGATCTGTATATCTGTCTGCAATTGCATTTTTAAATTTATCCTCAACACAGTTGAGTTCCATAGGTTTTANAAACTCACTATCAGGCAGTTGAGGTAANCCTAGTTTTTCCCCACTNACGCCAATGTATTTCTCAACATAACTATACCATGGTTCAATATCTTTATACCTAATAGGCCAGTCGACTGCAATTCCTTCTTTGGCATTGGCCTCAAAATCAAANTCACTCAATCGGTAGACTTGTCTGTACCACATAAGTGATTTACCACCCACATGATAACCTCTTACCCATTCGAATTGTTTATCTTCATTNTAGGGATGTTCATTGTCGTCAACAAAGAAGTGGGCGGAGGATTCTGTTACAGCATATGCAGATGATCTTACTTGTTTGTGGTGTTTTTTTCTAATTTCTTGGGTGACTTTATCCCCNGCTTTGAAATCCCATGGATCCATATGAGCAGTAGGATAATCTAAAATATGCTCAACCATTCTTCCTCTTTCCAAAACCAANGTNTTTAATCCCTTTTCGCAAAGTTCCTTCGCAGCCCATCCACCGCTGATTCCTGTNCCAACGACAATGGCATCAAAAGTATTATTCATAAAATTNAATTGTGGTTGCTAAATAATCATNTAAAAATATCTTTTTGNNGGAGAATCGNCAAAAAAAATGTTTTTTTTTAGCAAATAAATCTATTATCCCCTAAAATTTNGTCTAAAACCACTTAAAAACGTCTATTAATCTTCTTTATAATGTATTTAGATTCCATTTTTGTTTTGAAAAATTAATCCTATTTTTACTCAAATTAGAATTAATTAAATTAAAATGAGTAAAATTCGACTGGGCGTGTTAGGAGGTGGCGGAGATTCACTTATTGGTGTATTGCACCGAGTTGCCTCTTACATGTTCGACCGCTATAATATCGTTGGAGGGGTCTTCAATCCCGAATATGAGGAAAATATCAAATTTGCCAAACAAATTGGCGTAAGTACCGATAGGGTGTATAAGGATTTCGATAAGTTTGTGGCCGTTGAGTCTGCCAAGCCCGAAGATGAAAGAATTGAGGTAGTATCTGTTTTAACACCTAATTTTTTGCATTACCCTATGGCCAAAAAACTTTTGGAAAATGGTTTTAATGTGATTTGTGAAAAACCTTTGACTACCACATTAAAGGAGGCTCAGGAATTGCAGGCACTTCAAAAAAAGCACAATGCCATTTTTGCAGTAACTTACACTTACACTGGTTATCCCATGGTAAGAGAAATGAAAGACATGATCGCCAATGGCGTTATTGGTGATATACACAAAGTTGATTTACAATACTATCAAGGATGGATCAACCCCGTAATCCATGACAAAGAAAAAAGAAGTAAAGTATGGCGATTGGATCCCAAAAAAGCAGGTATAAGTTCTTGTATTGGTGACATTGGTACTCATATTTTTAATATGTTAGAATATGTAACAGGGATGGAAGTATCAGAATTACTGTCTGATCTCAATACACTGTATGATGACAACCCCTTGGACATAGATGGGTCAATTTTAATCCGAATGGATAATAAAGTAAAAGGCTTGCTGCGCGCTAGCCAGATTGCTACGGGTGATGAAAATAATATCACTGTTTCGATTTATGGCCGAAAAGGTGCCTTGAAATGGGAACAAGAAAATCCGAATTACCTGTATCATCTGAAAGATGATGAACCCAGAAGATTAATCAAGCCTGGCAACGTAGCCTACAATACAAATGTGTCATTGGACGGTACCAAATTACCTGCGGGACACCCAGAAGGCATTTTTGATGCGATGGGGAACATATACAGAGGTGTAGCCAAAGCCCTAAGGCATGAAAAATCTTACAATGGAGAGTTTCCGACGCTTTACGAGGGAGTTCGTGGCATGTTGTTTATCGAAAAAACAGTTGAATCGAATCAAAAAGGGAACGTATGGGTAAACATGGAAAATCAATGAAAACCATCAAAGGACCTGGAGTATTTTTGGCGCAGTTTGTAGACAAACAAGCCCCTTTCAATTCATTGGATGGCATGTGTAAATGGGCTGCCGATTTGGGATACAAAGGCATACAAATTCCCACATGGGAAAGTTTTCTAATTGATTTAGATAAAGCCGCAGAAAGTCAAACTTATTGCGACGAACTCAAAGGGAAAATCAATTCGTATGGTCTGGAGATCACAGAACTCTCAACCCACTTGCAAGGGCAATTGGTAGCAGTGCACCCTGCCTATGACCTGATGTTTGATAACTTTGCCCCTGATGCCTATAAAAACAATCCCAAGGCGAGAACCAAATGGGCTATGGAAACCCTAAAAAATGCCGCCAAGGCCAGTAACAGGCTAGGGCTCAACGCCCACGCTACTTTTTCTGGAGCGCTGCTCTGGCACACATGGCACCCTTGGCCCCAACGTCCCGATGGGTTGGTAGAAATGGGATTCAAAGAATTGGCCAAAAGATGGTTGCCTATACTCAATACATTTGATGAAAATGGAGTAGATGTGTGCTATGAAATTCATCCAGGAGAAGACCTTCACGATGGGGTGACTTTTGAACGCTTTTTAGAAGCGACTGGGAATCACAAAAGAGTAAATATCCTTTATGATCCCAGTCACTTTGTTTTACAACAATTGGATTACATCGAATACATCGACCACTATCACAAATTCATCAAATCTTTCCATGTTAAAGATTCAGAATTCAAACCCACTGGAAAAAAAGGAGCTTTCGGTGGCTATGGCAATTGGATTGATCGCGCAGGCCGCTATCGTTCTCCTGGAGACGGACAAATTGATTTTAAAACAATCTTTACGAAGCTTACAGAGTATGGTTGTGATGTATGGGCTGTAATGGAATGGGAATGCTGCATTAAAAGTCCAGAGCAAGGGGCCAGAGAGGGCGCACCCTTTATTAAATCTCATATCATTGAGGCGACAAATAAAACTTTTGATGATTTTGCGGGTTCCGAAATCGACAAAGATTACCTCAAAAAAATTCTTAAAATTTAAAAAAAATGAAAGAAATTTTATTAATTGCCTTGATATCAGTCAGTATTGCCTGTAAACAAAAACCCATGAAAAAGGAGTCTCGCGCGGAAACTCTTACAATCCAAAATGAATGGGTGGACTTATTCGATGGAGTAAGTTTTAAAGGATGGCATCAATTCAACATGACTGAAATGAGTGAAGCGTGGATTATTGAGGATGGGGCGATGGTATTGCCTGATGGAACTGGAGTTGGAAAAGGACATGATATTGTTACAGATAGTGAATTTACCAATTTTGAGCTTTCGATAGAATGGAAAATTTCTGAAGGAGGTAATAGTGGAATTTTTTGGAGTGTTGTCGAAGGTGAAAATTACTCCACCCCCTACCAGAATGGACCCGAAATTCAGGTGTTAGATAATAAACTCCATCCGGATTCATTTGTGAGAATGAATTATCATCAGGCAGGTGCGCTATTTGACATGGTTCAGCCTTTAAGTGATGAAACGAAGCCAGCTGGAGAATGGAATCATTATTTAATCTCAATTGATCATAATGCTAATAAGGGNATTGTNATACTAAACGAGGTTGAAATTATAACTTTCCCATTNANTGGTTCAGAATGGGATNCCCTAATTACCAATTCTAANTTTGCCACTTGGAAAGATTTTGCAAAACTCAAAACAGGAAAAATAGGCCTTCAAGATCACGGTGATGGNGTGAGCTATCGAAATATCAAGATCAGANAACTTTAGTTTTTTTGGATTCNATTTCATTTTAATACTTTTTAAAACAATTGATAATCAAAACCAACAATTATTTACAAGAAAACACATATTTGAAAGATTTTATTATGAAAAAAATTTTAATTCTATGCCTTTTAATTCTTAATACAACTCATTCATTTGGATTGCATGATAAAAAAGAACAGAAATCTAACAAACCAGCTAAATGGATATCATTATTTGATGGTAAAACTTTTGATGGCTGGCATCAATTCAATAAGTCTGAAATGAGCCCCTCTTGGTACATAGAAAATGGAGAAATGATTTTTGATCCTAAACTTACCCGAAAAAAATCATTGTTCTCAAAAAGAGAGCAGAGCCATAATATCGTAACGGAAAGAGAATTTAAAAATTTTGAACTCTCATTAGAGTGGAAAATTTCTNGGAAAGGGAATAGTGGAATATTCTGGGCGGTAAAAGAGGNAGGNTACGANAAGCCCTACCAGACTGGTCCTGAAATCCAAGTATTGGACAATAAACGTCANAGNGATGCTTTTATCAATCCAAAATTTCACCAGGCGGGAGCNCTATACGATTTGGTTCAACCAACAAGNGATGTNTGTAATCCTGNAGGAGAATGGAATCATGTTCTAATTTATATCAANCANAANACCAATGAAGGGATTGTAAANNTAAANGATTTNGAAATAGTAACATTTCCATTGAGTGGACCAGAGTGGGATTCNTTAGTTTCCAANTCCAAATTCGGAAATGATGATGAGTTTAGAGATTTTGGAAAATTTAAAACTGGAAAAATTGGCTTGCAGGATCACGGGGATAAAGTGAGCTATCGTAACATTAAAATCCGGGAACTTTAATATCCAATGATTCAATCGATGACAGGCTTCGGGAAAGCCGAAATACAATTTGAGAATAAAAACTATAATTTGGAGCTGCGCTCACTCAACAGTAAAGGTCTAGAAATGAATGCTCGCTTACCCTACCATGTAAGAGAAATTGAAATTCAGCTTAAAAAAATTATTGGAGAAAACCTTAGAAGAGGTAAAGTCGATTTGAATCTTAATATTGAGGATATCAATGAATCCGGCGCCAAAACCATCAATGTCGCTAAAGTTAATCAATATATAGAACAACTGAAAAGTATTGAGAATGGATCGCGTTTGGAACTGCTAAAAATAGCGCTGAAATTTCCCGATACATTGAAATCAGAAATTGAGGATTTCGATGAGAATGAGGTCGAATTGATTGAATCACTATTGAAAAAAGCCATTGATGCTTTGAATGTTTTTCGATCTGATGAGGGAAAAATATTAGAGCGCGAATTCAATAGAAGATTGGACAATTTGGAAAGTCATTCCAAAGAGGTTGAAATGATTGATCCCGAAAGAAGCGCCAAGATTCAAGAAAAATTAAGAACTGTATTGGAAGCCTTAGAAGTGGAGGTCGACCAAAATCGGTTTGAACAGGAACTGATGTACTACCTTGAAAAATATGATATCACAGAGGAAAAAGTCCGACTTAAAAATCACATTAATTATTTTAAAGAAACACTTGACAGTGCAACTTCTAATGGAAAAAAATTAGGGTTTATCACTCAAGAAATNGGAAGAGAAATCAATACNATTGGGTCAAAAGCCAACCATGCAGGTTTACAAAAACTGGTCATCCAAATGAAAGATGAGCTTGAGAAAATAAAGGAGCAATTACTGAATGTACTATAATTGAAAGAAGGTAAACTCATCGTTGTATCGGCCCCCTCGGGAAGTGGTAAATCTACTATTGTACATGCTTTGTTAAATCAAAATCTTCCCTTGGCTTTTTCCATTTCGGCTACTTCTCGCCCACCTCGAGGAAAAGAGCAAGACGGGATCGATTATCATTTTCTAAGCCTTGAAAATTTCAAAAAAAAAATCAAGGAAAAGGCGTTTGTTGAGTACGAAGAGGTTTACCCCAATAAATTCTATGGTACCCTTCGTTCCGAGCTTGAAAATAAATGGTTGGCTGGTCAACATATCATCTTTGATGTAGACGTAATAGGGGGCCTTAACATCAAATCTCAATATCCCAAACAAACCTTGGCTATTTTTATACAAGTACCTAGTTTGGAGGTTTTAGAGGAACGATTGCGAATGAGAGGGACAGAAAGTGAAGCCTTGGTTGAAGAGCGTTTGGCCAAAGCTCAAGTGGAGATGGCATCGGCAGCACAGTTTGATGTTGTAATGGTCAATGATGATTTGGAAATTGCACAAAATGAAATGCATAAGTTGATTAAGGGGTTTATTGAAAAGGAATAAGCGATGAAAAATGTCGGCTTGTTTTTTGGCTCCTTCAACCCCATACACTTCGGGCATTTGGCGGTTGCAGAATTTTTTAACCAACAATCTGAATTAGAGGAGGTTTGGATGGTAATAAGCCCCCAAAATCCTTTTAAAAATCAGGATGAGTTGATGGAAAACCACCACCGTCTGGCCATGGTAGAGTTGGCCATTGAAAACAATCCCAAATTCAAAACGTGTATTGAAGAATTTAATTTGCCAAAACCCAACTATACGATAGATACGCTACAACACATGGAGACAAAATATCCAGATCATCAATTTACACTGTTATTGGGGGAAGACAATGTCGCCTATTTTGACGGTTGGAGAGACTACGAGCAGATTTTAGATGATTTTCAAATCTATGTTTATCCTCGGTCTGAATCTGAGAAAATTAAGTCTGAATTTTTGAATCACCCTAAGATTAAATTTTTTCATGCATCCCTTTTAGAAGTTTCTGGAACCAAAATTAGGGAGACGATTAAAAACAAAAAATCACTTTCGGATTTAATTCCCACCAGTGTTCAAGATTATATTCAAAAAAATAATCCTTATAGTTAACACCAACTTATTATCAAGCCTTTAAAATCGTGTCAAATAATTATTAAAACTTCAATAAATAATTGTGAAAAA
This sequence comes from Flavobacteriaceae bacterium, assembly GCA_002711215.1. Lineage (GTDB taxonomy): Bacteria > Bacteroidota > Bacteroidia > Flavobacteriales > Flavobacteriaceae > UBA8316. The sequence goes on from PAHA01000006.1 coordinate 26,944, forward strand.
GTAGATACCGGTATCAAAAGAAAAATCTTAAGTTATGATGAGAAACTCATGTTGATTCAAGTTCATTTTAAAAAAGGCGGGATTGTTGCAGTCCATAATCACCATCACTCTAAGTCAACTTTTATATCCTAAGGAGTATTTGAAATAACCATTGATGGAATCACCCAAAAACTAGTTCAAGTTGATTCTTTTTCTTTCCCCCTAAGAAAATTCACGGAGCAGTATGCTTGGAAGAGTATTTGATGAAAGATGCATTTAGCCCTATGAGAGAAGGATTTATTGTCTAGTTTTTAACTTATCCAAAATAAGCGTAAGATCTTTGGATATGTTCTCGCGTGTCCATTTTTTAATTTCAGGCATATCATTTTTTGCCTTTCCTTTCTGATTAGCTACCATATTAATATAAGTTTTTAGAGTGCTCGTTGGTGAAGCAGAGATCATTTCTGCAAAAGAGGCGGTGGCCAAAAACCTTCCAGCTTCCGATTGGGGATCACCGACAGAAAGTACAGGAACTCCTGTGGCTAAGTACTCCAGTAGTTTACCAGAAATCATGTCTTGATCAGCCTCCTTAAAGACAAAATTAAGCAATAAATCACCGTTTTTCATCAATTTAACGGCTTGCTTATGGGAAAGATAGCCTTTGTTTTCTATGGTAATTTTGGGGGCAGTATTTTTTATTTTTTTGATTAAAGTTTCGGATATATTTCCCGCCAAAGAAAATTGAATATCATATTGATCTGCCAAATCATTTAGCACCTCCATTACTGGGAGATAATCCTGATTATCGGTTAATAATCCGGTATAAACCACATGAAATGACTTTCGGCTGGTTTTGGGAATCGTGGACATTAGGACTTCGTCATAACCATTTGGTAATACATGGAAACTCTGATCTGGTGCTTTGCATTGTAGTTTATGAACCAAACTTCCTCCCACAGTCGTCAAAATACCATCAGCAGTTTGTAACACTTTTTTTTCCCAATCGGCATCTTTCTTTTTAGCCCAAGAGGTCCTGTACAAATCTTTGTTATAAAAAATATCCATCCACGGATCTCGAAAATCTGCCCACCANTGNATCCCTAANGTTGCTTTTAANTCTAGNCCCATCAAATGGGTGGAATGGGGTGGCCCTGTGGTAATTACTTTNTGAATGCCTTTATTTTGTANCAGTTTTTTTGCTTCNTTTTNGGCAAAGGAATTCCATCCTTTTCGGGCATCGGGTATNNAAAAATTACCACGAATAAAGGCTGCAAATTTTGCNAACCNTCCTTTTTTTGAAACTTGTCCCTGAGGAATTCCNTTGTTTGACGAACCAGTAATCAGTCTTGAATAGGCTTTTAAAGGCTCTCTGGTATCGGTCTTTATCACATTGATNTCCTTNACCTCATCTAAAAGGAGAGTATCCAGTACGGGATAAGCNGCTTGCTTTTCATCAACNGTAATTACATNNGGTTCCCATCCNAATTTTTTGAGGTATTTGGCAAAATACATCCAGCGTTGAACTCCCGAACCCCCCGATGGNGGCCAGTAATAAGTAATTATCAATACTTTTTTGGAATCTTTCAAAAGTTACATCTTANCCAAAAGTAACTATTTCTTTTTTTTGTAAAGGGGGACTGAGGAACATGCTTCNCCGTAAAAAAGACTTTTTACAANNGGNTGTAATTTGGCAATNAGTTGAACGTAGGCATTTTGTGGAACAGTTTTATCACTACAGCCTTTAATTATCAAAGGTTTATCTCTAAAGGGGGTCACATCCAAAAGTTGGATTTCCTNGGAAAATAAGTGNCCCTCCAAATCTTGAATGGAACCTATGACTACTTTTCTGGCAATGGGTTGAAGGTANGTAANGACCAAAAGCGANGCCCAGGCAGGTAATATGGCGTCAGTNGAGCAGTGAAGTGAAATGAATTNATCTTTATAGGTNCTCCAGTCGTGTGCCTNGAGATNTGCTCTGAACTCNTTTTCCTTGAGCACCAATCCCTTATATAACCATTGGGATAAATCAATGGCCTGTCGGTCNCCAATTNGATANAGGTCCANTAAATCAAATGTAATTAGAGAGCTTTCCGCTACNCGATTGACAATGGTATCGCCCATTTTANAACATTCCTAATTCCAATTTAGCTTCTTCACTCATAAGGTCTTGGGACCAAGGAGGATCGAAGGTAATCTCTACCTCCGCATCTTTTACTTCGTCCANAGACTTTACTTTTTCCTCAACCTCACGGGGAAGGGTTTCCGCCACGGGNCAGTTGGGGGTAGTAAGGGTCATGAGTATTTTTACATCAGCATCCTCATTTACAAAGACGTCNTAAATNAATCCTAATTCGTANATATCTACTGGGATTTCAGGGTCAAAAATNGTTTTGAGTACCCCTACAATTTTATCGCCCAGTCCGGCAGTTTCGATGATTTCTTCTGACATAATTAGTTCAGTTGAGTTTTAAAAGCAATAGCATACATTTTCAGTTGCTTAATCATAGATACCAAACCATTGGCCCGCGTNGGGGACAAATGTTCCTTCAAGCCTATTTTATCTATAAAATCTATATTAGCTTCCAGNATGGCATCGGGATGTTGATGGGAAAAAATACGGATCAAAATGGCGATGATTCCCTTTGTAATTATNGCATCACTGTCGGCAGTAAAAACNAGCTTATTGTCCTNTAANTCNGCATGAATCCATACCTTACTTTGACATCCTTTGATGATATAATCTTCATTTTTGTATTGTGAATCTATCAAGGGTAAAGATTTCCCTAGCTCGATCATGTACTCATAGCGTTGNATCCAGTTNTCAAACATNGAAAACTCTTCTAANATNTCTTCTTGTGCCTCACTTATGGTTTCCATACTTAAAANTAGTAATTTATTGTAACATTTNAATGGCCTTTTTTAAAGCNTCTATCATGCTGTCAAGCTCTTCAAAAGTATTGTAAAAGGAGAANGAAGCTCTAACCGTTCCAGGGATTTGGTAATAATCCATAATAGGTTGGGCNCAGTGGTGCCCNGTTCTTACAGCTATGCCCAGCTTGTCCATGATACTGCCAATATCATAGGGGTGAATACCTTCGACATTGAAGGAAATAACGGCTGTCTTTTGCGGAGCAGTNCCNTACAGTTTTACACCNGGTATTTTTTTGAGTGCTTTGGTGGCATAGATCAATAGCTCCTCCTCATANGTGGCAATTTGGTCCATCCCGATGTTGTTGACGTAATCTAAAGCAGCGCCAAAAGCAATCCCTCCAGCGATATTGGGAGTACCGGCCTCCAACTTATNGGGTAAGTCNGCATAGGTTGTTTTTTCGAAAGTAACTTCAGCAATCATTTCNCCACCTCCTTGGTATGGGGGNAAACGTTNAAGGGCAGATTGCTTGCCATANAGCATCCCAATTCCNGTGGGGCCNCATAATTTGTGNGCGGANGTNACGTAATAGTCCACGTCCAAAGCCTGAACATCCGCCTTNATATGGGGGGANGCTTGCGCCCCATCAATCANAACTTCGGCGCCAACTTCATGNGCTTTGGNTATGATTTTTTCAATTGGGTTTACAGTTCCCAGNGCGTTGGATACGTGATTGACAAATACCAATTTAGTCTTNTTAGAAAGGAGTTTTTCGTATTNATCCATCATCAAAACCCCATCTTGATTAATGGGAATCACNTTTAGAATAGCTCCTATTTTTTCACACATCATTTGCCAAGGTACGATATTGGAATGGTGCTCNAAAGCAGATACGATNAGTTCATCTCCTTCGTCNAACAATTGTGCATATCCATTACTTACTATATTTATGGAATGTGTAGTNCCTGACGTTAAAATGATTTCATGGGCATGGGNAGCATTGAAGTGTTTTTGAATTTTTTGCCTTGCGGCNTCGTAGGCGTCTGTGGCCTCTTGACTGAGCGCATGGACNCCTCGATGAATNTTGGCATTGTAATTTTTATAGTAATCAGNAATNGTATCTATTACTTGAACAGGGGTCTGGGAGGTAGCTGCATTGTCAAAATAAACTAACGGTAGGCCGTTTANCTCCCTNNCTAAGATGGGAAAATCTTTACGGATTTTTTGAACATCCATGGGTCTATAAATCAAATCCNAGATTAACACCCAGTTTCTTGGCGATCAAAATATTGATACGNTTTTTNAAAACGGGCANCTCAACACTTTCGAGTACATTGTTAGCAAAAGCGTAGGTCATCAATGCCTTAGCTTCTTTTCTAGGGATTCCTCTNGACTGNAANTAAAACAGTACTTCTTCATTCAANTGACCTACAGTACAACCATGNGAACATTTTACATCATCAGCAAAAATNTCTAATTGGGGTTTAGTATTAACGGTAGCTTTATCGTCAATTAATATGTTATTGTTTTGTTGGAAAGCATTGGTTTTTTGTGCCAATTGATCTACGTGTATTTTTCCGTTGAAAACGCCTTTAGATCTCTCAGAAAATACCCCTTTGTAGTCTTGATGACTTTCGCAATTTGGGGCGGCATGATCGACTAAGGTGTAGTGATCTACATGCTGTTGATCTTCCAATAGAGTTACTCCTTTTAGGATTGAGTCACAATATTCCCCTTTATGGTAAAAATTCAGGTTGTTACGGATAAGTTTACCNCCCAAGGAGAAGGTATGTACTCTTACATTGCTGTTTCGCTCTTGAGAGATGTAAGTGTTATCNATGAGTGANGCNGTGCNGATATCATTTTGTATTTTNTAATAATCGACAAANGCATCCCGATGGGNATAAATTTCTGTNACAGAATTTGTAACTACATCGTGTTCTTTTAGGCTCTGATGACGCTCTAAGATTTGAACTTGNGCGTTTTGGTCNACTACAATCAAATTTCTNGGCTGCAACCACAATGCTTTTTCTTTTCCCGTGGANAAATGAATGATTTCTATGGGCTTTTCTGCTACNACACTTTTGGGAATATAGANNTANGCACCTTCTTGTGTGTAGGAGGTGTTGAGCGCAGTNAGACTATCNTCCTTGTTGGCAATTTTATTAAAATACGTNNTGATCAAATTTTTGTATTTTGTTTTNGNTAGGGCAGCAGACATCAGGCANACATCAAGGCCGTCGTGAGTGGTGTCTGACAAAAAAGGNCTATAGACTCCATCGATAAAAACAACCTTGTAAGTATCNATTTCATAAAGAAAATATTTCTTTACTTTTTTNAGCTGAATGGTNCTTTCTGNTTTTGGAAATAAAGCATAATCCTGACGCACTAAAGCGTTNAGAGAGGTGTATTTCCAAGCTTCNTCTTTGCGAGAGGGAAAGCCTTTTCGCTCAAAGGTTTTAAGGGATTCCAATCGGGTTTGGTGAACATGNTCAGCNATATCTACCCTTTCTTCAAACGCCAAATGGGAGGCAAGTAATTTTTCTTTGAATTCCATAAAGTCTANACCATTTCTTTGATCCAATCGTATCCTTTTTCTTCCAGCTCAATGGCCAATTCTTTAGTTCCAGACTTAACAATTTTTCCNTCAAATAGTACGTGAACAAAGTCTGGAANTATATATTCCAAAAGNCTTTGATAGTGAGTAATTACTATTATAGCGTTTTCCTCAGAGCGCAATTTATTAACTCCATTGGCCACAATTTTTAACGCATCNATATCCAANCCAGAATCCGTTTCATCGAGNATTGAAAGTTTGGGCTCCANCATGGCCATTTGGAAAATCTCATTTCTTTTTTTTTCTCCACCAGAAAAGCCTTCATTAAGTGATCGAGATANAAAACGAGAATCGATTTCTAAAAGTGAAGATTTTTCTCTGATTTTTTTTAGCATAATATTAGCGGGCATATCCTCCAAGCCTTTTGCNTTTCTNGAGGCGTTGATGGCNGTTTTGATAAAGTTGGTTACACTCACNCCAGGAATTTCAACCGGATATTGAAAAGAGAGAAATATTCCCTTTTGAGAGCGTTCCTCGGGNGCCAAATCAGATAAATCTTCTCCTTCAAGGAGCATGGTNCCTTTGTTGANATCGTAATCTTGGTGCCCCGCTATAACAGAAGACAAGGTACTTTTCCCTGATCCATTGGGTCCCATGATNGCGTGAACCTCCCCNGCTTTGACATCNAAGTCAATGCCATTGAGGATTTGTTTTCCTTCTACTTGAGCGTGAAGATTTTCTATAGTGAGCATAAGTTNTTTTTTATCCTACTGATCCTTCGAGGGAGATTTCTAATAACTTTTGTGCTTCCACGGCAAATTCCATGGGTAGTTTGTTCAATACTTCTTTACTGAAACCNTTGACNANCAATGCGATGGCTTTNTCAGNATCTATGCCCCTTTGGTTGCAATAAAATATTTGATCTTCACCAATTTTACTTGTAGTAGCNTCNTGTTCAATTTGGGCAGTTTTATTTTTGACCTCTATATAGGGAAANGTATGAGCNCCGCATAGGTTCCCCATCAATAGNGAATCACATTGGGAAAAGTTTCTCGCATTGGTCGCTCGGGGGTGCACCTGCACTAGCCCACGATAGCTGTTTTGTGATTTTCCAGCAGATATACCTTTAGAAATGATGGTGCTTTTNGTATTTTTACCTAANTGAANCATCTTGGTTCCCGTATCTGCTTGCTGATAATTGTTGGTAAGGGCTATTGAATAAAACTCGCCGATAGANTTATCGCCTTTNAGTATNCAAGAGGGGTATTTCCACGTTANGGCNGAACCAGTCTCGACCTGTGTCCATGATATTTTGGAANTCTTNTGGCAGATACCTCTTTTGGTTACAAAATTGTAAACACCTCCCTTACCGTTTTTGTCTCCNGGAAACCAGTTTTGAACTGTAGAGTATTTGATTTCAGCATGGTCCANTGCTACCAACTCAACTACTGCTGCATGCAATTGGTTCTCGTCTCTGGAAGGGGCNGTGCAACCTTCAAGGTAACTGACATAACTNGACTCATCNGCAATTACTAGTGTTCTCTCAAACTGACCTGTCCCTGCCTGATTGATTCTAAAATAGGTCGATAGTTCCATTGGACAGNGAACGCCCATNGGAATGTAACAGAAAGATCCATCAGAGAATACTGCGGAATTCAAGGCAGCAAAATAGTTGTCATGAATTGGGATAACAGTACCGATGTATTTTTGAACCAAATCAGGATGTTTCTGAATGGCTTCAGANATAGAACAAAATATGATGCCCTTTTCTGCCAATGTATCTTTGAAAGTGGTAGCNACTGAAACGGAATCCATAACTATNTCNACAGCTACTCCAGCCAACTTTTTTTGCTCATCAAGAGAAATNCCCAATTTNTCAAANGTTTTAAGCAACTCAGGGTCTACTTCGTCTAAGCTATTATATTGGTCTTTTTTTTTGGGNGCTGAATAATAAGATATAGCTTGATAGTCGGGTTTTGTATACTGGACGTTCGCCCACTCAGGCTCCTCCATTTTCTTCCANGCTTGATAGGCTTTCANNCGCCACTCGGTCATCCATTCTGGCTCTCTCTTTTTTTGTGAAATACNACGAACCACCTGTTCNCTNAAACCCACAGGGAAAGTTTCAGAATCGATATCGGTATAAAACCCGTATTCGTATTCTTTGGTTTCCAATTCTTTTTTTAATTCTTCTTCAGTNTAAGCCATGTCNAAATTNATGTTAAAGAGAGAAGCTTTCTCCACATCCACAAGTACGTTCTGCATTGGGATTGTTAAAGATAAAACCTTTNCCATTCAATCCCCCAGAGTATTCAAGTGTTGTNCCTAANAGGTAAAGCAAACTTTTCTTGTCAACCAGTATCTTTACCTGATTGTCCTCAAATAAGCGATCTTGTTCTGATTTTGCATCGTCAAAACTCAAATTATAGGAGAGACCTGAACACCCACCACTTTTAACACCAACACGCACAAAGTCTTGAGTGGGATTGAATCCCTCCTCGCGCATCAACTGCGTCACTTTTTCATGTGCACTAGGCGATACTTTGATCATNTGAAATANTTATTANTTNAATTTTATGCAAATATAGCGTATTTCCTTTTAAATATNGGGCTATACTATCAATTCTGACTATCGCTCAATCGACAATTGTTAGCGCCAATGGNCAAGTAAAATATCACTTTTACCCTTNTTTTTNNTGAACGTTNNGTTTTTACTNNAGGACTGGCCGACAACAAATACCCCNTCCCCATTTTTGGGAATNAAAATATCATAAGCAAAGTCTTGATTTTCGCCCCCCCAAGATAGGGTNGATTTTTCANTGCCATCGGNAGGTAAATGAATNAGGAATATATCGTTCAGGCCCATATTNTGGCTNAAATCACCATCCATGCTTCGTGAAAAGCCAGTGATGAAAAGNGAGCCTCTTNTGTCTTCGGCTATNGCAGTGCCTTTATCAAATTCACTCCCTCCATAGCTNTGACTGTCGATCAGTTTCCCCAACGGGTCTANTGTGATTTGCCATGCATCNGATAAGCCCTTGGGGTTGACCANGTCAATATCCTCNCTGTAACTATTTCCTATGATTCTGTAATTTCCGTTTAAATCTTGGATTACTTTNGACGCCTCGTCCACCAAACTNCCCCCATAAGATTTTTCCCATANCATTTGCCCTGTNGGNGAAACCATTACCACCCATACATCGTAGCTTCCTTTTGGATTTTTTACATCTACATCNTCACTTTCAGAAGTGCCTACCACCAAAAAATTACCTTCTTTTGTCTCTATAGCATCATAGGAGCGATCGTTGTTGGTTCCTCCAAAATATCTTTGCCACTGNATATTGCCATGGNTNTCAGCCTTGTGACACCAAAACTCNCCCACTCCGTGGCGNCCAGCCTTTGAAAATTTATTAGANTTACCCAATCCATTNGAAGCGGTTACATCCAAAAAACCGTTAAAAAAATAGCCTCCATCTTGGGTNTCGATTACATTGTAGGCATGGTCGTGACCCGAATATCCCAGTGATTTTTTCCACAGTAGTTNCCCTGCAGAATCGACTTTGATGATCCAGTTGTCGTGATACCCTTTGGTGGNCGGAACATCTCCGTCTTGACTGCTNCTGTAACCNATCAGTACAAAACCTCCAGAGTNAGTTTCTACCAATGAAAATCCAAAATCTTCANCAGTACCTCCATAAGTTCTTGTCCAAATCACCTCTCCTTGTTGATCCAATTTCATCAAAAATAAGTCCCAGTTATCAGTACTNCGTTCANCAAAATCNCCATCTTTACTTTTGGTACTGCCAANCATAGCGTAACCTCCTTGTTGNAATTCGATTAATTCTCTTGCTACCTCNTCATCACTNCCCCCAAAAAGTTTAACATCGACTAAAATTCCAGAAAANNCANTGNGNGTATTGATCGGTGTATGTGAGTCAGGTGAGCAAGCCCAAAAAAGAATCACTANNANAATNAAAATAATTNTTTTCNANTCGATTATTCTGATTTTTTGATGAGAAACAATCCACTATTNATATCGCTTATGGCAATGACCCCACTTTTAAAAAAGGGGTAAACATTCCAAGCACCATCATANGTGGTNGAGTTATGATCNGGAAATGTATCAAAAAAACCGATTTCACTCATGTTTTTATTTTCNAAATCATTAATATCTATAANCCTAATTCCNGCNGTATAATTAGCTAGGTAAAACAAATCTCCTTTGACATATCCATTGTGATCAATAGCATTAGTAGGCCCGAAATAGNTGTGATGCAACAGAGGNTTATCCAAATCATTTAGGTCAAAAATCAAGGTTCTGGTTTTCCCNCCAATNCTNGATTCGTCTAGTTCATCNCCNAGAATAAAAAATCTTTGGTCNTTNTCAAACCAACCTTGATGGGTGTACNCAGGGTTTTGATAANTGATATCTGANATGGCAGTTGGGTTTNGTTTATCTGTTACATCTACAATGACCAATTTGGATTCATTTGAACCCAAGAAAATTTCTTTTCCNGTGTAGTCNNTATCAGGNCCATTGTAGGTAATCACTTGGGCNTCGTGGGTGTATCCCCCTTCACCATAGCCCCCTACAAACCTATAGATCTNAGGGTTGTTGAGATCNAGGAAATGNACCCCTCCCTTGAATANATCATACCTGCTGGTTCCAACCACAAATGCATAACCACTATCAGGGTTGATNACGATNTTGTGAGCAGTGGGAANGGTNTTGAGGACACGATCGGCNGTAAANCTTTGAGGTGCCTCTACCCCTCTCAATCGGGTCAGATCAAAAACTTGAATACCGTGATCGGTAGCCTCGCTTACCACGTAGGCATAATTNTTATGCACTTTGATGTCTCTCCANGGACTTGACTCTGTTGNAGTAGGCAGTTTCCCNAACAAAATAGGGTTTNCNGNGTCGCTAATATCNACGAAGGCNGTGCCATTGTCTAGTCCNATAAGGACGTATTCTTTNTCGGTAGANGGATCAGTCCAACCCCAGGAATCGTTTCCGTNNTCACTGTCAAAGGTAGCGAGGTTAATATGAGCTAAGAGATCATANCCTNTACAAGGGTATTTNCCTGCAAAACCGTCTATNCANGGAGTGCCCTCTNNCNTAGTTGCTNTTGNTGAAGAATTTANGGTATCANCAGTTNCANTTGGATCATTAACCGAGTAATCAGNTAAANCTGAATCCTTTTGACAGGAATNTAAAAACAGAATAAATAATAATGTAATAGAATTTAATCTGAGNTCCATNATATAAATTNAGGGTANGTTTTACAGACAATTNNTNTAATTTAAAATAACTCACCATATTTNATGTGAAATCTTAGTAATTTTAACAAATGTTTNAAAATAAAAACAATACNCCANTGTCCGATCTTGGAGAATTTGAATTGATTNATCATTTGACAAAAACTTTNCCTATAATTCACCCTTCAACTCAAAAAGGNATTGGAGATGATTCAGCGGTTATGAATTTTACTGAGGGTCAAACGTTAGTNACTACCGATCTTTTGATCGANGGGATTCATTTTGATTTGTCTTACANGCCTTTAAAGCATTTGGGATACAAGTCNGTAATNGTGAACCTTTCCGATTTNTACGCNATGAATGCTCATGCCTCACAGATCACAGTATCTATTGCCGTATCGAATCGTTTTCCGTTGGANGCACTAGAAGAGTTTTATTCGGGTATAGAATTGGCTTGTAAGAATTATAAAGTTGATTTAGTTGGGGGCGACACCTCGACTAGCATAACAGGCTTAATCATTTCTATCACGGCNATGGGGCAAGCTCAAAAGGAGAAAATTACTTATCGCTCTGGAGCAAAACCCAACGACCTATTGGTAGTAAGCGGGGATTTNGGCGGTGCCTATATGGGCTTGCAAGTACTGGAACGCGAGAAGGAGGTTTTTAAAGTGAATCCCAACAATCAACCTGATTTAGCNCTTTACTCTTACTGCGTAGAAAGACAATTAAAACCGGAAGCNAGAAAGGATATCATAGAACTTTTNGAAAAGTTGGANATTGTTCCCAACGCGATGATAGATGTCAGTGACGGACTGTCCTCNGAAATTTTTCACCTTTGCAAAGGCTCACAGGTAGGCTGTNTTGTNTATGANGAAAAATTACCCGCTGATATACAAACTTCCAGCACNGCAGAGGAGTTCAAAATAAATAGCANNACANCCTTACTCAATGGTGGGGAAGATTATGAGTTATTGATGACAATAAAAACAGAGGATTACGAAAAAATNAAAGANCANAATTTGCTAACTANTATNGGTCATTTAACAGANCAAAAAGAAGTTTGTAATTTGATTACTGGCTTAGGACAATCTATTCCACTAGAGGCTCAAGGTTGGAAAAANTTNAATAAAGGGGCATCAGCCTAGGGCCACATCCAAGGTCATCATTACGATAAATCCACCAATAAAACCCAAAGTAGCTAAATCGGTNTATTTATCCAATTGGGTCTCAGGGATTACTTCTTCTACCACAACAAAAATCATTGCACCCGCAGCAAATGACAATGCGTAAGGTAAAATTGGGGTAAAAAAAGTAACGGCTANGGCTCCNAATACCGCAGCAATAGGTTCGACTATNGCNGACAACTGTCCGTACCAAAANCTTTTGAACNTNCTCACTCCTTGTCTTNTCAAGGGCATAGAAACAGCTACCCCCTCNGGAAAATTTTGAATTCCTATACCTATNGCTAGTGCGACAGCTCCTCCAATAGAGGCNTCTGGAATTCCTGCAGCTACTCCACCAAAGAGAACNCCTACAGCNAANCCTTCAGGAATATTGTGAAGGGTNATGGCCAGAACNAAAAGTGTAGTTTTNTGCCAAGGAGTTNTAATNCCTTCAGANTCCTTAAAGTTGATGTGAATGTGAGGNAGGGTTTTATCCAAAACGAAAATGAACAGTGCCCCCAAACNAAAACCTATAGNGGAGGGAAANACCTTAACGAAACCNTCACCGGGTGACATTTCTATTCCNGGCGCNAAAAGACTCCAAAAACTTGCAGCTACCATTACTCCTCCAGTAAAACCTANCATCCCATCNAGNAATCCACGGTGCATGGTTTTGAACAAAAAAACAAANGAGGCNCCTAATGCAGTCAAAAACCANGTAAAAACGGTAGCNTAAANTGCGCCTTTAACAGGACTTATACTTGAAAAATATTCNATAATANTGTCCATTNNAGACNATTTAATTGCNGACAAATATANATAAAAGTGACTAATTNCTGNCACTGTTAANGGGATTGACTAAATTTGAAGTACGATGCATAAAAANCATTTCGACTATATTATCTGCGGAGGAGGTGCTTCGGGNTTACTGTTAGTTTTCAGANTNTGCAATGATCCCNANTTTANAGGCAAATCCATACTTCTGATCGAAAAAGATGCCAAAAANACCAATGACCGTACTTGGTGCTTTTGGGAGTCAGGCGAGGGAGACTTGGAGGAAATAGTNCACAAAACTTGGGATCAAGCGCATTTCAATGCTGACAATTTTGAAATAGATTTTTCTCTGGCACCTTTCCAATACAAGATGATCAGAAGTATTGATTTTTACGAATCNATGAAAAAGCAGCTGGCAGCTTTCGATCAACTTACTCAAATTAAAGANAAAGTAAGCCTTATTGAGGANAATATAGTGACTACCGAAATCCANTCTTATCACGGNAGCAAGGTTTTTTCNAGTATATATGATCCCAAAAGTTTGTACGATCAAAAAAAATATCCTGTNTTGTTGCAACATTTTGTGGGGCAAGTGGTGGAAACTCAAAAGCCTTGTTTCAATNNAGACANAATCGAATTCATGAATTTTAATGTNCCNCAGATGGGAAACACCCGATTCATGTATNTATTGCCNNTAGGACCCAATAAAGCTTTGTTGGAATACACCCTTTTTTCTGAAAAACTTTTGGAAAAAAAAGAATATACNGATANCATNAACGCCTTTTTGAAAGAAATNCCCACNGGTGGNTATGAAGTTTTGGAAGAGGAAGAAGGAAAAATTCCCATGACCTGTTATCGTTTTGATTTAAAAAATAGCAGTGACCTGTTNCATATNGGNACAGCAGGAGGATGGACCAAACCNAGTACGGGNTTTACTTTCCANCGGATNAATGAAAANACCAAAGAATTGATAGAATTCTTGAAGAAAGAACAGCCACTGTCTCGATTTGGCAGAAGAGACCGGTNCTGGTTTTACGACATGCTCTTTATTGATGTACTNGCGAAAGACAANGCAAATGGTGNAGATTTATTCANAAGAATGTTTCAAAAAAATTCGTCTGAANTAATCTTTAAATTCNTGGACGAAAAGAGTTCTCTTTGGCAGGAGTTTCAGATCATGCGNTCCTTTAATGTGGAACAATTTGTGAGGGCGCTTTNNAANAGATTATTCTAANATGTGCGATTTATCAACCAGTTTTTGAGATCCNGNAAACGACTTTTTTGNTCCTTATTAATACTTAGTTTTTCCAATTCTACNTCGGCCAAATTAGAATGATACTTAATNAAATNTNGTGTGGNAGATTTAGCCGATGTNTTTTCAAATAATNTCTTTACCCTATNGATTTTNTCTTNTTTCTTGAGAATATTGTTTCCTCCCAAAAGTGATCGCAGTTCATTCGCTTGTTCCTTGTCAGATCCCTTNAGTGCNANNANNTAAAGAATGGTTTTTTTGTCCTCGAGTATGTCACCTCCAATTTTTTTTCCAAAAGTAGCTTGATCCCCAAAAGTGTCAAGATAATCATCTTGTAATTGAAATGCTAATCCAAGTTGAATACCGAAGTCATAAATGAACTTTTGGTNTTCCTCAGNGGCCTTTGCAATNATGGCNCCCATTTGAAGAGCACAACCCACCAAAACNGCTGTTTTCAGGCGGATCATTTCTATATACTCCTCCTGGGANACACTTGTANTGGTTTCAAAATCCATATCGAATTGCTGACCCTCGCAAACCTCTAACGCAGTTTTGCTTAAAAGACGGGTCAGTTTTTGAAAAANATCGGTGGGGTAATTTTCAAGAGCTTGATAAGCNTTGATCAACATGGCATCACCNGATAGTATGGCAGTATTTACATCCCATTTTTCNTGCACTGTGGTTTTGCCCCTTCTCAAAGATGCGCTGTCCATAATGTCGTCGTGCATNAGGGTAAAATTGTGGAAAACCTCCACNGANATNGCCGCNCCNAAGGCATCTTTAACTGCAACACCAAAAACCTCCCCTGNCATCAANGTTAAAAATGGTCNNATTCTCTTTCCTCCCAATTCCAAAAGGTATTGTATGGGACGATAAAGNNTANTTGGGGATTGATCCTTATTAAAATTTTCAAGAGCAGACTGAAATTCTTGTTGATAGGCCTTGAAAAGATCCATAAAATTGAATTTTGTTAAAAATACANTGCCCAAANTTAAATTAATATAAAAAAGNTATAAACTTTGGAAACTTTTTTTGTTTTTNAAGTTTTCTATAATAAATTTACNGAANGGTTNATATGGATAAAGAAATCGTTGTGTCTGCTTCTTCTTTGTTCCTNCAATACGGCTANAAAGCNGTGACAATGGATGATATTGCTGGACACATGCGCATCTCCAAAAANACAATATATCACTATTTCGATGATAAAACTTCTNTGGTGCANTCGTCAGTCTTGTTAGTTTTTGAAGAGGTAAAAGATAAAATTATAGCNATTCAAACTTCCATGGACAATCCCATTGAAGCACTCTATGAAATCAAAAAAATAGCGGTCAAGGTTTTGGGAAACAAAGATAAGTCCCCTCAATATCANTTACAGAAATATTANCCCACNATTTATTTAGAAATCAGAAAAAAGGAACTTTCCACTTTTGGANATTCTTTTAAGTTGAGTCTGAAAAAGGGTATGGATTCAGGTCTTTTTCGAGACACTATAGATCCAGANTTNATCATGCGGATTTACTTCAATGGATTTAGNGGGTTACGNGATATAGAATTGTTTCCCCCNGANGATTACGACATCGACCTGATNATTGGAAAATNCATAGATTACCACCTTAGAGCAATAGCGACTCCCAAAGGTTTACANTTTTTAGAGGAATACAACAAAGCGATNTAANCCCTATGAAGAATCATTTATTTTNATTTTTGACCCTCCTCACAGGAATNACTCATGCACANGAATTNCCTNAGTTACTNAGCTTGGAGGANGCCATAAACTTCGGGTTGACAAACAACCGTTCAATCATCAACGCTGACCGAGANATCCAAAAAGCAAAGAAGGTCAAATGGAAAACCATTGCTGTAGGTCTACCGCAAATCAGNTCAGAAATTAATTATCAGAATTTTTTGGAAATGCCTATCTCTCTGGTTCCAGCAGAGTTTTTTGGTGGCAACCCNGGAGANTTTACAGAANTNACTTTTGGNACGGAGCAAAATATGATCGGATCTGTTANGNTAGAACANCTTNTATTTGACGGCTCNTATTTGGTAGGACTGCAGGCGACNAGAGTTTACCTCGCCATTTCGGAAAACTTATTCGAAAAAACTAATTTGGAAGTAAGGAAACTNATTACCAACCTCTACTCTAATGTTTTNTTGGCAAAATANAANATCATCTTTTTGGAAAAAAACAAAGCTTCCTTNGAAAGTAATTTTGAGGAAATCCATTTGCTTTTTCGCAATGGTTTTGAGGAGGANGAGAGTGTTCAACAAATACANCTAACCCTAGCTCAAACCAACGGCAGGTTGAAATACGCCAAAAACTTATTNAAGATAGAGGAGGANATGCTCAAATTTGTGATTGGTTATCCCATAGAGGCACCTTTAGAACTGNCNAGTGATCTGNACNATATTTTTAATGAAGATCTCTACTTNGANGTCCTTCCNAATACNGACAATATTAATAATAATATNGACATCAGAATTGCTGACAACAACGTNAAATCTGAAGCATTAAAACTAAAGCTNGAGAGGTCTAAGGCNCTNCCCAAATTAAATGCCTTTGTGAACCAAACNTANACTGGNAATAGCAATACATTTACTTTTGCAAATATAGACCAAAAATGGTACNGTTCCTCTNTACTCGGTTTGAATGTAAAAATTCCCATTTTCAGTTCTTTAGGAAGAAGTGCTAATACCCAAAAAGCAAAAATAAGTTTGGATCAAGCCATCACCCAGTTAGAGGAAACNCAATCCAAAATCAGAATTGAAGTCAATGCTGCTCTCAATGAATATCAACTCTCCATTGATAATTACTATACTGAAAAGGAGAACCTCAGGCTGGCNGANAGCATCGANCAAAAAAATCAAACCAAATTCTATGAGGGGATGGTCAAAAGTTTTGAACTCCGCATGGCNCAACTTCAGCTCTATANTGCNCAGAGCAATTTTCTAGCTNCAATTCAAAAAGTAATAACCAATAAAATAGCACTCGAAACCNTACTAAACCAACAAAATACTTATTAATNCATGAAAAAAATTATTTACANCCTATTTATTGCTGCNTTCACTTTGTCCTGNTCTGGNGGNCAANCTGCAACTACNTCAGAATTGATCGCTGCCAGAGACCTCAAAGGATTGAGGNTTCAAAAGTTAAGTAAGTTAAAAACACTCAATGCCTTGAAATTGGAATTGAGTCAAATCAATACTGTAATTGCAGATTTGGANCCCTCCGAAAAACTGNNANTGATNTCTATGATTGAGATAAAAACTGAAAATTTTGATCACTTTATAGAAATTCAAGCCAACATCAAAACCCGTCAAAATNTATTGCTATATCCTGAGTACAGTGGAACACTNAAGAAACTNTATGTNANAGAGGGACANCAAGTAAAAAAAGGAAAACTCTTAGCGCAAATTGATGATGCAGGGCTAAAAAATCAGCTNGAACAATTACAGATTNAAGCAGAGTTGTCAAAAACTACATATGATCGGACCCAAAGACTTTGGGATAAAAATATAGGATCAGAAATACAGTTACTTCAAGCCAAAGCCNCTTTTGACGNCTTGCTGAAAAGCATAGAGCAACTGAAAAAACAATTACTACGCACACAGATTTNGGCACCCTTTTCAGGAACGATAGACGAAATTGTAGCCAATACAGGAGCCAATTTGTTACCGGGTCAAACTCCCGTATTGAGAATNGTAAACCTNGAAGANATGTATGCCGAGGCNAATGTTCCAGAGCGTTACCTGAGTCAGATCAAAAAAGGAACTGNAGCGGAGGTAGAAATTCCCATGTTAAATANAAAATACCAAGGTAGCATTCGCCAAATTGGAAATTTTATCAATCNNAANAATCGTAGTTTTAGAGTGGAGACACCNCTANCCAANCCTGAACTATTGATTAAACANAACTTGACTTGTAAGTTGAANATNAAAGATTACAGTAATCCAAAAGCCATAATGATTCCACTTCGGGTGATCAAAGAAAATGCCAGTGGTGAAAAATATNTTTTCAAACTCAAATCTGAGGATAAAGATCAGGTATACCGNACCCAANAGGTTTTTGTNAAATTGGGAAAAAAGGGGCTTGAAAAAGTAGAAATTCTAGAAGGTCTAAAAGANGGTGACCTCATCGTGGACGANGGAGCCATTTTAGTAGAAAANAATCAAAGGGTAAAAAATATNCANTAATTGGGTAGAAAAAAATGAAAAAAATACAGAAAGAATTTCCTTTATCCAGTTGGGCCATAGATCACAAAACGGTAATNTATGTTATCATGGCTATNTTTTTCTTTTTNGGAATCCGATCCTATAATATTATGCCACGNGANAATTTTCCAGAAATAAGTAATACTCAAGTTTTTGTGTCAACCATATTTCCTGGTAATACTGCGGAAGATATTGAACGTTTAGTCGTAGATCCNNTAGAGGAGGACCTCAAGGGTGTATCCAACCTAGTTGATATGACATCGACCTCGCAGGAAGATTTTGCTGTTATAAAATTAGAATTTGATGAAAATATAGCATTAGACCTCGCTAAACAACGAACAAAAGATNTAGTAGACGGGGTGGTATCAGGTGCTGATTGGCCTAGTTTNAANGGTGCAAAAGTTGAACCAAATGTTTCAGAATTAGATTTTTCTGAATTAATGCCCATTTTGAGNATCAGTATGGTAGGAGATTATCCAATTGAGCAGATGAAAGATTTTGCNGGCTACCTTGAAGAAAAAATTGAACAAATTCCCGAGGTCAAATCAGTGGATGTTCGAGGNATACAAGCTTTTGAGGTGGAGGTTGCNCTAGATATTTATAAAATGACTGCTGCTAAAATAAGTTTTGATGACATTNTNACATCNATTGGNAGAGAGAATTCTACAATTTCTGCAGGTAACNTAATAAGTGGGNGGTCAGAGAAAAAGNTTNAGAATTATTGGTGAAATTTCCAATCCNGATGAGCTNAAAAAATTTGTNGTGAAAAGTGAAAATGGTGCGACATACCTTGGTGATATTGCCGAAATAAATTTTAAAGAAAANGAAATNTCCTCATTTGCTCGATCCTTTGGTGAAAAAGTTGTTTTATTACATGTAAAAAAAAGAGGTGGNAAAAATTTGATTAAGGCCTCGAAAAAAATACAATTTTTNTTNGATGANATTGAAAATGTTTTTCCNAAAAATATCANATTAACAATTTCTAACAACCAATCTACTATTACCCTNAATCAGGTAGATGATTTAATTAACAATGTTATTTTTGGAGTATTATTAGTGGTAATAGTGCTNATGTTCTTTTTGGGATTNAGAAATTCACTTTTTGTGGGGTTCGCTATCCCAATGTCAATGTTTATGTCATTTATGATCCTNTCTGTATTAGGNTATACNATGAATACTATGGTGCTNTTTGGATTGGTAATGGGACTNGGAATGCTAGTTGACAANGGAATTGTAGTGGTTGAAAACGTATACCGTTTGATGGAAAAAGAAGGNTTCAGCCGTGTTCAAGCCGCNAAGGTCGGTATTGGGGAAATTGCTTATCCTATTATTGTTTCAACCGCTACNACTATTGCTGCCTTTGTTCCTTTAGGGGCTTGGCCAGGACTCATGGGTGAATTTATGATTTACTTTCCNATTACGCTTTCTGTTGTTTTGGGNTCCTCACTCATAGTAGCATTATTTTTTAACTCCATGCTCGTTTCCCGATTTATGGAAATTAGCGAAAAAGAAATTTCCTTAAAGGGGCTGGTNCGCTTAACTATGATTTTGGGNGGACTNGGCTTAATTTTAATCTTNAACGAAGGNNTTTTAAGGGGTTTGGGNACCNTAATGATTNCNATCACTTTACTTTTTTGGGCNTATAAATNTTTTCTTAAAAAACTNGCTACAAAGTTTCAATCTGGATTTTTACCACTATTNGAACGAGGNTACCGTCGCTTTCTATCTNTTACACTTNAGGGGTACCGTCCNGTCGCTTTTTTGATTGGGACTTTTGTATTGTTATTTTCATCCTTTTTTTTGTTANGNATTTTTCCCCCTAAAGTNGAATTTTTTCCCGAAAATCAACCATTACAAATTTTTACTTACATNGAATATCCAGAAGGAACCGACATTAATAAAACCAACACTATTACAAAAAAAATTGAATCCGANATTTTTTCAGTNATCAACCAAGAGAAGTACCGCAATGGAAAATNCAACTACTTGGTCGAGGACGCTTTGGCNCAAGTNGGTNCTGGAGCAGGCAATCCCGAAATTGATGGTGGGGTGACNAACGAGATGCCACATAAAGCNAAGATNTCCCTTACTATGCGGGAGTTTAAATTCAGAAATGGTCTTTCTAGCGAAAACCTGCGCAGTGAAATTCAACAATCACTTAGCGGAAAGTACCCTGGCGTATCTATTTCTGTTGAAAAAGACGCNAATGGCCCACCTGTAGGCTATCCAGTNAATATTGAAATTACNGGTAGGNATTACGAAGATTTAATCCAAACAGCNGAGANAATGAAGGACTTCCTCAATAAGGAAAACATTCCAGGAGTAGAGGAACTAAAAATAGATGTAAACAAAAATAAACCAAGTACTAAATTGATNATTGATCGCAAAAAAGCTGGAGAGNTNGGNGTATCCACAGGTATGGTGGGTTCTCAACTACGCAACTCTCTCTTTGGCGCTAAAGCNGGGNTTTATAAAAAAGATGGTNAGGATTANGAGATCAATGTCCGTTTNAANGAGCNATACCGTTATGACAACAATGCCTTGTTCAATCAGTATGTAACCTTTAGAGATCAATCATCGGGAAAGATCAAAGAAATTCCCATTGCGGCTNTGGTCAAAACCCAAAACTCCTCNTCNTNCAGTGCTATCAAGCACNGAAAGTCCATTCGTTTGGTGACGCTNTATTCCGATNTNCTGGCAGGTTACAATGCCAATGAGGTGGTNGCTAATGTAAAATCTGCACTGATGAATTACCCCCTCAATATGGGAGTAGAGTTCAAATTTACAGGTGAGATTGANGAGCAAGACAAGAATATGAATTTTCTTTCTAATGCTCTTTTGGCTGCNTTNGGTCTCATAATGTTGTTATTGGTCTTACAATTTAACTCCATTTCCAAACCCATCATNATACTGATTTCTATCTTTTTGAGTTTTACAGGGGTATTTATGGGGATTACGCTTTTCCAAATGCCTTTTGTAATTTTGATGACCATGATGGGCATCATTTCTCTTTCGGGTATAGTGGTGAANAATGGGGTGGTTCTTTTNGATTATACCCAGTTGTTGATCGACAGAAAAAAGATCNCTATGGAACTTCTCGATGAAGAAATGTTGCCCAATTCCGATGCTGTCNAGGCGATTATAGAAGGNGGAACGGCGAGGTTGCGNCCTGTTATCCTNACNGCCATTACNACCATACTCGGATTGATTCCCCTNGCAATTGGTCTGAACATNGACTTTTTCTCCTTATTTTCAGACTGGAATCCCAAGGTNTATATNGGAGGGGACAATGTCATCTTTTGGGGNCCTTTGGCAAAGACGGTCATTTTTGGATTGACTTTTGCNACTTTCCTAACCCTGATAATTGTTCCTGCAACGTTTTTGATTACCTACCANATCAAATTGAAATGGAAAAAGCTATTTAAAAAATAATTTTGGTCAAGGGAAAAGCTTCTTACTACCTTTGCTANTAATTTACAAAAAATGATGAGATCACACCATTGNGGCGCACTGAATGAAAATCATTCCAATGAAGAAGTTACCCTAGCCGGATGGGTCCAAAAAGTCAGAAATAAAGGTTTTATNGTTTGGGTTGACNTNCGCGACCGTTTTGGTATCACCCAATTGGTTTTTGACTATGAAAGAACCCCNNANNCGGTTTATAAAAAATCTATNTCTTTGGGTCGAGAGGATGTGATTCGGGTTAAGGGAAAAGTAATCGAAAGGGAATCNAAGAACCCGAATATNAATACAGGAGGAATTGAAATATTGGCAGAGGAATTAACGGTATTGAATGCCGCCAAAACACCTCCTTTTACGATAGAAAATCAAACGGATGGNGGNGANGATTTGCGNATGCAATANCGATATCTTGATTTAAGACGNACACCCATAAGAGAAAACCTGATCTTCAGGCACAAGGTAACTATGGCAGTTCGTAATTTTTTATCCCAAGCGGATTTTATAGATATAGAAACGCCTTATTTGATCAAATCTACTCCCGAAGGAGCGAGGGATTTTTTAGTCCCCTCTCGAATGAACANNAGNCAGTTTTATGCCCTTCCNCAATCTCCCCAAACTTTTAAGCAATTACTNATGGTTGCTGGATTTGATAANTATTTCCAAATCGTNAAATGCTTTAGAGACGAGGACCTGAGGGCTGACCGCCAACCTGAGTTCACACAGATCGACTGTGAGATGACNTTTGTNGANCANGAGGATATATTGGTGCAGTTTGANGCAATGATCCAACACGTTNTNAAAGAATTAAANGGAGTGACTTTGGGNAAATTCCCCAGAATTACNTANGCAGAGGCAATGGAAAAATACGGTAACGATAAACCTGATATTCGTTTTGGAATGACTTTCGGTGAATTGAACGCCTTTGCNCAAAATAAGGGGTTCAATGTTTTTGACAGTCAAGAATTGGTTGTGGGNATTGCCGTACCAGGTGGAGCNAGNATGACCCGAAAAGAGATCGATGCTTGGATCGAATGGGTAAAAAGACCACAGGTAGGCGCTAANGGATTGGTATGGGTCAAATGCAANGAAGATGGTAGCTACAAATCNACAGTAGATAANTTTTTTACNGCGGATGATTTTAGCCANTGGGCAGATACCACNGGGGCNAAAGCTGGCGATTTAATTTTTGTGATGGCAGGTANCGCNNAAGCTACNCGAACCCAACTTAGTACCTTGCGNATGGAAATAGCCGAACAAATGGGACTGAGAAAAGCCAGCGAATTTGCTGCATTGTGGGTCACTGACTTCCCGCTATTGNAATGGGACGATGAAATCCAAAANTACCATGCCATGCACCACCCNTTTACCTCCCCCAAANAAGAGGATCTTGAGCTATTGAATACCGATCCATCAAATGTAATAGCCAATGCTTATGACTTGGTATTGAACGGAAATGAAATAGGNGGAGGGTCAATCAGGATACACGATACTGCCCTGCAAGAAAAAATATTTGGTCTACTAGGGTTCACCGAAAAAGAAGCNTATGAACAATTTGGGTTCTTNATGNATGCCTTTCAATANGGAGCNCCTCCNCATGGTGGAATCGCTCTGGGACTGGATCGATTGGTGGCCATACTCGGTGGTAGTGAAACCATTAGAGANTTTATAGCCTTCCCCAAAAACAATANCGGTAGGGATNTTATGATCGACGCACCATCAGTATTGGAGGAGGCTCAATTGGAAGAGCTGTATCTTAAGTCACTCCNCAAAGNCCCATAGTNANAAGAAAAACTCCAAAATGAAATNGCTTTTTATATGAAATATTTTTTGAGAATTCTGTTTTTGGGTNTTCTGATCAGCNTAGCNTATGGGCTTTTCANCAATTCTACAGGNAATACCNTGTTNGGCAATAAGATTATAGGCTTTACTGTATTGACTGCTNCGTTTGTGTTCATGCCTATTTTTTTNGTACACCGCTGGAAAGGAAAACGATTAAAAGACTATACTTTATCAAAGGAAAATTTAGACAAANTTCGAAATTTGGATCAAAAAAAATGATCAGATAANGCTTACCCGNTNAAGAAAGTGTAANTTGCANTAAATTTAAATTAAAATATGACTGGTACAGTTAAATTCTTTAATGGATCCAAAGGTTATGGATTTATTACNAATGACGAAACTTCCGANGATGTTTTCGTTCACGTTTCTGCCCTTGATGGGCTAACACTCCANGAGGGTGATAAAGTTGAATATGTAGAAGAAGAAGGNAAAAAAGGGAAGCAAGCTTCGCAAATTTCCCTGTTATAATATACATTAAGACTGCATTAAAAAGCCTCCTTTTGGGAGGCTTTTTTTATGCTCTTTTTTTATGAAAAAAATCATTAAGGAGTGCTTGTGCCTCATCGCCCATAATGCCTCCATGTACGATAGCCTTTGGGTGCGTGTTCAAGCGGGCTTGCAGATACCCCCTTTTAGAATCATGCGCTGCAAATACAATTCTGCTCAATTGGGACCAGTAAATCGCACCCA
Source organism: Flavobacteriaceae bacterium (assembly GCA_002711215.1). Taxonomy (GTDB): domain Bacteria; phylum Bacteroidota; class Bacteroidia; order Flavobacteriales; family Flavobacteriaceae; genus UBA8316. The sequence continues at coordinate 51,000 of PAHA01000006.1, forward strand.
TACACATAACGCAAGGTTCCAAAGTGACATAAAGGGTACAATTTGATAGATACTTACCATTTAGAAAATGGGCTGCAGCAGTAATAGCCTGCATTTCAGCGTGAGCCGTCACATCTATTAATCGCTCCGTCAAATTGTGTGCCCGTGAAATGATCCGATTGTCGATAACAATTACAGCCCCTACTGGGACTTCGTCAGCATCATATGCCTTTCGGGCCTCGACCAAAGCTTGATTCATAAAATAATTGTCGTCAAATATTTCCACATAGTGAAAATACAAAACCCCANCGGCGGNTACAAGCTAATCTTTATCTTTGTAACTNAANTAATTCATAAANTCACNCATCNATGAGNGGAAAAAAAAGACTCTTTCTTCTGGACGCCTACGCNCTNATTTTTAGAGGCTATTNNGCCTTTATAAAAAACCCCCGTATNAANTCTAAAGGCATGAATACCTCAGCCATNATGGGTTTTATGAATTCGCTTTTGGATGTCATCAAACGNGAAAAACCCGACCACTTAGNNGTATGTTTTGANAAAGGAGGCTCCAAANAACGTANTGAAATNTTTGCGGAGTATAAGGCCAATCGAGATGAAACCCCNGAAGCGATTATGATTGCNGTGCCTTATATACAAAAAATACTTAAAGCCATGCACATTCCANTTGTCGTCAAAGAAGGATTCGAAGCCGATGACATTATCGGAACCTTGGCCAAGCAAGCCGAAAAAGAAGATTANGTGACCTTTATGNTGACCCCTGACAAAGATTTTGCTCAATTGGTTTCNGAAAATATTTTTATGTACCGCCCTGCACGTATGGGTAATGGTNTAGAAATTTGGGGANTNCCCGAAGTACAGGANAAGTTTCAAATTGAACGGCCAGATCAGGTAATTGATTATCTGGGCATGATGGGTGACAGTATAGATAATATCCCTGGACTACCGGGAGTAGGAGATAAAACTGCCAAAAAATTTATCAAAAAGTATGGCAACATGGAAAACCTCCTTGACAATCTCGATCAGGTACAAGGCAAACTCAAAGAAAAAATTGAAGCAAATAAGGACTTGGGTATACTGTCTAAAAAACTAGCGACCATCATCACCGATGTACCGGTTCAATTCAATGCAAAAGATTATGAACTTTGTGATCCCGATACGGAGGCCGCCTCCGTCATTTTTGAAGAATTAGAATTCAAAAGAATTCAGGAAAACTTCAAAAAGATTTTTACCCTCAGCACGGGGACTTCCTCAACAGCTCCGGCTATCGAAACGCCAAAAATTGCCCCAGTTACTTCGGCCCAATTTGATCTTTTTAACCTCCCTCCAGGTCAGGGAATTACAGTTACTGAGTCCTCCCGAGAGAGCCAGAAGTCAGTGAGCCATCAATACCAGTTGGTAAATAGCGCTGCGGGAAGATCGCTTCTATTGGAAAAACTACTGCGACAAAGCAGCGTATGTTTTGATACAGAAACCACTGGATTGGATGCCCTGCAAGCGGAGTTGGTGGGAATTGCTTTTAGCTGGGAACAAAACAAAGGCTACTACCTCGCCCTTCCCCCTGACCAAACAACTGCCCAAACCATCATTGAGGAGTTTAGGCCCTTTTTTGTAAATGAGGAAATAGAAAAAATTGGGCACAACCTTAAATACGATTTAAAAGTCCTGCTAAAATATGACCTTAAAGTTACAGGACCACTATACGATACGATGATTGCGCACTACCTGATCAATCCCGATATGCGACACAATATGGATACATTAGCGGAAACCTATTTGAATTACAGTCCGCGATCCATTACCGAATTGATCGGTAAAAAAGGGAAAAACCAAGGGAGTATGCGCGATGTGGCTTTGGATCAACAAACCCAATATGCAGTCGAGGATGCTGATATTACCTTCCAACTGAAGCGTCATTTTGAAAAGGAATTGGCGGAGGCCCATAACACCGAGCTATTTAAAAAGGTAGAGCTACCCTTAGTACAGGTATTGACGGATATGGAGGCAGAGGGAATAAACCTTAATGTAGGATTCCTGAATGAACTGTCCAAGACCCTAACCGCTGATATCGTGGTATTGGAAAAAGAAATTTTTGAGGAAGTGGGAGAACCCTTTAACCTCGCCTCGCCAAAGCAGTTGGGCGTTATACTGTTTGAAAAACTCAAGCTCGTGGACAAGCCCAAAAAGACGAAAACAGGACAGTATTCTACCGCAGAGGACATACTTTCTTATTTGGAAAAGGATCACGAAATTGTAGCTAAAATATTAGAATGGCGTTCCCTTCAAAAATTGGAAAACACCTATGTATCGGCACTGCCCAAAGACCTCAATCCTAAGACACAAAGGATACATACAGTTTATAACCAAGCGGTTGCAGCTACAGGTCGATTGAGTAGTAACAAACCTAACCTTCAAAATATACCCATACGCACCCCNAGAGGTCAGGAAGTCCGCAAAGCATTTATACCACGGGATGANAACCATATCCTNATGGCAGCGGATTACTCTCAGATAGAATTNCGCATAATCGCTGCACTGAGTAAGGANCCCGCNATGGTAAAAGCCTTTCAAAACAATGAGGATATTCACGCCGCTACTGCNGCTAGAGTATTTAATGTNCCTCCNGANGGAGTGACCCGNGAGCTAAGAAGCAATGCNAAAACAATAAACTTTGGTATTNTATATGGCGTATCTNCNTTTGGGTTAAGCCAACAAACCAACCTCAACCGNAGAGAGTCCAAAGAACTGATCGANACATATTACGACAGTTACCCCCAACTNAAACAATANATATCTGAACAGGTTAACTTTGCACGTGAATACGGTTATGTNGNCACGGTNCTAGGCCGTCGTCGTTATCTGAAAGACATCAACTCCCAAAACGCTGTGGTGAGAGGCGCCNCTGAACGCAATGCCATCAATGCCCCCATTCAAGGAAGTGCAGCAGATATCATTAAACTGGCTATGATNNAAATTNACCAGAAAATCAAAAGTGAAAATTGGAAATCCAAAATGNTACTTCAAGTACATGACGAATTAGTTTTTGATGTACTAAAAANTGAAAAAGAAGGCTTTAAAAAAATGGTAAAAAACGAAATGGAAAAAGCTTTTGATATAGGATTACCATTATTGGTGGATATNGGTTTTGGAGACAATTGGTTGCANGCGCATTGATTTTAAGATTGGGTTAATTTTAATTAAGATGGNCANTCNTNAATAAAAGCCNTCAGAGGGGGNTCATTTTAATANCATANACNTCCAAAAGTGAAATCCAAGTATTAAATATCATAAATTANTNTAAAACATNTGTGNTCTTGAATTTTGTAGATAACTATTTAACTCTATTGTTTTNCATTCANNCTTTTTTTNNTCATTCNTCANNTAATTTAAAAAATAAANGGNANGTAATAAAATNGNGAAAAAATTTTTAAGGAAAACGGAATAATTGTAAGTTTGCAGCCCTGNAAAGNNTNTCATAAATAATATAAACGTGGATACACTTAGTTTTAAGACCNTTTCGGCNAATTCAAAAACTGTTAATAAACAGTGGGTATTGNTAGATGCCGACGGCATTCCTTTAGGAAGATTAGCATCNATTGTGGCGATTCATATCCGTGGNAAATANAAAACGAACTNCACTCCTCATGTTGATTGNGGAGACAATGTNATCGTANTCAANGCAGGNAAAGTAAGCCTNTCAGGAAANAAGTGGAAGCAAAAACAATACATTCGTCANACGGGTTATCCTGGTGGACAAAGNTCACTCAACGCAGAGCAATTGTATGNCAAAGGCCCAGAACGTTTGATCGAAAATGCAGTTAGAGGGATGTTGCCTAAGAATAAGTTGGGTTCTGCTTTATTCAGAAACCTCAAAGTTTTTNCTGGAAGTGAACANAGCCACGATGCNCAAAAACCAAAAANCATTANTATAAAAGAACACATATAAATGGAAGTCATTCATACAATCGGNAGAAGAAAANCCTCTGTTGCNCGTCTTTATATATCTAAAGGTAAAGGAGCNATAATNGTCAANAAGAAAAATTANACTGAGTTTTTTCCTACNTCTACTTTACAATACAAAATCATTCAACCNCTNGCATTAACTGAAAATCAAGTTAATTATGATCTCAAANTAACNGTGAAAGGCGGAGGCTANAATGGTCAGGCGGAAGCGGTTAGACTTGCAATTTCTAGAGCCTTGTGCAAAATCGACGAAGAAAATCGTACAGTTTTAAAGCCTGAAGGCCTATTGACCCGTGACCCCAGAATGGTGGANCGTAAAAAGTTTGGTCAGAAAAAAGCAAGGAAAAAATATCAATTNTCTAANCGTTAACCACTTTAGAGNTGATAAGTTCATTCATTTAATTNAAACCTGTTGCTTGAACCGCTAANGCGGAAACCAGTTTAGCATCTAAATAGACCGNAAGGCCTGTTGCTACCATCAAGAGAACGTAAACTTAAACTATGGCACAAACAAATGTAAAAGACCTGCTTTCTGCAGGCGTCCATTTTGGACACCTTACTCGAAAATGGAATCCCAACATGGCTCCATACATCTANATGGANCGCAATGGAATCCATATTATAAGCCTNTANAAGACAGTGGCTAAAATCAAAGAANCCTCTGAGGCTTTGAAAAANATTGCTGCATCTGGGAGAAAAATCCTTTTTGTAGCTACNAAAAAACAAGCTAAAGATATTGTATCTGAATCTGCTAANAAAGTNAAAATGCCTTACATCACCGAGCGTTGGCCTGGAGGAATGTTGACCAACTTTGTCACCATCCGAAAAGCTGTTAAAAAAATGNCNGCCATCGATAGAATGAAAAANGATGGTACTTTTGAAACGCTNTCCAAAAAGGAAAAACTTCANGTAAACCGATTGAGAGCTAAGTTGGAAAAAAATCTGGGCTCAATTAATGACATGACCCGATTGCCTGGGGCNCTTTTTGTAGTAGATATAAAAAGGGAACACATTGCNATCAAAGAGGCACAAAAACTAAAAATTCCAATTTTTGCTATGGTAGACACCAATTCTGATCCTAGAGAGGTTGACTTTGTAATCCCCTCCAATGACGACGCTACCAAGTCTATTAATAAAATCATGACTTTGGTGGTCGAAGCAGTACAAGAGGGGCTTCAAGAACGCAAAAACGAAAAAGAAGCTCACGAGCTAGCCCAAACTGAAGGACATGCGGAAACAGATAATGCCGATGCAACTGTGGAAGCCCCGGCTGAAGAAAAAGTGGAAGTAGCTACTGAATTAGAGGAATCCAAAGAAGAAACTCTAGCTCCAGAAGCCAAGGCTTTCAGTGACGAAGCTGACGCAGCTGGCGAAAAAAAATAATTAACCATTATAAATTTTAGCATGAAAATTACAGCAGCAGAAGTTAATCAACTCCGTAAGTCCACTGGAGCGGGCATGATGGATTGCAAAAAAGCATTGGTTGAAGCAGAAGGAGATTTTGACAAAGCGGTGGAGAATCTTAGAAAAAAAGGTCAAAAAGTGGCGGCCAATCGTGCCAATAGAGAATCTTCTGAAGGAGCAGCATTGGCTAAAGTAAATAACGATCAGACAGCCGGTGTTTTGGTATCATTAAACTGTGAGACCGACTTTGTAGCTAAAAACGATTCTTATATAAATTTGGCTCACACTTTGGCAAATCACGCCCTAGGTTTTGATACCAAAGATTCTTTCTTGTCAAGTGCGTTTCAAGGTATGACCGTCGCCGAAAAATTAACAGAACAAACTGGAGTTATAGGTGAAAAAATTGAAATCGGAGGTTTTTGTAAACTCACTGCACCCTATGTTGGGTCATACATCCATGCAGGTAATAAAATTGCTACACTGGTAGGGCTTTCTGGTATCGTAGATAATGCTGCCGAAATTGCCAAAAATGTAGCCATGCAAGCTGCTGCCATGAATCCCATTGCACTAAATGAAGAAGATGTAGATTCCAGAGTTGTGGAAAAAGAAATCGAGATTGCCAAAGATCAATTGCGACAAGAGGGTAAACCCGAGACCATGTTAGATAGTATCGCCAAAGGAAAAATCAAGCGATTTTTTAAGGATAACACCCTAGTAAATCAAGCCTACATCAAAAATGGTAAGATCTCTGTATCCGATTATGTTAAATCGGCTGATCCGGACCTGGTAGTTACGGGTTTTGAACGCGTTGCTCTGGGTTAAAAGACTACTAAACCAAACAATAAGTCACTTCCGTTGGAGGTGCTTTTTTTTGAAAAAAGCTGCCTTGGTGCTATGGAAAACACAAACAAACGATGCTCTTGGTGTATCGGCGATACTTTGTATGAAAACTATCACGATCGAGAATGGGGGGTGCCTATTTATGACGATCATCAATTGTTTGAGTTTTTGACTCTTGAAAGTTTTCAAGCAGGATTGAGTTGGATAACCATCTTACGGAAAAGGGAAAATTTTAGAGTTGCTTTTGATTTATTTGATTTTGAAAAGATAGCCCAATACGATGACAAAAAAATAATATCTTTATTNAATNATGANGGTNTCATTAGAAACCANNAAAAAATAAAAGCANCAGTAAACAATGCGCTACGCTTTATTGAANTCCGNAGAAAGNANGGTTCTTTTTCAAAATACATCTGGAATTTTGTGGNNGGAANNCCGCAACNAAANGGTTTTATAAAAATAGAAGAAATTCCTGNCAAAACCCCTCTATCTTTATTNATCAGNAAAGATTTAAAACAAAACGGGTTTCAGTTTGTAGGCCCNACTANNGTCTATGCCTATATGCAAGCTGCGGGTATGGTCAATGACCATTTGATANGTTGTCCTCGATACANCGAATTANNGGAATAATCTTCTAGAAGGGCAGGTCGTCATCTGGTCCATCCGAAGCATCNTCTGGAGGNTCGAATGCTGGAGGGGGAGGCATGGGAGGCATCTCNGAATTTGATTCTGCTNCCATTGACTCTATACGCCACCCTTGTACAGANTTAAAATATTTGGTCTCTCCCTGTGGACTAACCCANTCGCGACCCCTGAGATTAATCCCTATTTTNACATTTTGACCAATCTTAAAAGTATTNAGTAAATCACATTTATCTTGGATAAACTCTACCATAATATGTTGTGGGTATTGTTCTTCTGTNGTGATNACAACCTCTCTTTTTCTGAANCCGTTATTGCCATAAGTTTTAGTTTCNTCCAACCATTTAATTTTTCCAGATACCTCCATATTGTGATTTTTGATANNGTAACAAATTTATAAAAAGTTTCGTGTGGATAATGGNNGAATACTTTTCTTTTATTTAAAGTATCTTAGCTATATCTTATAATTCAATGTGGTGTTTGCTTTCATCAAAAAAAACAANAACAACAGTTGGCTTCTGGGAGCTTTTTTTATNGTTGNATTAATCCTGTGGAATACCAATATACTATTTCAAAATCTCAAAAAGGAAGAGCGTGNCAAAATGGAGTTATGGGGCATGGCCCAACAGGAGCTGATAGAAAACAGCACTGTNAACAACCTTACCTTTAAAGTACTTCAGCAAACTTGGGTGAATCCCATGATTCAGGTAGATGAACAGGGTATAATTATAGGANATAANAATATTGAATGGNATCCTGAAANTGAGGATTCATTGGTCATCTACAATCAATTGGAAAGGATTAAAAGAGAAAACCAACCGATTTTGATTCGATACCAAGACAGTCTTTCCAACATNAATCAAAAATTATATTANGGAGATTCNGTACTTCTCAAAAAACTNCAGTATTACCCNCTTGCCTTGTTGCTGATTATTTTCCTTTTTGGTGCAGTCTTGTACTTTGTTTTCAAAACCTCCAAAATTTCGGAGCAAAACCGACTTTGGGCGGCTATGGCGAANGAAACAGCACATCAGATTGGGACNCCNTTAACCTCCATGATTGGTTGGATNACCTTACTGAAAGAGAAAGGAAAAAGTGATCCTTTGGATGAGATGGAAAAAGACATCGAACGGCTACAAGTTATNACCGACCGATTCTCAAAGGTGGGNTCACTGCCAGAATTGCNTCGTGCTGATGTNGTAAGCGAAACNAATAAAACCCTTCAATATTTAGAAAAACGAAGCTCAGATTTNATTNTGTTTGACAGTGAACTCCCCAAAAAGAAAATACTNCTCCCTNTAAATACGCAACTTTTTAGCTGGACGCTAGAAAACCTGATCAAAAACGGTATAGATGCTATGAAAGGGAAAGGAAAAATTAATCTACGATTTTTCGAATGGCCTNAATCAGTAAGTATAGAGATCAGCGATACAGGTTCGGGAATCAAAAGAGAGCACTTTAAGAGAATTTTTAGTCCTGGGTTTACGTCCAAAAAACGCGGGTGGGGACTAGGCCTCTCTTTGGCTAAAAGAATCATTAGAGACTACCACAAGGGGAAAATAAGTGTTAAATCCTCTGATTTGGGAAAGGGAACGACTTTTGAAATCATTCTAANGAAATAGTGCTAGANATATTCCTGAATTTTTGTNGCAGTAGCTTGAAACTCCTCTGGNGTAAGACTGACCTTTTTTTGGAAGGTNGCGTCTTGTATTGAATTNAGTGGAATCAAATGAACGTGAACATGCGGTACTTCCAAGCCGATNACACTCATCCCTACTCTTTTACANGGAANANCTTTCTGAANCGCTACCGCCACTTTTCTAGAAAATTGCATNAGATGGTTGTAATCTTGCTCTGACAGATCNAANATTTTNTCCACCTCTTTTTTGATTACACACAGGGTATGNCCTACTGCATTGGGGTTNATGTCNAAAAAAGCGNAGCAATTTTCATCTTCNTAAACTTTGTATGANGGTATTTCACCGGCGATAATTTTTGAAAAAATGCCTAGCATCACTAATCNCGGCTNATGGAGACAATTTCCAATTCAATGGTTCCGTTGGGAACTATGATTTCAGCGATTTCTCCNTCTTTTTTACCCAATAGACCCTTTCCNATAGGAGAATCAACGGATATTTTNCCTTTTTTGAGGTCNGCTTCACTTTGGGCAACNAGNTTGTATTTCATTTTGGCTCCATTACTCTTNTTTTTTACCTCTGCCGTGGAATGAACCAAAACNTTNGAAGAGTCAANCTGGGATTCGTCAATNAGACGNGCATTGGATAGNGTAGCTTCCATTTTTGAAATTTGCAACTCCAATAGGCCTTGGGCCTCTTTGGCAGCATCNTACTCGGCATTTTCACTAAGATCTCCTTTATCTCGTGCTTCNGCNATNGCCTGTGANGCCTTGGGNCGCTCAATATCTTTCAGTANATTGAGTTCCNCTCGAAGCTTTCTTAAACCTTCTTCGGTATAGTAAGATACTTTACTCACTTTTTCGTTAATTTATGATTGCAAATAAACTAATTTNNANATGGNCTATAATCAAAGATAAGGAATTGAGCNTTTTTGGTAAAACTTTCTTTTTTAAAATCATATCCCNACTGCTATTAATNATCANNGGTTGTGGTAAGGATATAATCGAAAGAAACCCTTATTTAANCTCTGTCAGTTTTAACATTAANGTCAACCTCAACTTACCAGGTTATGACGATTTAAGGTATGCTGGTGGAGGGCTAAGACTTCGTCAAGGAGGGATNAATGGAATACTNGTGTTTAATCTCAATGGAAATGATTATCTAGCCTGGGAGGCGACTTGTCCCAATCACCCAATTCAGGAATGCTCTGAATTATCNATTACTGGTATTTTGGCANTATGTTCGTGTGAGGATTTTGAATACAGTTTGGCGACAGGTCAGCTGCTAAATCCAAAGGAGAATACTCAAAACCCCTACCCCATGNTATNTTATAATTTAAGACGAACGAGTAATACTCTTATCATCTCCAACTAAAGTCCCAAAAAATGAAGAAATTAATATNCCTCNTGTTTTTAATCACTTCCNTTAATCTTNAANGTCAACTTTTAGAATTNAATTANCGGTCTCNNGANAAAAAGGAAAGNCAATTTAAAATTTCTNTNTTNAAACAATATTTAGTGGGTGTTAATACACTGGGNCATNTAGATTTGAGTGGAGANGTAATGAGCATTAATTTCAGCGGTTCTGNNGGTTTTATGGGGGGTCTAACTGTAATTGGTACAACAAACTTATTTTACAGCAATAAGNACGATAAAAAAAACAANATCTCACCCACTTGTTGAATCCTATGGGAGGCATTAATGGCAGTTTGTATTTTTTATTACCCCTTCTGGAAAATGAAAAAAACAGCTTAAAACTCAGTTCACGATTTGGAATTAAATGGATTCAAGGAATAGCG
>PAHA01000007.1 GCA_002711215.1 Flavobacteriaceae bacterium
TTCCTTCTTCAAATTTAGAAATATCTGCGATCCATGGAAAACAAAGAAATGGATTCGAATATTCCAACTCTACAATTACAGGGATAAATTCTGATTTCGATATTTCCTCGATATTAGAATTAGAAAAAATAGGTCTATCATTTGGGGCTAGTTACATCAACAGATTTCAAGAAAACAATGAAGTAGTTAATGCTCCGGAAAATGTTAATTTAATGGGAACTAGATTAAACTTATTTCTGGATAAGATCTATGTAAACTTAGAAATTGCAAAAAAAGGGAAAGACGTTCTTGTAAACGAAGAACAAATAGTTTCAGCAAAGAGGTATGATGGAACCGCTATGCAAATTGATTTTGGATATTCAAGAAAAGGGCTAGGAATTAACTCAAGCTTTAGGAGATTAGAGAATTTTAATTTTTACTCCGATAGATTATCAGAAGGGAATATTTACAATCAACAAACAATCAGCTTCACTCCTGCTCTTACCAAACAACAGGATTACATGTTAACCAACATATATGTGTATAATTCACAGCCTAGATTAGTTATTAATGATATTGAAAAAAGAGTTGGAGAAGTTGGTATACAGAATGACATTTTTTACACCTTCAATAAAGAAAGCTTTTTAGGAAAATATAAAACAAAACTCGCGATTAATTTTTCATATTGGAGCTCTATTGAAGCAAATTTCAATTCCGATGATTCATATGATGTTGAGTTTATTGGCAATGGCAAACGTCTTTACAAAGACTTAAATTTTGAAATTAAAAACAGATGGAATAAAAAAGTGAGTAGTACTTTAACATTTCTTGATCTAAGTATTGATAAAGGGGTTACACTTGGCGGACCCTTAGGAGTTCAGGGAAATATAGATGCACGTGTTGGTGTTTTTGAATTAAATTTTTTAGACAATAATAATCGAAATAATAGAATTGTTGCTCAACACCTATGGACAAATGATGATAAAAAAGAATGGGCAGGTTTAGTTTATGAATATGCTGTTTCAAACAAATTAAATGTATTTGTTTCTGATATTTGGAATTACGGAAATGAAAACGATTTACACTATTACAATATCGGTGGAAGTTATTCAAACGGGCCAAGCCGGATTAGCTTAAACTACGGTAGACAAAGAGGNGGTCTAATATGTGTTGGAGGGGTATGTAGATTTGTGCCTGAGAGCAACGGATTTAATTTAAATTTAAGNTACTCCTTTTAATTAAAAAGAATTTTTTTTGAAAATTTAGAATTATCTTCCGTTTCAAAATTTAGAATAATGATCTCGTTTTCATAAAGTGAGAGATCAATNNGGTTATCCCCGTNAGTAAGATTNATATCAATTATCTTTTTTCCACTCATGTCATTGATTGTTAAGTACATGTTTTCTTCAGAACTGACAACCAAATTTCTATCTGATTTAAATAACTCAATTTTATCTAATAATAAATCTGATATTCCAAAACTTTGTGCTTGATACTGATAGGAAACAAAATATTCTGTATCCAGTTCAGGAACACTTACAACTTCATTTCCTTCATCGTCAACCATGAAAAATCTAAAAGAGTAAAAAACTGGGTTTTCACCATCTCCAACATCTTGGTTATAAAAATGATCACCTACGGATGTCTGAACTTGTCCAGATTCTACAGAAATAAAACTTCCAAGTGGATAAGCAGTATTTAGAGTTACCCCATAATAACATTCTCCAAAACAAAATTCCATCATCGAACCATCAGTTCCAGCCATTTCAATAATTTCTGCTCTTACATTTATATTTTCAGACGTTAAATTTCTAACAAAAAAATTAAACGAAGCATTTGGATATTCTGTTGTTATAACTTCTAATAATTGATTATTTTCAATGACAATTCCGTTTTCGTCTTCTAAAATAAAAGCAGGTTCATTTTGAGAATTAAGAAAGTTGCTGTAAANCAATAGAATNACTAGAAGTACTAAANNTTTTTTCATTATTTTGCAATTGTTATTTAACAAATATAATAAACTTATAAATACAGCTATGAAAAAAAACTACCCGCTTGTAATCGTTTTATTTTTATGTTCCCTTTTAGTTAACTCACAAACTTTTGTTTCAACAACTGCTGAAAATAAAAAGGTTGTTGCTGAAGAGCTAACTGGAATTCACTGTTATGCGTGCCCGATTCTTCACAATGCTCTGAATGAGTTTTCTAATTCAAACCCTGGACAAATTTTTATAATTAAAGTTCATGCTGGTGGATTTGCGTGGGGTTGTGCTCCTCCGAATCCCGACGAACCAAATGCTCCTAACCCTGATTTTAGATATGCTGGTGATCAACAATATATTGATCTTCTTCAAAATTGTAGTGCAACTTCATGTAGTTATCCCTCCTGGGCAGCCAACAGAAGAACCTTTCCATCTCTAACGTATTATGGTGGCCCTGCAATGTCAGGAACAGCTACAAATATTGTACCTACTGCAATAAATGAACTTCTTTCCGAACCCGCATTTGTTAACATTGCAACACAAGTTGATATTAACGAAGCATCTAATCAACTGGAAATTGATATTGAGGCATATTACACAGCTAATAGCCCAAATGACACCAACTACTTACATGTAGTAATTCTTCAAGATGGATACATAGGCCCTCAAAGCTCAGGTCATACATATAACATTGATTATGTAGTTTCTGATGGCCCAAATGGAAATTACCAACATTCTGAATACGATTACTTACATCAAGATAGACTTGTAGATGCTATTTACAGTTTTTCAGGAGATCCTATTACATCTACATCACAAGGTGATCTTATTCAGAGAAGCTTAACATATGATGTTCCAGACTCATACATTGGTGCATACGGAGGTAGTGTTCAAGCTTTTGCAAGTAGATTAAAGGTTGTTGCATTTATTACTGATGGCAACGAGGTTATAAATGCCTCTGGTGACTCTGCACCCATGCCTGATAAAGATTTAGCTGTTATTAACTTAGCAGATACTGAAAGTATTGTTGATGATATTGATGAACCCCAAACTATTTCTGCTAGAATTTTCAATTATGGAGGTTCTGCTGCATCAAATTTTGAAATTAGTTATCAAATTGATAATGGTGATATTGTTTCAGAAACATTTAACGGCAGTATAGATTCATGGGGGTATTTAGATTATACATTCAATACTCAACTTGATGCGTCTTCTTGGGTTGCCGATGTAGATTATAATATTACTGTATCTGTTGATTCAACTGACGATTCAAATCCGTCTGATAATGTATTTAGCTCTGTCATGAGTATTTACACATTTTGCTATCCTAGTATGGATTGTTCCTTTGGAGATGGACTTCAGAATTTTACATTTGTTGACATTAACAATGATTCTGGATGTGAAGGTTATGGTGATTTTATGCAAATTTCAACTGATGTTGAACAAGGCGAATCCTACGATATGTCCTTTACCACAGGCTATGGATCTCAATATTTTAGAGTTTGGATAGATTATAATGATGATCTTGTATTTTCTTCTGAAGAATTAGTAGTTGATAATCCAGTGCTGGCAGATGGGCAAACAGCAGGAAGCTATACCGGAAGTGTTTCGGTTACAATTCCGACTGATGCACCACTTGGCCCGCATTTAATGAGAGTAAAAACAAATTGGAGTGCTGCTGTCCCGGATGATGCCTGTGAAGAAACACAATACGGTGAGACTGAAGATTACACGATAAATATTGTAGAAAGTTTAGGAGTACAAATCCTAGATGATTCCCTAGTTGATATTTTTCCAAATCCTTCTAATGGATTATTTAATGTAGAAGTTCGTGGAATACAACTTGATTATATTGTAACAAATATGTTAGGTCAACAAATCGGAAACGGCAGATTTGATGTTGGTAGTCATTCCATAAATTTAAGTGATCAAGAGAATGGAATATATTTTGTGACTTTGATGTCGTCAGCTGGCGCTTCAAAAACTTTTAAACTTGTTAAAGATTAAACTCATCATTCCAATAAATAATTTTGTAAAAAAATGCTGCCTGTTAAATGGTAGCATTTTTTTATAAAATTGGTAAGCTTTTTGTTATTATAGTTTTTTTTAAAACAAACATTAATGAAATATTATTTTAGAACGTTCACTTTTTTAATTTATATTTTGAGTTTTAATCAAATTTTATCTCAAGAAAAAAATAAATCAAAGATTGAAAACTACTTATTAGAAAACCACTCTTTTTCGCAAGAAAACTACTCTGTCAAGGGTTCAGTCGAGACAAATCCAAATTATGACGTTTATTATATTCAACAAAAACTTAATGGAATTAATATTCATAATGCTCTAAATACCTTAACAGTTAAGGACAATAAAATCAACTCCATAAAAAATAGATTTGTAGATTCTTCTTTTGGTAAATCATCTTTGAAGGAACCCTTAATTAGTAATTACGCTGCCATTCAAATGGCTTTAAACGAATTAAATATAGATTCATTTAAAAATTCCGCTAATGGACATTTACACAGCAATCCTAACAATATTGAGGCGAAACTAATTTATGTTTTTAAAGACGAAAATTTAAGTTTATGCTGGAATTTTAATGTTATAACAGAGGATAATAAGAATTGGTATGACGTATTNGTAGATGCAGAGTCCGGTAAAATAATAAATCTTGAAAATTGGATGATCAATTGTGAATTTGAACATAAGAATGGTGTTCATGATCATGCAAATCATATCATTTCAAATAATATAAACAATAAGTCATCTATTGACGGGTCAGTTTACAGAGTAATTCCTGTTCCTACACCAAGCCCTAATCACGGACAGTTTGAGATTGTTAATAATCCCGCAAGCCCTGTCGCATCCCCTTTTGGATGGCATGATACAAACGGTGAGCCTGGTCCTGAATACACAATTACACGTGGTAATAATGTATACGCTAAAGAAGATGATGAGGGTGATGGAGGGCTGTCTGGAACAGATTATTCGCCTGATGGTGGTGAAGAGTTAAATTTCAATTTTGATGCTGATTTGAATGAGCAGCCAGCAGAAAATATGGATGCTTCAATTACAAATTTATTTTATGTGAATAATATGATGCATGATGTTTGGTACAGATACGGTTTTGATGAGAGCAGTGGAAATTTTCAAGAAAATAATTATGGGAATGGCGGAAACGGTGGAGATAGTGTTTTTGCTGATGGTCAAGATGGTAGTGGTTTTAATAATGCAAGCTTTGCAACTCCTCCTGATGGTTCAAATCCACAAATGACAATGTATTTATGGAATGGACAAGCAAATGATGCTCTGACTATTTTAGATGGAAATTTAGCTGGATCCTATTTAGGGGTTCCAGCAGGCTTTGGAAATCCGCTACCTAACGATGATCCATTAACTGGAGAACTTGCACTTTTATATGATCTTCCGCTTATTAATGAATTAGAGCCTGACTTACATGACGCATGCGAACAGATTTCTAACCCCGAGGAATTAGACGGAAAGATTGCTGTTATAAGAAGAGGGACATGTGAATTTGGATTTAAAATATTAGCTGCTGAAAATGCTGGTGCAATAGCGGTAATTATGGTAAATAATGTAACAGGCAACCCGGTTGTTATGGGTGCTGGTGCACAGGGAGGTAATGTCACAATTCCTTCAATAATGATCAGTCAGTCTGATGGAGAAGCTCTAATTAGTGAGCTTCTTGAAAATGAGACAATTAATGCTTCACTCATTGACAACAGTACGTATTTAGACTCGGATTATGACACTGAAATCATTGCGCATGAATACGGTCATGGAATTTCAAATAGACTAATGGGAGGTGCACAATCATCAGGTTGTATGCAGAATTTGGAACAGCAAGGAGAAGGGTTTTCTGACTGGTTTGGTCTAATGTTGACCATGAGAGAAAGTGACTCTCCTTCGATTCCTCGTGGAGTTGCCACCTACTCATCTGGTCAAGAAACAACGGGAGACGGATTAAGAAACGCACCTTACTCACCTGATTTTTCCGTGAATGATTACACATATGCAGACTCAAATAATACAGCCACTGTAAGTCAACCTCATGGAGTTGGATTTGTATTTGCAACTATGCTTTGGGATCTAACTTGGGCTTTTGTCGATGAATACGGTTTTGATCCAGATATTACTAATGGAAATGGAGGTAATAACAAGGTAATGCAACTCATCATCGATGGCTTAAAAGTTGCTCCCTGTAGCTCTGGTTTTGTAGATATGAGAGACGCAATAATACTTGCTGATCAGTTGACCAATAATGGGGTAAATAAATGTTTAATATGGAATGTCTTTGCAAATAGAGGTTTAGGTTATTCAGCTGAACAGGGCGATGAAGATAGCAGAACAGATCAAGTTGAAGACTTTTCTCTACCACCTACTTGTCAAACCTCTTCAAATAATTTAGATTCAGGAGTGTTGTCTATAAATTCTCCTGAGAGTGGTGTTCTTACAGCTAACGAAAGTATAACTGTTTCCGTAAGAAATTTTGGAATAAATTCCATCTCTAACTTTGATATATATTTTAAGGTTGATGAAAATGATCAAATAATTGAAACAATAAATGAAACTCTAGACTCTGGAGATATAATCGAATTTACCTTTGAAAATACATACGATTTTTCTATTACTGGAGATTATACAATTATTGCAGGAACATTGCTTGAAAATGATGAAGATTCTTCTAATGACTTTGTTTCATTAAACATAGTAAGTCAAGAGGTAACAAATTGCCCTGATGATTATTCATTACCTATTGTTTGGCGAGATAATTTCGAGTGTTATGATTCTTTTATTATAAGCGAAATCGGTGATTGGATAATTTATGATTTAGATGGTGGAACCACATGGGGGGCTAATGCTGTAGATTTTGAAAATGAAAGTTATGTGGGTGCGGGAATAATATATAATAATTCAGAAGCAACTTCATCTGGAGCTGACATAGAAGAAGAGCCCCTATGGGATACTTATGAAGGAGAGCAGGGATTATACTTTATTGCCTCTGGTGCTAATCAAACCGCTACACCTAATGACGATTGGATGATTAGTCCTGATTTTTCATTAGAAGCTGTCGGATCTCCGATATTTAGTTTTAAAGCAAAAACTCTGAAAGATGATTACGGACTTGAAAGATTTAGAATTGGAGTTGGAAATTCAACAGATTATAATGACTTTACAATCATTTCTGAGGGTTCTTACATAGAAGTTCCCCTAGATTGGACTACGTATGAATTTGACCTATCTGAATACGAAGGGCAAAATATAAGAATAGCTATTAATTACGTTGGAAACGATTCGTTTGTTCTTCAAACAGACGCATTTAAAGTTGAAGGAACTCTTGGGGTTAATGAAAATGATATTTTGAATTTTGAATATTTTTATAATCCTATTTTTAATATTCTTAACTTAAAATCTGATGAAATATTGAAGAATATAAAAATATACAACAGTATTGGTCAGTTGGTTTTGGATAAAAGTATTAATAATTATGTTTTTGCGACAGACCTAAGCTTACTACCAACTTCTATTTACTTTGTTAAGGTTGAATCGCAGAACAGAATTAAATCTTTTAAACTAAGGGTTAGATAATTCAACTGGCACGTAGACGATTTTTTTGTCGATAAAATATTGGTTGTCTAGTATTTCTTTGATGGGTAAAATTGTTGGATTGTTTATTGATGACAATTCTTCATTAATATCTCCGCCTTTTAAGGCAATAACACCATTTTTTATTTCATTATTTGATTCTAAATTGAATTTACCTCTTGACCAATTAATAATTTTAGGCATTTTTGCAACAGCGCGAGTAACTAAAAAATCAAATTTTAAATCTAATTCCTCAACCCTTGAACAGTAACTAATAACATTATTTAACTTTAGTTCTTTGACAACATTGTCAACTACTGTAATTTTCTTTTTTACACTGTCAACTAATGTAAAATTGCAGTCTGGAAATAAAATTGCAAGAGGAATTCCAGGAAAACCACCTCCTGTACCAAGATCAAGTATTTTTGTTAGCTTCTTAAATTTTATAAATTTTGCTATGCTCATCGAATGGAGAACATGCCTTAAATTTATATTATCAATATCTTTTCTAGAAATAACATTAATTTTTTGATTCCAATTTTTGTAAATAGCTTTAAGCATAGAAAATTGTTCTATTTGCTTGTTATTTAAATTTGGAAAATGCTCTAAAATTAATTTCATAAATAAATTTATTTAACAAAAGTATAATATTGTAAACAATAATTTTAATAATTCCTTTAAAGGGATTATTTTTAAATTTCAAATTATTTTTATGCACCAATATTTGTCAAACAGAGTAAAAAACCTTGCTACTTCACAAACTTTAGCCATGGCCGCAAAGGCAAGAGAATTAAGATCCCAAGGAAAAGATGTAATAGGATTGAGTTTAGGAGAGCCTGATTTTAATATTCCTGATTTTATTAAAGAGGCAGCCAAAAATGCTATTGACGAAAACTACAATTCTTATACTCCAGTTGACGGATACGGTGAGTTAAAAGAGGCTATTATTACTAAATTTAAAAGAGATAATAATCTCGAATACTCGGCATCAGAAATTGTTGTTTCAACGGGTGCTAAGCAAGCACTTTATAATATTGCATCTGTTTTAATTAACCCTGGAGATGAAGTAATACTTCCATGTCCTTACTGGGTTAGTTATTCGGATATAATCAAACTTAAAGGTGGCATTCCTGTAGAAATCAAAACAAGCATTGAAAATAACTTTAAAATGACAGGGGAGCAACTTAAGAATTCAATCAACGAAAAAACAAAAATGGTTTGGTTCAGTTCTCCATGTAATCCTAGCGGATCCGTTTACAATGAAAAGGAATTAAAAGAAATAGTTGATGTATTGAAATCTTACAAAAATATTTTTGTTGTGTCGGATGAAATTTATGAGCATATCAATTATAAAGGTGGGCATTTAAGTATAGGATCATTTGATGCAATTAAGGAAAGAACTATCACTGTAAATGGCGTGTCTAAAGCATTTGCAATGACCGGTTGGAGAATCGGATATATTGGAGCTCCAGAATGGATAGCAAGAGCCTGTAATAAGGTACAAGGTCAAGTTACCAGCGGAGCAAATTGCATAGCTCAAAGAGCGGTGATCACTGCTTTAAATGAAAATCCTGATAAAATTGAATACATGGTTGATGAATTTAAATCAAGAAGGGATTTAATTTTAAATCTTTTAAATGATATTGAGGGATTTGAATGTAATGTCCCAGATGGCGCATTTTATGTTTTTCCTGATATATCTTATTTTTTTGGAAAGGAAATATCTGGAATTAAAATCAATAATGCATCGGATATGTCAATGTTTTTATTAGAAAATGCATTGGTTGCTACAGTTACAGGAGATGCTTTTGGCAACTCGAATTGTATAAGAATTTCGTACGCAGCCTCAAAAGAGAAAATTACTGAGGCCGTAAGTAGGATAAAAAAATTATTGAAATAAATATTTACCTATTTCTCCAAAAATAAGGGGTAAAAATAATTAATACTGTAAATAACTCAAGCCTCCCAAGAAGCATCAAAAAGGATGACCACCATTTAGCTAAAAGAGGTAATTCCGAAAATGTATTCATTGGACCATAGGATCCAATCGAAGGTCCAACATTTCCTAAACTTGAAGCCGAAACTCCTAATGCTGACTCAAAATCCAAACCAAATAAGGCAAAGACCAAGGTTCCTATAATAAATGATAACATATAGACAATAAAGAAACCTAATATGTTATATGTTATTTCATTTGAAACAGATGAAGTATTATATCTTAATGGGATAATTGCGTGTGGGTGTAGGATTTTTCTAAACTGTAACACACCATTCTTTATTATCAATAAATGCCTCATTATTTTAAATCCACCTGATGTACTTCCTGCTGATCCTCCCAAAAACATCATTCCAAAAAACAATAATAACAGTAAAGGAGTCCAGGATGTATAATCAGCTGTTACAAAACCAGTGGTAGTAATAATTGAAACAACTTGAAATAAGGAGTGCCTAAAAACACCTTCAATTCTTTGAATTTGTAAATCAAAATCAGATAAGAAATCGGTACTGAAATAAAGAACCAAAGCTACCGAAACAGTAAATCCAATTATTAAAAATGAATAAACTTTGAACTCCTCATCGTTAAATATTTTTTTAAAATTTAACTTAAATCCAAAATAGCTTAAAACAAAATTTGTTCCTGCAACAAA
>PAHA01000008.1 GCA_002711215.1 Flavobacteriaceae bacterium
TGTCTTGATTGATCAGATCCACATCTGCTATTGTGCTGCCATCCAAATTATTGAAATTCGAATCGGTTGAGCTTACATTTCCCGTGATAATCTGGTAGGCAATATTACCATCTTTAAAAGGTATGGGGTCTGGCAGTCCTGTAACGATAAAAGTTTGTGGAATATTCCAGTTAGTCGGGCTGAACTGAACTTGGCTAACACTCAATTGCCCCTCAGTGAGATCGCTAGATGATAAGTCAATGCTAACATCTGCAGAGGGCTTTGACAAAAGCTGGACGGTGAAAGAAGCTTCTCCTCCATTTTCGTCCGAAATATTATCTAAAACAACGATTTCAAACCCTGCAGAATTTACGTCCAAAACTGATATAGTAACTGTCTTGGCTATGGAGTTAGTGTAGCAGTTTTGGGTTAATCCAACATTAACTGAAACATTGGGATGGATGATTTGATCTCCATCCAGAATAAAATCTGTTTGGGGGACGATATCAATAGCTTGAGGTACACTCCAGTCGGCAGGGGTAAAGATTACCTGAGTCGGAGAAACAATGGCTTCGGTAATATCGGGATTGGAAATATCCAATACTACGTTAGAGGCAGGCGCTTCTTGCAGGGTTATGGTAAATGTGGTAGGTGAATCTGTTTCACTAATCACAAAAGCAGCTGGGTTGAGGTCAAAAACTTTTGGTGGATTAATAGCAAGCTCAACCAGATTTGATACAATGGGGTCACAGAGGTAATCTCTTTTAGCCAAAGTTACACGGTATTGGGAATTGTGTAACGTATGGTCTACAGGGGTAATGCTCATTATAGAGGAACTGGTGTTACTGAAAGTTCCATTATCACTTAGATCAATCCATTGGGCACCGTCAAAAGTTTGCCATTGGTAAATAGGTTGGATCAGATTAGTTTGAACATCAAAATTTGCTGTGCCCCCAAGACAAATACTTTGTGCGGCAGGCTGGCCAGTAATATTGACAGGGATAGCAGGGGTTCCCACCTCCTGAAAATCGTAAACACCATTCAGGTCCCCGTCTCTTGGCTCAACATATCCGTCATGACCTCCCACCAAACCCAATGAACTTACCGTTACGGGTGAGGTTCCCAAAATTTGATCTGGAATAGGGTCACTGTCGGTAAATCCCGCCTCTATTACATCGGAGCAGCCATCATTATCACTATCATAATCGTAGGCATCGGGGGTACCATCCCCATCAGTATCCAAATCATTTTGGTTCAAATTTAAATCCCATTTCAAAACCGAGGTAGTATTACCACTGTTGTTGATATGGGTTAATTTAAAGTTTTGCATATTTTCCCCTAAAAATGAAAAAGTAGGGGAAGTGGTAACAGATGGATTAAATCTAAATCGGATTTCGTTGGCTGAGAATAACGTCATACCCGATTCATAGTTATTGTCATAGTTGGTGTCCACCAAAAGGTTATTGTTCGGGTCCAAAAGAGTTATACTTTTACTAGGATTACTTGAGCTCAATACAAAAAACTCCCCCCCTATATTGGTATGATTATTCTCCTTATTGTGAATCAGTTTAAAATTGATCTCGCTATTGAAATTCCACTCGATTATATTTTGATTTCCTCCGGATTCCAACGTTGAGGTTATTTCTCCAATAACGGTTTGTAGGATTGAGCTGTTTGAAGCGACCACACTGGAAACTGTGTAGGCCCCTGAAGTGGTGTCAGTAGCTGTTTTGACAATAAGAGGATTATTCAAGTCAGAAATATCGAGTTGATAATTTCCCAGAGACTCGTAGGTGTTATAAATACCGTCATTATCCAAATCCAAATCAATGTTGTCGTTGATACCATCGCCATCAAAGTCAGGGGGACAATTGCTCACCACAGCAGGTTCGGAATAAGCGATACTGGTTACTCCATCACAGTTAATTTCAGCTTTTATTCTGTATGCTCCTGGTTGGGTCGGTGTATATGGATTACTACTAGATCTCAGGTCTACATATCCCGTACCATCATCAAAAAACCAGCCAAAACTATCATAATCATCCACTCCCATTGCCCTAAGTTCTACATTAGGTAAACATTTTTCTCCACTCAAACTCGGAGATTGTATGACTGTCTCCGGTGCTGAAATAAAACCAGAGTAAAAACCTCCAGAAGTAGCATAACCATTTTGATTGTAATAGGCACAATAAAGTTCCTCAGAGGATTCAATAGAAACGTTTCCAGATAGATTCTCAATGATATAAGCTTTGTAACTCGACCCAGCAACCGACTCAGGACCAGTTACAGTGACCCCTCCCAAAAAACTAGAATCATCCGATGATTTGTTGGTATTATTTGCATCGGAAAAGGTGACCGATGCTGTTTGATTGGTGACTACAGTTACAAAACCAGGAAAGATAGCGGTTCCAATTTTATCGATATCGGGAATATTGTCAACGGCACCTTGACTTTGGCATGAAAGCGGAGGAACAAAGAACATGGCTTGATTGGCATCGTTATTTTTTCCTATTCCCTGCCAGGCAAATGTTTTTTTTGAAGTTCTTACATACAATGTTCTATTGGATCCCGCATTGTTGTAATAATTTCCCTCGATCAAATAATAATCTCCAGCATTTACTAAAGTAACAATAGGTGTTGCACCTCCGTCTGTATAGATTTCTGTATTATCCTCATTGGCTACAATAAGTAAATTCTCCCAACCATCTTGTCCACTCCCCCTTACAAAAATGTATTCNGTTCCAATTTTATCTGCTCCTACCAACTGATCAATACCATAATCCCTTCCTCCGCCATTGTGATTACTGCCNTTTGCAGATCCACTATTGACCACTATGGGTTTATCTGAATCAATCGATACNCCGATCAATCCATCACGNTTGGCCACTGCATTTTCGGCTTCTGCTGCTATCAAATAAGTTTCTCCCTTATCCAAATTAATCGTTAGTGAGAANGTTCCTGATCCANTAGGTGAGGNAATGCTTTCCAAGTCCAATGCNTTATCCAAATTATCAAAAATCACCTGCGTATTATCCTCTGTTGCCATCAAAGAAATAAAATTCATAAAATTGGCGCCGTTGTTGTTTACACCTGGATTTTCACTNGTGAATGTCCCTGATCTAAAGGAAGTTCCAAGGGCAGAAAGTCCCTTACTTACCAATGCCCCAGCTTGGGGATAACTTCCCCCCGTTTGTGTACTGGCCCTCAGTCTTAAAGCTACATATATGGGTGCGTTAGCCGTGATGATATATCCTTTATCATCAATAACCCGGCCTCCATAAAACTGAGCATTTATAATAGCAAAATTGGTGGGTCCAGAGCCAATGCTATGGATATCAGGAGAATCATTGGAAACCACCCCCGTTATATGATCTGCTGGATTCGACCCTATTGGAATAATCGTATAATTTACATCAGAAGTCGAGGGTGTCGAAACATAAATGTACTGATCGCGAGGGTAAGCATTGGAATTAACTGCTGAGTGTGCCGC
This sequence comes from Flavobacteriaceae bacterium, assembly GCA_002711215.1. Classification (GTDB taxonomy): domain Bacteria; phylum Bacteroidota; class Bacteroidia; order Flavobacteriales; family Flavobacteriaceae; genus UBA8316. Next base: position 3,470 of record PAHA01000008.1, read on the forward strand.
AATGGGTGGAATGTAATGTTCTTTACTAAGCTGAGAATGCAGGGTTTGAACTGCCAACAAAAGCCACAATGATAAACTTTTCTGCCAAAATGAAAACCTCATTTTTCTGCTTTACTAGATTCAAACTGCTTAGGGCTTTACAATAAAATTACTCATTTAAATTACAATTAAAAACTAACGTCCTTTTAAACTAACTTTGAGGTGAGGTATTTATTGATTCCAATTAATTATTATAAAATATTTATTAAGGTGAAGTTATTAATTTCTTGGTTAATTCCCTTTGGAATACTTTTTTGTTGTCCTAATATACTTTTTGGGCAACAAGAGGTGACATTTGCACAATACATGTTCAACCACCAAAGCTTAAATCCTGCCTATTCGGGCTCTAAAGATTATTCCCAATTTGCCCTTCTCCACAGAACCCAATGGTTGAATTTTCCTGGAGCCCCAGATTCCCAAGCTTTTACTTTTAATCACAAAATGACGTCCAAAAACTTTGGTTTTGGTCTGTCGGGTGTCAATGACAAAATTGGCCCTACCACCAGCAGTCGAATAGCTATAGATCTCGCTTATCACCTGCCAATTAAGGATGCCTTTCTGGCCATCGGCATCAAATCGGGAATGACCAACTTTGATTTTGATCAGAGTATAATCCAAACNACCGACATCAATGATCAAGCTTTTACATTCGATGATGCGGGTAAGTTTTTACCCAATATTGGATTTGGAATATATTACCACAGGCCTCGTTGGTATATTGGATTTTCGGTACCTTGGTTTATCGAAAATGAAAGCTTCAATATTCAAAGGCATATGTATGTTATCCTAGGAGGATTAGTTTATATTTCCAATAGTTTTGAGTTAAAGCCCAGTTTACTTATTAAGCAAACTGAAGGTTCTGCCTATGCCTATGATTTCAGTGTACTTTTGTTATTCAAATCCCTTTTTTGGATCGGGCCACAAACTAGATCAACCTTAAGCAAAGGCGTGCCCAGTAATGATTTTGGTGGTGGGTTTGGCATTATTGCAGGGATAAACCTCAACAAAAATATTTCTATTGGCTATTCATACAATACTTCCACCTTAGGGAATTTGATAAGCACTAACCACGCCACGCATGAAATCATGATGCGCTTTGATATCATCCCAGCCATTAAAACCATAATTCGTTCCCCCAGAATATTTTGATAATGAGAATTAAACTACTTCTTTTCGGATTGTTTTTATCTCAAACTTTGATTTCGCAAAGTTACACTGATAGTAGTCGCCTGATGGATTGGGCGGATTATTATTTTATGAACGAAGACTATGATAAAGCGCTTTACCTCTATTTAAAACTAGGCGATTCTATTCCAATCAAATCGAGACGAAACCTATCCAAGATTTATGCCCAAGGAGAGCAGCTAGAAAAAGCAGCCCTTACCCTTAGGCCATTAGTAGATTCTGATTCTGCNNAGGTAAAGGACTATTACTATTTTGCCTCCTACCTCACAGACAATGACAAGCTGAAAGACGAATACATTCGGAAGGCTATCAAATTACCAATAAAAGATCCTCCGCTTGAGAAAATCGATACACTAAAATCCTCCTATCAATTGGTACCTTTGTCGCTCAACACAGAAGGATCAGAATTCGGTGGTCANATTATAAATTATAATAATAAAAATATACTGATTTACAGTCAAATACAATCTAATGATTACACAAATAGTTTAAATAAAAAAATTTTATCAAAATCCCCAATTTACAATCTCTATCAAGCGCAATGGGATACAAAAAAATTTAAGGCTTCCCAACCAAAAGCTTTTCCACCGGGAATTAATTCTGTTTTTCAAGATGGGCCCTCTAGTTGGGATTCCAAAACAAAAATCCTTTATTTCACCCGAACTAACCAAATCAACAAAAAACAAAAGACCATTCAGCTTGACATATATGCTGGGGATTTGGCCGACGACAAAAAACAAGCTCCAATCCCAATTTCGGTCAATATTAATGGTTATTCCAGNCTTCATCCAACTGTAGATCTAGAAAAAAGAAGATTATATTTTGCCAGCGATCGTCCCAATGGTTTTGGAGGTATAGACCTTTATTATGCGGAGATTTTGGAGAATGGAAATTATGGCCCCGCTGTAAATCTAGGACCCGACATCAATACCCCAAAAGATGAAATTTTCCCATTTATACACCAAGGAAATTACCTTTTTTACAGCAGTAAAGNGGACAATGGTAATTTATCACCCAAACTAGCAGTCAATATTCTAGCTATGAGATGGAACGTGATGAATCTTCCAAGTCCATTCGATAGTGAACAAGATGATTTTTCGATTTCGGTGAGCAAAAATCTCCGATATGGATTGATTAGCTCTGATCGTGAAACGGGAATGGGGGACGATGACCTGTATGTGTTTAAATTTACCCCCACCTTAGTGGGGCTTGAGGACGTGTATGTCTATAATCCCCTTGACACCCTAATAGTTTCACAAAATGGTATTCTTAAAAATGACACCAACCTTATGATGAGCCACGACCCAATGACTGTGCTTTTCTCAAAAAAAGTAGAGTTGGTAGACAGTGTCCATTACGGCTCTCTCAAACTCAATAAAAATGGATCCTTTCTGTATAAAAATAAGGCTTCAACTCAAGTCAAGGATTCCTTTTCTTACGCTGTGAAAAGCCAGTATGGTAAATCCCAAGCCATAAAAGTATTGCTCAAACGATCAGAGTTAGACAAAGAAAAATTACCTGAAAATATAAAAGAAACCTTTCTGCCCATTTTTTATGAATTCAANAAATTTGATTTGTTAGTTGATTATAAAGATCGGGTAGAGGCAGTAGTAGCTGCCTTGCATGCTCAACCCAATATGATTGTGGAAATCTCTTCATATACAGATTGTCGGGGGAGTGAAGACTATAACCTCAAACTCTCCAATAAAAGGAATCAAACCATAATCAACTATGTCAGGGAACGAATTAAAAATCCTGATCGAATTTTCGGAAAAGGTTATGGTGAAAAAACTGTAAGAGACAATACTACCTTAGATTATCTTGTTATTAGTGGCTCCTATGCAACCATAGCTAATGCCCTCAACCAACAAAAAGACTTAGAATCTCTCGGGTTCAAAACACAGATTAAAGAGACAANCGAAAAANTTTTCCAAATACTAGTGNGNCAAACCAACACNTATGCCGATGCACTAAAAATAATTGGTNTTCTNAATGAAAAAGGAAAAGAAGGCTGGGTTAAATTGTGTGATTGTTGTGATCTGACAAAGGANGAACACCAACAAAAAAGGAGGACAGATTTTANAATTATAAAGCTTTAAANTTTGANACACTTGNTNTAAAAGTAAAAGTATTTTTATAACTTAGTTANATGAATTTAAAATANNATTATATANTNNTTTTNACGTTCGCTTTTCTNATCTCGTGCAGTAAAAGCGACAGTACAGCAGACAGTCTGTCCATTGATACCAATACAAGCGCAAACAATGAAACTTCTACTAGTGGTGACTCCTCAACTTCCACTGGGGATACCTCCACAGAAACAGATTCCTCAGATTCGACAGATACTTCGGAAACTTACGAAGATATTGCAGAGGAAGGAGTGCCCGCAGTATTCAATAAAATATATGCCGCATCTAGAATTTACCTAGACGGAAACTTCGTTGTGATTCAGGTAGATGGGGCGCCTGATCATAAAAGTCCGTATTACTCCTCCAATAGTGATATGTATGAGGCCTACAACGGGACAAATACTGACTTTGAATTAAATCCAAACTCAATTGGAACTTTCGATTTTGAATATAAANTACCGCTTAATCCNCAAGAAGCTTCCAATAAAAGCGCTACACCACTNGGCGCAATGGGTGTTGCGATCAACGGTGTTTCGTTTTTCAACCAGTATGCAGGTCCCAACAACCAAGCGTTGACCAATGAAATAAATTCTTTTGACCAATATGGAGGGCACCCTGCTCCTGATAATGTTTATCATTACCATGTAGAACCTAACTACCTTACAACTACAAAAGGACATGATAGCCTTTTAGGATTTTTACTAGATGGATTCCCCGTATATGGGCCTGAGGANNATAATGCTAATGTAACCAACANCGATCTCGATGAATANCACGGCCATAGCCACGNGACTGCTGACTATCCCGATGGCATTTATCATTANCANGTTACAGATGCTGACCCCTACATCAACGGAAACGGATATTTTGGAACACCNGGGACGGTTACTCAATAGNATTTTATTATTATTTTGTCTNTTGTCCTCTTGTGAAATGGNAAAANCCTCACCCTCATTGATNGCCAGNNNAGACACNCTTCAGCTGGTCAACAAAAAGGGGCTNAAGTACTTNAATGGTNTTCCTTTTTCAGGAAAGTTATTCAAACTAGAAGTCAAAAGCTGCGACACCCTTTTTGTTGAAAATTATCTCAAAGGCCTGAAACATGGAGTTTTTAAAAGGTTTTATCCCAATAATATTCTTTATGAAAAAAGAAGTTACGAGATGGGAGATAAAGAAGGGGTACATTTAGGGTATTGGGATAATGGACACCTAGCTTTTCAATACCACTTAGAAGATAATTTATATCATGGAAGTCTAAAGTCATGGAACAAACAAGGGCAAATCATTAAATTCCTCAACTATTCCCGTGGACAACCATTGGGTCAACAACAACTCTGGGAGGACAATGGTTCTGTAAGAACAAACTATGTCATCAAAAACAATCGGAGATATGGATTATTAGGAACCAAAAATTGTATCAATGTTTCGGACAGCATTTTTTAGTTTTTATTGCTTGCTTTTACTTTGTAGTTGTTCAAACTCCAATTCGTTACCGTACTACAATAGCCCAGATTTTACTCCATTGTTTATCGAAAATTCCCATCTCGTAGAAAAACAAATCTTACACAAGGTTGACGACTTTGAGGCGACTGACCAAAATAAAAAAATAATCACATTAGAGGATATAAAAGGAAAAGTTCACATCGCCAACTTTATGTTTACCCGATGCACNAGTATATGCCCGACGATGACCAATAACCTCAAAACGGTGGCCAATGNTTATCAAGATGAACCCANATTTGCTTTGCTNTCTTTTTCAGTNACCCCTTGGATGGATTCTATTCCTGCTCTCCAATCTTTTGCAGAAAGTTATCGNATAAANGCTAAGAATTGGCACCTACTTACNGGNGAAAAAGTAAAGATTTACAGGCTGGCNCGACAATCATATTTTGCAGAAAAAGAATTGGGNTTTACNAAAGATAGCACNGAGTTTCTTCACACAGAGCATGTGGTTTTAGTTGANCCAAACCTCAGGCTCAGGGGGATTTATAACGCTACTTTAAAAACCGATATCCTTCAGCTAAANAAGGACATTGCTCAACTTTTGAANGNAAAATTTTTTANAAAANCCTCCCAATCAGAAAATTAAAGGAGGTTTTTTNGATTGATTTATGATTAGNTGTGAAATTAAGCTGAGTATTTTTTTANAATTCCAATAGTTNAGTCCTTNTTTNCCTGTAAATTTCTTTATTTTCTTTTACAACAGTATCTGATNGAAAATTATCGTACTTATTAAACCANTTTATTGATAAATCGGGAAAAGNTAAATCGAAATTNCGTTTACTCCAATAGACCATTTCATACAATACTGGAAATAAGTCGATCCCTTTATCTGTCAAATANTAATGTTTTACCTTNTTATNCTTTTTGGATANAACGTGTTGANCAATGCCANCACGCTCCATTANCTGAAGNCGACTTGTAAGNACGCTAGTTGAAATTTTTTCTGGTGANNATAAAAATTCNCTAAATGATTTTTTTCCATTAAAAATATCTCTAATTACAACAANAGACCACCTATCTCCAAGTATATCTAANATATTAACCAATGGACAAGTTGATCTATTGTTTTTCATNAAGATTATTNTTNAAGTTTAAACAAAAAGTTTTAGTTAATTGAAAATAAAACAAATAAATAAAACTATAATTAAATTATACACTCGATTATTGAATAAATATTACACATAAAAGTAAANAAATAAAATTAAAGTTAAAAATGTTAANTANTTGATAATAAAAAAACTACTTAAATATTANTGTTAAATCACTATATATTAATNTNNATGNTTTTATAATATAGTTTAAATATGAGCGAATAAATTCATTTGTAATACTTTATATCCTTTGGNATTAAGGTGCAATCCGTCNTGAAGNAAGTANTGTGGATCAACCTCCCCATCCAACATAAAAGAGTCAAAAAAGTCGATCTGCTTCAAAAAAGNATTGCTTTCNGCAAAGGATTTCATTAAACTNTTGATCTCNATGATTTTNTCCATTTGCTNAGAACGTTCAAAAGAGGGCTTAATACTCAGATTAATAATATTNCTTGTAGGATAAGTCTGATGAATTTNGGANATAAAAGTCTTGATCTTGTNCACAATCTGCTGNGNAGACCANCCCAAACTCAAATCATTACCCCCCAAATAGAGGACNATCGCCTTNGGCGATTTGAATGAGAANAAACGTTTGAAGTTTTGTGACAATGAGCTAATTAAAGCNCCNCCAAAACCAAGATTTAGGGTGTTAACTNNAGGAAAATCCTCCGCTANATTTTTCCACAACCGAATGGTAGAACTCCCATANAAAACCACCATATCCTCCCNTTGATTTTTATTCTCAANTCTCTTTTCCAATTGAATAATTTCTGATTCAAAATGTTTTACCTCAGTCTGTAGAGTATTTACCCATTTTCTGTAATCGTTATTCAANNTCCGTACGACCTTNGGAAAGGNAGGATCGTTTTCGTTGGTAATGCCCAAATCACTCATTTTGAAAGGGGGCTTTATTTCGCANTTAAANATNGCTTCGGAGGGAAGCTTGTCAAAATTGGCCATCACNAGTGGNACGATCCATGGCTGAGGATCCATCCTGCANGCNAGTCTAAATATNCCATNCCGGAAAATCCCNGGAGAATCCCCCGTGGAATAAGAATTACCTTCCGGACTGAAAACCAAACCCGAGTTTTCNCCAAGATGTTTCATCGCCTCGNTGTAAAATTGCTGGTTGACAGTTTTGATCACTTCTTTGTCCAATCCNTCAGGAATAAATTCATGGGCATATACCCTTATGTATTTCAATCGCTCGTAGTAGGCCTTGTGCTGGTACTCATNGGGTAAAGAATGACGNACGACCCTAACCCCCGNATCCTTATAGTATTTNTCTAAAATAAAACTGCTNATAAAATGACTGTCCAAGGTGATTTGAAAATCGTTNTCAACNGTGAAGTAAGGATCGTTNCTCAGGTGGTTGTAAATAAAAATAGCGTTCTTTTGGTAAGGAAGATACTCAGAGCCCTTNATTTGGAAATTAATCTTTGTGAAAGCANCTTTAATATGCTGGGCGCAAATCTCGCGAACANCNTTATAATGAAGAGAAAGAGGGGANTCAAATACCGCATCATANACCCTTTTTAANGCCGATAGAAATTCTNGNTCTNGCTTNTTAGCCAANATTTTATGTTTNAAATTGCAAAAAAANACAAAACTTGACCAAAAATCTAAAATTTCCNGCCATTCAAAAAANAGAATAACATTTTCCTAAAAAAAANCGCATANATATTGTCAATTAATCAANTAATANTNATNCNTANAAANNATTTNATAAATAAAAAGTTNATTTACTATANTTGTCAATCTTTGAATAAAAGTAAACCTNAGGCATNAAAGTTNAATACAGTNGCTCTNCTNNATACAAATTTTANGCANNTACACATTTTTTTTACANNTAGAAAAACTANANGTTATGAAAAAGCTAATATGCTTCTATTTTTTNAGTANGTCTTTTGNCGTCGGCCNAATCACTTTNGATCACCTACCCTNAGCAGATCAAGNCACTTAANAGNTTTACTCCAAACAAAAAAAGCTGTTTTTTATCCTCTCGATNACCCTCCCAANACCTGATGGAACTACCTTTNTCATNCCTNTCCCCNNTCAANGACATNCNCCTTTCGGACATTNNGCCTTNNTGGAAGTCTACCTNAACGAANGTGNATACNACCANATGCAACAGATCATNTATTTTAAAAANTACCTCATAAAAGTAGAAAATNATCNCTANACCAGAGACTCCNCNAAATATTANCTNGCCGTAAANNGANCGAACCATAAGGATTTCCTTGTGTGCATNGACCTTTGAANGNTNCCACACTTCCCTCAACTTTNCCATTACCCCCGATGNAATTTCATTTTNCNNNGCTTTTGGGATTCCAATCCTAGTTTTCATCAAACAAATNATTCCAATCANGATCCATCGAAAATCTTTATGCTCAAAAAAAAGGACCCTATAAANTTANGATTTANNCCCATTTTNTAGATTTTATTATTTTAGTNATATGAAAAATCTAATANTTATTTTACTNATAGTCCCCNTNNCATCCCTNGGTCAATACGTAAAAAAATCAATACTTTCAGAATCAATTNTTTTTGATCACAAGCATGTCACCGGAAANGTTTTTCAACACGACTTTGNTTCTGAAATACTCAATAATTCAAGAAAAATATTTGTTTGGANTCCAGAGGGNTATGATCTTAGTGAAGAAAAATATCCTTTATTGTTGGTTCATGACGGTGGTTCTGTTTTTATTAATAGAAAAGNGGCGTTCGGAAATGGAANTAAGTCAAAAAACGATTCNATNNTTGNAAAAAGGGGATGGAACCTAGANGAAANAGTTTACGAATTAATTCAATCAAAAAAAATAAAGCCGATNATAATGGTGGGTNTNAGCAATACAAAAAATAGAGAATNNGAATATGTTCCNACCAGAAANGGAATTAATTATGGAAANGCATTNATTCAGGAGCTAATTCCAGAAATAAAAAAATTATACCGGATTAACTCAGATGATATTGGATCATTGGGATCATCTGCTGGAGGGACCATTTCATTATACCTTGGATGGGAAAGAAATGATGTATTTACCAAAGCAGCTTGCCTATCGCCAGGAATAATTTTNAGAGGTCAAAACTATTTTGAATTATTAAAAAAAGCGAGGGTNCCAGCNAATCTTAAGCTNGCAATGGTAAATGGTTCAGATAANTTTGATTCAGGTNTACANTCNGGATTAGATAAATGTATTGACTATTTAAATAAAATTAATTTTCCTAAAGAAAATCTTTTGTATTGGGTAGACAAAAATGGAANNCATGGCTCCCGATCTTGGTCACACCAAGCTAAAGATATTATACTTTGGATGTACCAATNATATANAAGATATAATGATTTTAACGATACTATGTAAATGCTCCAAAAGTAAGCTGGTTTCTGANTAATTCCANGCCTGAGAAATAGTCTTATTAAATTTCTTATTAATACTTTTTAAAATGAAAAAGAAGCACCTCTTTAATAGCGTTACTATATTTTTATCCATCATAAGCTCNTTCAGTNTAGACAGATATATTGANNACAAGAATGAAAGAGTCCAGCTTGAAACACTTGAAATAAATTTACTTCATGAATTAGAGCAGAACTACTATTCATTANTCTCGTTNAGGAGTAAAATTAAATCCNTGATTTCCGTTTCAGATAGTGTCACCGNNAATTGGGAGGTGATCAATTCAAAACAAATCAAATCATTTCATNAAGACAATCTNTATGANATAAATGAAAGAATNGAATTTATTTTGTCCATGTCTGAGGAATATGATTCAAAAAACTTGTATTTCAATTCATTGATCAACTCTGGATTGATTTTAAAAATTAAAAGGGAAAAGCTTAGGAATGAAATAGAGTCAGTAGGNTCANTATTAAATTCAAATTATTTTAGCGGAAATAATTTAATANGCAATGATATTTTAAACTGGTTTAAAACCAAATCGGANATTGAAAAAAGCTTAGACAATGATTTTATCTTNGACAAGTATAAAGACTTTGAATTGATGAGAATGCTNACACTNAGAAGGCGAAATGAAATTTATAAATTGACAGGAGTAAANGGATACATCAAGTTTATCGAAACTCTAATTNTNGANGTAAAGNAGGANGGTATTTTTTAAAGCTATNAATATAGATNAAGCCTAATNCTNNGTCCACCANTTAAATANGCTCCCATNTTTTTTTATTAGAGGGGTCAATGTTCCTNTCAATNTAAGTTACCCANTGGCATTGGGNTGNAGGCCANCTNAAAAAAGTGATTCGTCAATCAAANCTTTAGAGTTNAAAAATACACTTCCAANGTCACCGTGAAAACCCAAATTTCTNCGNAGAATNAAACTCCCTCATCAANGTGNGGTTTTTTGGGTNGATAAGTAAACTTTACAATTCGNAATTATTATTAAAANACTACTGCATTTCTACTGCATACCAAATCATTTGTNTTCATTATTTGTATNTNACCNTAACAATAACTTTATTTATTATNNNGNTAACCANTTGACATATCAAATANATTAAATCATACACAAATATTTAGTTATGAAATTNAGAATANTATTTTCTGCCATCAATTATCGTATGGTTTTGATTGTGATTGAAACATTAGTAATTTATTTTTTCTATGATAAATTCAACTTCAATCTTGAAATTGATTTTACCATATTGAGTATANCGATCGTTTTTCCNTTGGTTTTTTCTATAACGAGNGCTTACCAAAAAAGACAAGATGCATTAAGTGAATTCAATNGTTTTAGGAATAAGCTGATTGAGTTGTCAAATCTTTTCCACGCTGTAGATGGTATAAATAAAAAAGATTATTCTTCTTTCTTCAAGACTTTATTGGGCTTACAGGATAATTTAATAAGTGTCCTAAGTAATAATGAATCAAATAATATGGATACTATTAGGAGCAAAAGGAAGGAAATTTTTTATATCCTTACTCAATACAAAAAATTATACAACGAAAGGGAAAAAGACAGCATCATTCGCGTAAAGAACGAATTATTTGAATCTGTNGAAAAATTGAATACCCTAAAAATNCACTCNACACCTATCTCTCTTAGGGTATATTGTTTGATTTTTATTTATTTATCACCTTTGGTTTACAATTCCAATATTTTGGCAAGTTTCGTTAACAACAATTTTTTGGAGTTGATCGTNTCACTTTTCTTTTCTGTTATNATTGGATTTATATTGATGGCNCTCTACAATATCCAAGAATATATCGAAGACCCATTTGATCAANAAGGACTTGACGATTTGAAATTCGACAAAATGTTGGTGGATAAAAATGAAATTCTAGAGTAATCTNNCTAAAGATTTTATCTTCAATATTCTAATAAAGTGGTTTGATCAAAATCATTATTCTATTCCTCTTATGACCTCAAGTTAAAAAAAGAGGGAAATCGGTGGATTAGGGTTTGAATTGAGTCGAAATTAAATGTGTTTTTAAAAAAACTTTAGTCAATTCCAATTGACTCTAATTATATTAGCATATATAGTTTTAAAAATCAAAACTCGAAAATGAAAAACATTATTATATTTTTATTAGTATTATGTTCTTTTTATACCCTTTTGGCCCAATCCAAAAATCCACCCAATTTTGTTGTCGTATTTTGTGATGATCTTGGTTACGGGGATATAGGCACTTTTGGCAACCCTATCATTCGCACNCCAAACATTGATAANATGGCTCAAGAAGGTCAAAAGTGGACACAGTTTTATGTAGCNGATCCNGTTTGTACTTCAAGTAGAGCTGCATTACTTACGGGNAGATATCCTATNAGAAATGGNATGACNTCTTCAAAGCGGCATGTATTTTTTCCAGATTCTTCCAATGGGCTTCCCCATGAGGAGGTTACCATTGCCGAGNTGTTAAAAGAAAGAGGTTATACGTCTGCCACAATAGGGAAATGGCACCTTGGGCACTTACCAAAATTCNTNCCCCAAAGTCAAGGTTTTGATTATTATTACGGTATTCCTTATTCCAATGATATGGATGCTTTANGTNACAATTGGGATATCTATTTAAAGAAATCGCGTGACCCGAATTATTATTCAGAAACCAAATTTTTCAATGTTCCTCTAATTGAAAATACCNAAGTAATTGAACGTCCTGCGGATCAAACCAACATTATCAAAAGATATACCGAAAAAGCNTTAGAATTTATTGAAAAAAATAAAAATAGTCCTTTCTTTTTGTACCTCGCTCACAGTATGCCTCATATGCCCATTTTTGCTTCAGAAGAATTTAGAGGCNGGAGTAAGGCTAGCCTATATACCGATGTTATAGAAGAAATTGATTGGAGCGTAGGAGAGNTTATTAATGTTTTAAAAAAGAATAATTTGGATCAAAATACANTAGTNGTTTTCACTTCAGATAATGGCCCTTGGTTGTTGTTTAAGACTCANGGTGGTTCTGCTGGNCCNTTNAGAGCAGGTAAAGGTACTACTTTTGAGGGAGGCCAAAGGGTACCTACTGTATTTTGGGGACCAGGTATTGTTAACCCTGGTAGGGTNAACGATCTGGGTTCTACATTGGATTTGATCAATACATTTGCCAATTTGTCGGGAGGGCAGGTTCCATCTGACCGAAAAATGGATGGTTATGATTTGTCTAAAGTTTTGACCGAAAAGAGCGATAGTCCCCGAAAAGATTTTTATTACTGGGCTTTTGCAGAACTACATGCCTACAGAAATCAGCGGTACAAAGTCCATTTAAAACAAAGAGAGGTTATTCATTACGGAAGACCAACTATAATACTAGATGAACCAGAATTATACGATCTTAGGGCGGATATTTCTGAAAAACANAATGTCGCCAATACCTTTCCTGAAATAGTATCTTACTTCAAAGANAAGATGCAACTGCANCTTGAGGATGTCGANGATNCNCTGCCAGATCAATTGGTAGANCGGATAACTGAATAGTAAACCCAGATCTGGTAAAGAATTATAAGACTCTCNANGATTTTTAAATTTTTGTCAGTAANGNAGACCANGTTTTTGCTTTTTCTCTTTTGCANNANAAATGCAGTAGTTTGTCCTATTGNCNATTTGATCACCTTCCCTTAANTTTAACTAAAATATTTTGTTACGAAATTTGANAATCTGTTTTAAAATGACTTNCCCAAAGAGCTAAAATCAATTTACGNCAATGAAAAAAAATTTCAATAAAAGAATTCAATGNGGTCAAAAAAATACTTTTCCAAAAAAATAACAAGTATTGAATCTTANGCAATTANTTGAAATCCTNATTATANTATTATTNACTATATTATTATTCATTTACTTGAAAAAATAGGATGTATNNTAGAATTTTGTTTTTTGTTTTTTTGCTNAATGTTGTCNACATCAATGCCCAGCAAAACCTGAGCCTTANGGANTCAATTATAAAATATNAATTTTTAAACCCAAACTTGGCAATTGAATTTGGGATNGAGTATGTNGAATTTCGAATAGGGTCNACNCCAGACCNAGAATTGGTTGGNATATACTCAAAGATTGGTGAAATTTTACTTTATATGGAGTTTTATTCATCNGCTTTAGAGTATTTTAATTATGCACTTCAAACCAGNAATTCTATTAAAGAAAAGGGGATGGGGAAAACTATTTNTTCAAAGGCCAATCTTCCATGGGTAGTTCTTAACATTGGAAATATTTATTTTAAAAACAGGAATTATGAAAAGGCANTNGAAAANTTTGANGAAGCTAGGAAGCTTTTTGATNTTGNAAAGAACCCGATTAATAGAATTAATGGACTCAAAACCTCTAATTCAAACATTGGATTAGTNTATGGTGCACTTGGAGAATATGATAAGCAAGANGAAATATATTATAAGGTACATGATAGCTTAGTTTTAAATCTTNGCGATAGAAATGAATATAATTCCANTGTGATGTATTCAATGNCNCAGCTATTGTCTGTAAAACTTCTTAAAGGTGANTTGATTTCNGCTCAAAATAAATTAAATGAAATCAATGAATTTTTTGAGTCTGAAAAAAACAAAGAGGAGCATCTNTCTAAATCTCTTTTANTCCGAAANTTTGGATACGCGTATTCAATTNTGGGNNCATATTACCAGTCAAAAAAAGANTATAAAAAAGCAATTAAAAACCTTCTAAAGGCTAANGATCTTTTTAAATCATTTCCAGTAGAAATCAATATAANAGGCTCAAGGCTTTCAGANTGTTATTTAGCTATCGGTCAAACAGATATTGCAAAAGAAATAGCTTTAAAAAACTTAANTTTCAAAAATATTAGCGATAGAGAGAAAANGTTTAACTATAAGGTACTNNAGAAAATTTATAAAAAANCTAAGAANAAGGATTTGCTTTTAAATGTTAAAGATTCTTTAATTCTAATCTCAACAATAGCAAATANCAGAAAGGTCCTCAAAACATTAAACGATCTTGAAACACAAATACTCTTATCCGATTCNGCAAGANCCCTAAATGAAAGTAGAATTAGATACAATTCATATCTGTATATTTTAATTATTGCTTCTGTAATTCTGTTTTTTTCATTAGTTACCATTAGAATTAACTACAACTACCAAAAGGAAAAGGGAAGCCGCCTAGAATTGGAAAAAGAAAAAATTAGATCAGAGTTGGANCAAAAGAACAGAGAACTNGTCAGTAAAGCNAATTTTATTATCCANAGAAATGACTATTTNAAAAANATTCAAAAGAAAATTACAAACNAAGAAAAGCAGGAAGATTACACAAACAATATGCTTTCAAAAGAACTGAATANGGTAATTAGTTCTGAAAAATCCTACGAGGAATTTGACAACATGTTTGTTAACGTTTACCCAGAATTTCGGCATAAACTNATTCAGATNTCTAAACTCTCACAAACGGATTTAAGGTTGGCCTCTTATATCAAAATGAATCACAATAATAATGAGATTGCTCAAATTTCAGGCATATCACTNAGAACTGTCGAAAGTCAGAGATATAGACTTTCCAAAAAATTAAANCTCNATCAAAATCAGGATTTAAATTCTTTTTTGATGNCAATCTAAAGGCATTAGGATTTTGCTAAATTNTTGTATTTTAATCTTTTTAATTGNAAATTATNCTGCANTTATACTGCAAAAAACCTTTTTTTATNTATNTCTTTGGATACTTGAAAANTTTNANCTTATTTGACATAATAANNAAAACATAAGGATTGTNGCTGTTACTAATTTTGAAATTGAATTTGCGAAAATCTATCCNGATTTCACNCAAANACTNGTTAATTTAAATGGGGAGCTGACTTTTACTGAAGTTAAGATATGTATGTATATTCGCATGAACTTCACTAANAAACAAATATTGGATTTAATGCAAATTTCTNAAAGNACCTTNTCAAATCTGCGCTCCAGTATTAGAAAAAAATTGAANTTAGAAAGNAAAAAAGGNTTNTTCAATAAAATAATAAATCTANAATTTTAAATAAATTGNATTACTCAAGCCTAAAATCATCNTATTTTTTTNCTATCCTTTTTGGTTGGGCTTTGTGTTGCTTTNCNAACTCTATTTTCTCTCAAAACTTCCANCTAGCATCAAANAATAAGACCGTTCTTTGCGATAATGCNTCACTAGGATCTACTGGTGTTGTAGGAGGTAAAACCTATACAAAAGTTAACANGAATACTCTTGTTTCNATGATCTCNGGGGGGCAAGATGTATCNTGNGTTTGTACCTCTGGAATTACAAATATGCAAGGGTTATTTCAGAANAATTCAAATTTTAATCAGGATATNAGTAGNTGGGATACNNNNAATGTAAGCAACATGCAAGGGTTNTTTCAAAANGCNNGNNCNTTTAATCAAGANATTGGTTATTGGNANGTTTCAAGNATGANTGATCAAAATGGNGTGAATCAATTATTNGATAATGCNNNTANTTTAAATCAAGANCTTTCTTATTGGTGNTTTCCNAATAACCAGAATNTTTANAATAACAGANANAATATTTGGGGGAATAACAATCCTATAAAAAANAATTCTTCTNTNAGGCCAAGGTTTAGCGGNAGGAGTCCNGCTTGTAGANNTCCNAAAGTNGCATTAATAGCTTCCCCAACTTTTTCTAATTGGATAAACTTCATTGGGAATGATGGCGTAATAGCAATTCCTACAAATAATAACGTTACCTATTCTGATACAGATCAAATCACAGTAGAGGCTTGGGTAAAGGTAAATAATGGTCCAACAATATCATCAGCTAACCCTCAGTTAGAGGCAGATTTTATTATATCAAGACAAGATGATTGGCAAGTATATGTTGAATATTCAAGTGGACAACTATATTTAAGCGGAAGAATAAGGCAACATTATGTTGGGACATGGCCAAAAGTCACCTCGAGCGCAATTAATGAGGGTACTTGGTATCACGTTGCAATGACTGCAAATTCTGCTTCTAGTTCAGGCCAATTAAAACTTTACATTAACGGGGTTTTAGTCGATACTGAAAACTACTCTGTTTCTTCTTCAAGCCAAGGATTAACTAACACAAATCATGAAATTGCTATTGGGGCATTTGATGACACTGCATCTAGAAACTTTAATGGAGAAGTTAGTGATTTTCGCCTTTGGAATGACGTTAGAACTCAAAGTGAAATAAGCTCAAACTTAAACCAAGCCATATCAACTGATTCGTCTTTACTGCTTTATCACAAAATAAATGAAGGATCGGGAACATCAATAAATGATTCTAGCGGAAATTCAATAAATGGAACACTTGGTGGGACTTATCAATGGATGCCTCATCAGACAAGTTTAACAGCAACCATAACCTCAAATTATTCTGATAATGTAATTACTTCAGGTCAGGTAACAATAACTGCTACCTTTTCAGAGAACCTTGCTGCCTCACCCAGGATTTCAATAGCAGGGGTTGTAACTAGTGTTGCGATGACTCAAAGTAATAGTGCAGCGGTATGGACTTATTACTGGCAAATACCATCTAGTATTTCTTCGGGGACTACACTTAATGTTACTGCTACTGCAACCGATACAAATAGTTTACCCTACTCCGGAAATGCCTCCCTTACCCTTACAATAAGCCCTACTTTTTACCTGGCTTCAAATGGGGTGACTGTAAAATGCTCTGGATGTAGCGCAGGGGATACGGGTGTGGTAAGTGGTACTCTGTATACTGCACATGACAATACTTCTATTTCTAATAAATCCGCGAATGATACCGATTGGGATCGAGTGGTTACCACGCTAGTAACTGATATGTCCGAGTTATTTAAAACTAACAATTGGAATGAATATAATTCATTTAATCAAGATTTATCAAGTTGGGACACTTCCAATGTTACCGATATGTCAGAGATGTTCAGGAATAGGCAAATCTTTAATAATGGAGGTAGTGGTTCGATAAGTTATTGGGATACTTCAAATGTTGTTGACATGAGTCAGATGTTTATGAATTGTAGTGATTTTAATCAAAACCTAAACAATTGGGATGTTTCAAAAGTGACAACTATGAGGAGTATGTTTGATGCGGCCCGTGAATTCGATAATGGAGAAGTTAAAAGTTGGATTGCTCCATACAATAATCCTCTTAATTGGGATACATCATCAGTTACCGATATGTATTTCATGTTTGCTGGTGCTCGAAAATTCAACCAAGATATAAGTTCCTGGGATGTGTCCAAAGTTACTAATATGATGGGGATGTTTTTAGATTGTAGTAATTTTAATACTGACATTAGTGGTTGGGATGTGTCTTCAGTTACAGATGGAGGGAACAATTCAAATACACAAGTTGGTTTTTATAGATTTTTAAATTCTGCCGGTAGGTTTACTCAAGA
Organism: Flavobacteriaceae bacterium; assembly: GCA_002711215.1. GTDB lineage: Bacteria > Bacteroidota > Bacteroidia > Flavobacteriales > Flavobacteriaceae > UBA8316. The sequence continues at coordinate 21,221 of PAHA01000008.1, forward strand.
TTTAAGCGGTTGGTGTGTTTCTTCGATTACCGGTGGTCAACCTGGACTTTTTTCTTATAATTCTGGTATCTACAACAACGCTTCCAAGACACCCCAATGGGGAACATGTCCTCCCCCAGGTTCTCCAGCAACGCTAACCATCACCTCAAATGATTCAGATAATGTAATTACTACCGGTCAGGTAACCCTTACCGCTACTTTCTCCATAAATATGAATGCCTCACCTACGATTTCGATAACAGGGGTGGTTACCAATGTAGCTATGACACAAAGCACTACTGCTGCAGTATGGACTTATTACTGGCAAGTACCTTCAAATATTTCTTCGGGGACTACACTAAATGTAACTGCTACTGCAACCGATACCAATAGTAAATCCTACTCCGGAAATGCTTCCCTTACCCTTACCATAAGCCCCACTTTTTACTTGGCTTCAAATGGGGTGACTGTAAAATGTTCTGGATGTAGTGCGGGAGATACCGGTATGGTAAGTGGAACTCTTTATACTGCCCATGACAATACTTCTTTAGCGAGCAAAGATAGAACTGATACAGATTGGAATAGAGTAGTTACCACACTTGTAACTGATATGAGTAACCTTTTTAACGGTGCATCAGGCCTTTTAGCCAATCAAAACAGAGCTTTCAATCAAAATTTAAGCTCATGGGATACCTCTAATGTAACCAACATGAGTCGTATGTTCACTAACAATTTGTTGTTGTCCTCAGATAATCAGAATTTTAATTCTTGGGATACCTCTAAGGTAACGGACATGA
>PAHA01000009.1 GCA_002711215.1 Flavobacteriaceae bacterium
AGAGAGAATATTGTTGTTTTAATTCAATTTTATTTTCTGATGATAAAAATAACAAAGCCCAAAATACACCCAGTCTGTCTTTATCTAAATCTCTTTTTACTACTGTCTGCCATTTATTAACTAAATATTCAAAATCAGTCCATTGTAACGCCTTTTCCCATGTAGGACTTACCTCCATCTCTCAATTCAACAGCTTCGTGCTCTCCGGTTGAAGCACCTGAGGGAACTGCTGCTCGGCCAAGGACACCGTTTTCTGTTACTACATCCACTTCTACGGTAGGATTCCCCCTCGAATCAAAAATCTGCCTTGCATGGACTTCAATAATTACGCTCATTTATGTTCAAATTAAATTGGTTGTTCTTGGGTAGAATGCGCTTTTATGTTTTGATAAAACTCATCAAACAAATAGCTAGCATCATTTGGACCTGGACCTGCTTCTGGATGGTATTGAACCGAGAAACAATTTTTGTTTTTCATTCTCAAGCCCGCTACAGTGTGGTCATTTAAGTGAAGGTGACTAATTTGCATTTCTTCATGAGACTCTGCCGCTGACTTATCAACAGCAAAACCATGATTCTGGGATGTAATTTCTCCCTTTCCTGTTAGCAAATTAATGACAGGATGATTGATTCCCCTGTGACCATTAAACATCTTATATGTCGGTATGCCATTGGCAAGGGCAATAATCTGGTGTCCCAGACAAATGCCAAACAATGGGAGGTTGTGCTTGATAATTTCCTTAGCTAGGTTTTGGGCCCCTAAAAGTGGATCGGGATCACCGGGACCATTAGATATAAAAAATCCGTCAGGTTCCCATTCCAGCATTTGATCAAAATTAGTGTCATGAGGAAAAACTTTAATGTATAACCCTCTATCAGACAAATGCTTTAAAATATTAGTTTTAACCCCAAGGTCCAATGCTGCAACTTTAAATTCAGCATCTGAGTTTCCATAGTAATAAGGTTCTTTTGTAGAAACTTTGGAGGCCAGTTCCAAACCTTCCATACTGGGCGTTTCAGCCAATTCTTTGATCAAGCTCTCCTCTTTATCTAAGGCAGTGGTAATAACCGCATTCATCGAACCGTTTTCTCGGATATAATTTACCAAAGCACGGGTATCGACATCAGAAATTGCAAAAAGGTCGTTTTCTTCCAAGTATGATTCTAATGACTCATTTGCAGCGGGACGTGAGTAATCATAATTAAAATTTTTACATATCAATCCGGCAATCTTTACACCATTGGATTGTGATTCTTCTGTTTGTACACCGTAATTACCTATGTGAGCATTAGTGGTCACCAAGAGCTGACCAGAATAAGAGGGATCGGTAAAAATTTCTTGGTAGCCTGTCATTCCGGTATTGAAACAAATTTCTCCAAATCGAGTACCGTCGGGACCTACGGCTTTTCCAAAAAACTTAGTACCATCGACCAATAATAAGAGTGCTTTTTTCCTTGTTTTGTAAGACATATTATAACAAAATAACATAAAAAAAAGGATAAACTAAATAGCTTATCCTTTAATAAAGATTAAAATTATTAACAACAAAAAGTATTACTCCTCATCGTCTTTTTCGGACTCGGATGCATTTTTGACTTCAGGATTTGCTGTTTTGTTTGCTTTGGTATGTAAAGTCGGAGCATGTGGTTCTTCAACCGCAGTTTCTCCGCTCAGCTTTGCTGCTTTGTCAGTAGGAGTTGAAGTCTCTGCATTAGCCTCTTTTTTTCTAGACCGGCTTCTTCGCGTTGATTTTTTGGCAGCAGTTTTTTCATTATTGTAAACCTCGTTAAAATCAACCAATTCAATCATTGCCATAGAAGCATTATCACCCAAACGATTACCCATCTTAATGACACGAGTATAACCTCCGGGACGGTCCCCTATCTTCTGTGCCACTTCTCTAAAAAGTTCCGCGACGGCATATTTGTTTCGTAAGGCACTGAAAGCCAATCGACGATTGTTTGTTGTGTCGTTTTTTGATTTCGTAATCAGGGGTTCTATAAATTGCTTCAATGCTTTAGCCTTAGCCACTGTGGTACTGATTCGTTTGTTCTCGATCAAAGAAGAGGCCATGTTTGCCAACATGGACTTTCTATGTGCTACTTTTCTACCCAGATGATTGACTTTTTTTCCGTGTTTCATTGTTTATTATCTAAAATCTAGTCCTTATCTAACTTATATTTGACCAAATCCATTCCAAAGGATAAACCTTTTAAAACGACTAACTCTTCTAATTCTGTCAAAGATTTTTTACCAAAATTTCTGAATTTCATCAGGTCATTTTTATTGTAAGAAACCAAATCACCTAAAGTGTCTACCTCGGCAGCTTTCAAACAATTCAAAGCCCTAACAGACAAGTCCATATCAATCAACTTGGTCTTTAGCAATTGTCTCATGTGAAGTGACTCCTCATCATAGGTTTCTGCTTGAGCGATCTCATCGGCCTCAAGGGTGATACGCTCATCGGAGAACAACAAGAAATGATGAATTAAAGTTTTAGCAGCCTCAGTCAAGGCATCTTTGGGATGGATAGAACCATCGGTTATGATTTCAAAAACCAGTTTTTCAAAGTCCGTTTTCTGCTCAACACGGTAATTCTCAATGCTGTATTTTACGTTTTTTACAGGCGTAAAAATCGAATCAATAGCAATCACACCAAAAGCAGTATTAGATTTTTTGTTCACTTCTGCAGTTACATATCCTCTACCCTTTTCGATGGTCACTTCCATATTTAACTGAACACCTTTCTCTAAATTACAAATAACCAAATCTGGATTTAGTACCTGAAATCCAGATATGAATTTCTGAAAGTCTGCTGCTTTTAGCTGGTCTTGACCTCCAACCATGATGTTTACTTTTTCGTCCTCAACATCTTCAATTTGCCTTTTAAATCTGATCTGTTTTAGATTAAGTATAATCTCGGTCACGTCTTCTACAATTCCAGGAATAGTAGAAAATTCGTGTTCTATATTTTCAATTTTCACTGAGGTGATTGCAAAACCTTCCAAAGAGGATAATAGAACTCTTCTAAGTGCATTTCCCACAGTAAGACCATATCCTGGCTCTAAAGGTCGAAATTCGAATTTGCCTTCGAACTCTGAGGAGTCGATCATGATTACTTTATCGGGTTTTTGGAAATTTAATATTGCCATAGTTTATTTCTTACTGTAATTAAATTATTTTGAGTACAATTCTACGATCAACTGTTCCTTAATATTCTCAGGTATTTGAACGCGCTGTGGGACACTTACAAAGTTTCCCTCATATGTTTCATTATTCCAGGTCATCCATTCATAAACAGAGGAATTGGCCTCCAATGAAGCAGAAATAGCCTGAAGAGATTTGGATTTTTCTCTCACCCCAACAGAGTCTCCAGGATTGACGGTGTAGGACGGTATATTGACAAGCTTACCGTTTACGGTAATGTGTCTATGAGAAACCAACTGTCGAGCAGCATTCCTCGTGGGAGCAATACCCATTCTGTAAACCACATTATCAAGCCTAGATTCACACAATTGTAATAGTACTTCGCCAGTAACGCCTTTACTGCCACTCGCTTTTCTGAAAATATTACGAAACTGGCGTTCTAGAATACCGTACGTATATTTTGCTTTTTGCTTTTCAAGCAACTGAACTGCATATTCAGATTTTTTTCCTCTCCTTCTGTTGTTTCCATGCTGGCCTGGAGGGTAATTTCTTTTTTCGAATGCTTTGTCTACTCCGAAGATAGGCTCTCCGAATTTTCTAGCAATCTTAGATTTTGGACCGATATATCTTGCCATATTAAGTTTTTGTGTTATGAATTAAGTTCTCATCATTCGATAAAAAGTTAAATTATACTCTTCTTCTCTTCGGGGGTCGACAACCATTGTGCGGCAGTGGGGTAACGTCTACAATTTCTGTTACCTCAATACCACTGTTATGTAATGTTCTGATAGCAGATTCACGTCCATTACCAGGCCCTTTTACGAATACCTTTACTTTTCTTAAACCAGCTTCCAAAGCTACTTTAGAAACATCTTCAGCAGCTGTTTGAGCCGCATAAGGTGTGTTTTTCTTTGATCCTCTAAAACCCATTTTTCCAGCAGACGACCAAGTGATTACCTCTCCTTTATTATTGGTTAAAGAAATAATTATATTATTGAATGATGCATTGATATGAGCTTCACCATAAGCTTCGACATTGACTTTACGTTTTTTGGTAATTGCTTTTGCCATAGTTAATTTATATTATTTAGTGGCTTTCTTTTTGTTAGCTACAGTTTTTCTTTTCCCTTTTCGGGTTCTTGAATTATTTTTTGTTCGTTGGCCTCTTAAGGGCAAACCAGTTCGATGACGAATCCCTCTGTAACAGCCAATGTCCATCAAACGCTTGATGTTCAATTGTAACTCAGATCGCAATTCACCTTCAATTTTAAAGCTACCTACAGCTTCACGAATTCTTCCCGTTTCGTCATCTGTCCAATCGGAAACCTTAATGTCCTCACTAACTTTGGAAATTGCCAATATCTCTTGAGCACGGCTTCTACCGATACCATATATATAGGTAAGAGCTATAACGCCTCTTTTTTGTTTTGGAATATCTACTCCTGAAATTCTAGCCATAATCTAACCTTGTCTTTGTTTGAATCGAGGATTTTTTTTGTTGATAACATACAATCGTCCCTTTCTACGGACAATTTTACAATCCATACTTCTTTTTTTTAAGGAAGCTCTTACTTTCATTTTTCTGTTTTAAAATCTATATGTAATCCTTGCTTTTGATAAATCGTAGGGACTCATTTCTAATTTAACTTTGTCTCCAGGTAATAATTTAATATAGTGCAATCGCATTTTCCCTGAAATATGTGCGGTCACAACATGACCATTCTCAAGCTCTACCCGAAACATTGCATTGGACAATGCCTCAATTATAGTACCTTCTTGCTCTATTGCTGCTTGCTTTGCCATATTATATTGTCCCTGCTCTTCTATTTCTAATCGTTTTGGACATCAATCCATCATAATGACGATTCAATAAATAGGAATTCACCTGTTGAATCGTATCAATGGCTACCCCTACCATAATCAGTAAGGAAGTTCCTCCATAAAATAAAGCCCAACCTTGTTGCATTCCTACAAGTTTTACCACCACTGCTGGAAAAACCGCAATGGCTGCTAAATACAATGAACCTGGGAATGTGATATGTGACATCACTGTATCTAAGAATTCTGAAGTTTCATTTCCTGGTCGGATACCTGGAACAAAACCACCACTTCTTTTTAAGTCGTCTGACATCTTATTGGTCGGAACCGTAATTGCTGTGTAGAAATAGGTAAAAATAATAATTAAAACAGCAAATAATATGTTATACCACAAGCCAAAAATATCAGAAAAGTTGGTTTGCAACCATTGACCTGCAGCTGAGTCACCGAAGGCTCCACCCAAATAAGCAGGTGCAAACATTAGCGCTTGCGCAAAAATAATTGGCATTACCCCAGAGGCATTCAATTTTAGAGGGATATATTGTCTTGATCCAAATACGTTTTTTTCATTGGTTCCAGAGGCACTTCTTCTCGCATACTGAACAGGAATCTGTCTTACCGCCATTACCAACAATATACTCAATAAAATTATAACTACCCATAAGACCAATTCGATTAATATCATCATCAAGCCACCGTTATTTTCAGAAACACGAGATACAAATTCTTGAGTAAAGGATAATGGAAGGTTGGCAATAATTCCAACCATAATTAATAAAGAAATTCCGTTACCAATTCCTTTGTCGGTAATTTTTTCTCCTAGCCACATAGCAAAGATTGTACCCGTGACCAAAATAATTACAGAGGAAATCATAAAGAGAGGGCCTCTACCTATTACAAAAGCGCTATCTGGAACACCCAATGCAGAAAGTCCATAAAGATATGCAGGAGCTTGAATCACACAGATCAAAATGGTCAACCATCTTGTAATTTGCGTTCTTTTCTTGTTACCGCTCTCACCCTCCTTTTGGAGTTTCTGTAGGTAAGGGACTGCAATCCCCATCAACTGAACCACAATCGAAGCAGAAATATAAGGCATAATACCCAAGGCAAATACAGAAGCATTTGCAAAAGCCCCGCCAGTGAAGGCATTAAGAATTCCCAATAAACCACCTCCATCAGTTCGGTTGGCTAGTTCTGCCAATTGAACAGAGTCTATTCCTGGTAAAACTACTTGAGCCCCCAAACGATAAACCAACAAAAGAGTCAACGTGGTAAAAATACGTCCACGCAACTCCTCGATGTTGTAAATGTTTAAAATCGTCTCAATAAATTTCTTCATCGCTATAAATTATATTGTAACGACTTCTCCACCTGCTGATTCAATCGCAACCCTTGCAGATGCAGAAAATTTATGAGCAGATACTTTTAGAGGAGATTCTATTTTTCCCCTACCTAATATTTTTACAAGTTCGTTTTTTCCAGCCAAACGAAGTTCAACTAATATATCAAACGTTACTTCTTTTTTCACCTTCTTTTCATTAGCAAGATTTTGGAGTTTATCTAAATTGATAACTTTGTAAGCGACTCGATTAATATTTTTAAAACCGAATTTGGGAACNCGTCTNTGTAAAGGCATCTGNCCTCCCTCAAATCCAATTTTTTTAGAATATCCAGATCTAGATTTAGCTCCTTTATGACCTCTTGCNGCAGTTCCACCTTTTCCAGAGCCTTCGCCNCNGCCCAAGCGTTTTCCTTGTCTTNGGNTAGAACCCTCTGCTGGTTTTAAATTTTGTAGACNCATTTTTAAGCTTCAGTGGTTTTAACCAAATGTTTTACTTTTTCNATCATTCCAAGAATGTTTGGGGTGTTNTCATGGNTAACCTCTTTTCCAATACCTCTTAAACCCAATGCTTCAAGGGTTCTTTTTTGAGATTGCATTTTTTTGATACTGCTTTTGATTTGAGTAACTTTTANCTTGNCCATAATNTTGATTTTTATCCGTTAAAAACTTTTTCTATGCTGATCCCTCTTTGCTTTGCAATNGTTTGAGGGCTTCTCAATTGNAGAAGGGCATCAAACGTAGCTTTCACAACATTGTGNGGGTTTGATGATCCTTGNGATTTGGAGAGTACATTNTGNACTCCAACAGCCTCNAGAACCGCTCGAACCGCACCACCAGCAATAACTCCTGTACCTTCNGAAGCAGGCTTTAAAAAAACNCTTGCTCCTCCAAATTTTCCTTTTTGCTCATGGGGTAATGTCCCCTTAGNNATAGGAATACGAACCAAATTTTTCTTAGCATCCTCAANGGCNTTGGCAATGGCCTCGGATACTTCCTTTGATTTACCCAAACCTTGACCAACAACTCCNTTTTCNTCTCCTACTACTACAATAGCAGANAAACCAAATGCACGACCACCTTTNGTTACTTTTGTTACACGTTGAACACCTACCAATCTGTCTTTCAAATCTAGNCCTGCAGGCTTTACCAATTCAACATTTTTATAATCCTGATACATATAATTNNTTTAAAAATTTAAACCTGCCTCACGTGCACCATCGGCAAGAGATTTTACTCTTCCATGGTATAAATATCCGCTTCTATCAAAGCCAATAGTGGTTACACCTGCTTTCTTTGCTCGATCTCCAATCAATTTTCCAACCAATTGAGCTTCATCAATCTTGTTATCAGATTTTGCTTCTACTATCTCTTTATCTCTTGAAGAAGCTGAAGCGATGGTGTTTCCAATCACATCATTAATGACCTGAGCATAAATTTCCTTATTACTTCTATAAATAGACAGTCTGGGTTTNTCGGCAGTTCCCNGAANTGTCTTTCTNATNCGTAAATGGATTCTNTCTCTTCTTGCTGATTTTGTTAATCCCATACNTTATTNATTATGCAGATTTACCTGCTTTTCTTCTGATTTGCTCTCCNACAAATTTCACNCCTTTACCTTTGTAAGGTTCAGGTTTTCTAAAAGAGCGAATTTTAGCTGCTACATACCCCAANAACTGCTTGTCATGTGAGCTTAATTTAACAATTGGATTCTTTCCTTTTTCTGANATGGTCTCTACNTTAACNTCNGGNGCAATNTCAAATAATATATTGTGTGAAAAACCCAAAGCTAAATCTAGTTTCTGACCATGGTTGGTGGCTCTGTATCCNACACCNACCAATTCCAATTCTTTAGTAAATCCTTTGGATACTCCTTCAACCATATTNTTNANCAGNGTACGATAAAGNCCGTGCTTTGCCCGGTGGTCTTTAGAATCGGATGGACGCTTTACANTAATAATATTTTCGNTCATTTCAAACGANACATCACTAAAATTTTGAATCAATTCACCCATTTTTCCCTTGACAACAATTTTATCCNCTTGAATATCAATATTCACTCCNTCGGGNANNCTGATGGGATTATTACCTATTCTAGACATTTTATTCTTTTTACTTCTTTNTAATATANATAACATAGTAANTCTCCCCCTACATGTTNAAGCGAAGCTTGCTTTCCCGTCATGACTCCTTTTGAAGTGGATANAATCGAAATNCCCAATCCATTTAGAATTCTAGGGTAACTATCTGCTGAAGCATATTTTCGCAAACCAGGGGTNCTGATTCTNTGCATTTTTTTTATNACAGGTTCTTTTGTAATCTTATCATACNTCAATGCAATTTTGATATTGCCTTGATGGTTTTCTGTTTCTTCAAACTTATAACTCAAAATATAACCTTGATCATATAAAATTTTGGTGATTTCTTTTTTTAATTTTGACGCAGGAATATTAACCACCATATGNCCTGCGGCNNTGGCATTTCTAATTCGGGTCAAATAATCTGCAATAGGATCTGTAAACATATTTTTTAATTATTTAATTACCAGCTAGCTTTNGTTACACCAGGAATTAATCCTTTGTTNGCCATTTCTCGAAAAGTTACCCTTGAAATTCCAAACTGACGNATATANCCTTTCGGACGACCTGTCAATTTGCATCGGTTGNGCATTCTTACAGGAGATGCATTACGNGGTAACTTTTGCAAAGCTTCATAATCNCCGGCTTCTTTNANAGCTTTTCTTTTAGCNGCGAACTTGGCAACAGTTTTAGNTCTTTTTCTCTCGCGAGCTTTCATTGATTCTTTAGCCATAATTAACTCTTTTTAAAGGGTAACCCCAGTTCACTCAACAATGACTTTGCTTCCTTGTCTGTTTTGGCAGACGTAACAAAGGAAATATCCATTCCTGAGATTTTATTAACCTTATCTATATCTATTTCAGGGAAAATAATTTGTTCTGTAACCCCTAAATTGTAATTGCCTCTTCCATCAAAACCAGAGGTCTTAACCCCTTGGAAATCTCTAACTCTTGGTAGCGCTGCTGTTACCAATCTGTCTAAAAATTCATACATNCGCTCACCTCTAAGGGTAACTTTAGCTCCAATAGGCATTCCTTTTCGGAGCTTAAAAGCAGCGACATCTTTTTTGGANATGGTAGCAATNGCCTTTTGACCAGAGATTCCTGTCAACTCGTCCANAGCGTAATCGATTAGTTTTTTATCGGCTACTGCTGCTCCCACTCCTCTACTTATAACAATTTTNTTAAGTTTNGGTACCTGCATAACATTNANGTATCCAAACTCTTCTTTCAACGTANNAATAATTCGTTTATTATATTCTTTCTTAAGTCTTGCNTGATAACTCATTACACAANTTCATTATTTTTTTTNGCAAAACGAACCTTATTTTCATCCTCCATTCTAAAACCTANACGNGTNGCTTTACCATCGNTAGTGGTCAANGAAAGATTTGAAATATGGATCGGAGCTTCTTTCTCGATAATTCCACCTTGTGGATTCTGGGCGCTNGGCTTAGCGTGTTTTTTAATCAAGTTAANNCCTTCAACAATGGCTTTATTTTGATCTCGAATCACCNTCACAACTTTTCCTTCTGAACCTTTGTGNTCTCCGGCAATNACCATAACCTTATCGTCTCTTTTAATTTTTTTATTANCCATCATTTTTTATTTAAAGTACTTCAGGTGCTAATGATACGATTTTCATAAATTGTCTNTCACGNAGCTCTCTAGCAACAGGGCCAAAAACNCGTGTTCCCCTCATTTCCCCCGTAGGACTCAACAATACACATGCATTGTCATCGAAACGAATGTAAGAGCCGTCAGNACGTCGAACTTCTTTGGTAGTACGAACCACAACTGCTTGTGAAACCTGTCCTTTTTTTACTGTTCCTGATGGAGAAGCCTCTTTGACAGAAACGACNATTTTGTCTCCNAAAGAAGCATATCGTCTTTTTGTTCCTCCNAANACCCTGATGGCTAAAACTTCTTTTGCNCCNGTATTGTCNGCTACTTGTAATCTAGATTCTTGTTGTAACATNATTATTTAGCTCTTTCAATTATTTCAACCAAACGCCAGCATTTTGATTTACTTAAAGGACGTGTTTCCATTATTTTTACAGTATCACCAATATTGCAATCATTGAGGTCATCGTGAGCAACGTATTTTTTAGTCTTTANAACAAATTTTCCNTACATAGGGTGCTTCACCCTNNTGACCTCAGAGACAATGATAGACTTTTGCATNTTNTTNCTGGTNACCATACCAATTCGTTCTTTTCTTAAATTNCTATTTTCCATGTCCTNAGGTGATAATTTCATTTTGCTTAGCACTAATAGCCGTTAATAATCTNGCTATTGTTTTTCTTACTNTTTTNATCTGTAGTGGNTTTCCNAGGGGGCTTACAGNATGATTCATTTTCAAATCCGACAATTGCTTTTGNAANTCTAGNANCTTGTCNTGTAAATCCNCAAGGGATAATTTNTCGATTTCNGTTGTTTTCATTTTCTTCTAAAATTAAGCTTGAAAATCTCTAGCAATGATNAATTTAGTTTTGACGGGTAANTTTTGTGCTGCCAATCTCAAAGCCTCTTTGGCCACATCCAAANTGACACCTGCAATTTCGAACATAATTCGNCCAGGCTTNACGACNGCTACAAAATATTCTGGAGCTCCTTTTCCNTTACCCATACGTACTTCCAGAGGCTTTTTGGTNATNGGCTTATCTGGAAAAATCTTAATCCANAATTGACCCTCACGTTTCATATATCGCGTGGCAGCAATCCTTGCCGCTTCGATCTGTCGGGAAGTAATAAATTTTGAATCCAAAGACTTNATACCAAACATACCATTAGAAAGTTGACTTCCTCTTTGGGAAATTCCCTTCATNCGACCTTTTTGCGCTTTTCGGAACTTAGTTCTTTTAGGNTGTAACATTTACCTATCTGTTATTNTTGTTTCTTCTTCTTTGCTGACGAANACCACCNNCACCTCCGCTTTTGTTGTTTCCNGNNCCAGACTTTTTAGACATACCTACCAATGGNGAAAGTTCTCTTTTTCCAAAAACCTCTCCTTTCATTATCCANACTTTTANACCCAAACGACCATAGGTAGTATGNGCTTCCACCAATGCATAATCGATATCNGCTCTAAATGTTGATAAAGGNATTCTTCCCTCCTTGTAGGATTCGGATCGTGCCATCTCTGCTCCATTTAATCGGCCAGAAATTTGAATTTTAATACCCTCTGCATTCATTCGTATTGAAGCAGCAATGGCCATTTTTATTGCACGCCTGTAGGAAATCCTACTCTCGATTTGGCGAGCAATGCTTGCTGCTACCAACTGCGCATCTAACTCAGGACGCTTAATTTCAAAAATGTTGATTTGAATATCCTTGTTGGTAATCTTCTTCAACTCTTCTTTGAGCTTGTCTACCTCTTGCCCTGCTTTTCCAATAATGATTCCAGGTCGAGCAGTAGTAATGGTTATGGTAATAAGTTTTAATGTACGCTCAATAATTACGTTAGAAACACTTGCTTTGGCCAAACGAGCATGGATGTATCTTCTGATTTTATCATCTTCAGCCAATTTATCTCCGTAATTTCGACCACCAAACCAGTTAGAGTCCCATCCTCTGATGATACCCAAGCGATTACCGATAGGATTAGTTTTTTGTCCCATATTAATTTTCTAAATTGTTTGCTCCCAAAACTAGGGTTACATGATTCGAGCGTTTTCTTATTCTGTGAGCTCTTCCTTGTGGAGCGGGACGAAGTCGCTTTAACATCTTACCACCATCCACTTTAATTTCTTTGATGAATAAAGATGCTTTTTCAACATCAGCATCTTCATTTTTGGATTGCCAGTTTGAAATAGCAGACACCAATAATTTCTCTAATTTTCTGGAAGCTTCTTTTGGACTAAATTTCAAAATAGCCAAAGCCTTGTTTACATCTTCTCCTCTCACTTGATCGGCAACCAATCTCATTTTACGTGGGGATGTCGGACAATTGCTAAGTTTAGCAAAAGCAAGATTTTTATTTGCTTCTTTTATAGCTACTGCTGATTCTCTTTTACGTTTTCCCATGACCGTAAATTATTTTTTTCCTTTATTTTTTGCCCCAGCATGTCCTCTAAAAGAGCGTGTTGGTGAAAATTCACCGAGTTTGTGCCCAACCATGTTTTCTGTAATGTATACAGGAACAAATTGTCTTCCGTTGTGCACACCGATGGTTTGTCCCACAAAATCGGGTGTAATCAATGAAGCACGAGACCAAGTTTTAATCACTGACTTTTTATTTTCTTCTACATTTTTNTTAACCTTTTTNTCAAGNCTAAGCGCAACGAAGGGTCCTTTTTTTAATGAGCGTGCCATAATCAATTATTTTTTCTGCGTTCCANTATGAATTTATTACTCGCTTTNGCCTTAGAACGTGTTCTANATCCTTTAGCGGGAATACCATTTTTGGATCTTGGGTGTCCTCCGGAGGCACGACCNTCTCCNCCTCCCATGGGGTGATCNACAGGNTTCATNGCTACAGGTCTCGTTCTCGGCCTTNTACCAATCCAACGAGATCNACCTGCTTTACCTGAAACCAACAATTGATGGTCTGAATTGGATATTACTCCAATAGTAGCCATACAAGTTGTNGGGACAGATCGGGTNTCACCAGANGGTAATTTGATGATNGCCAACTTCCCTTCTCGGGCCATTAATTGGGCAAANGCTCCAGCACTGCGTGCAAGGNNCGCGCCNCCTCCTGGANTAAGCTCAATACAAGAAATAATAGTTCCCAAAGGGATTTTGGAAAGGTAAAGNGCATTTCCCACCTCAGGGGTAGCCTTCTCACCTGAACTAATTTTTTGTNCAATCTGAAGTCCATTTTGAGCAACTATATATCGCTTTTCACCGTCTTTATATTCCAAAAGTGCNATGAATGCTGTTCTGTTGGGATCNTATTCTATAGATTTAACTTCNGANACTACGTCATGNTTATTTCGCTTAAAGTCTATTATACGATACCTTCTTTTGTGTCCACCGCCTCTGTAACGANCAGTCATTTTTCCNCTGTTATTTCTTCCNCCAGTACGNTTTTTCGGNACGAGCAAAGNCTTCTCNGGCTTATCAGTNGTAATTGCATCAAATCCATTTACTANTCTAAAACGCTGAGCGGGGGTTACTGGCTTTAATTTTCTAACTGACATCAGACGCGTTTAAAGGTTACTGTAAAAATCTATTGCATCTCCCTCAGCAANTNGAACCACNGCCTTTTTNGTAGCATTGGTTTTTCCTGATTGGATACCCGTTTTGGTATATTTAGTTTTTNTTTGCGGACCATAGTTGAGGGTTCTTACTTTATCAACAGACACACCNTAAGCNGCTTCNACAGCTTTTTTAATTTCCAANTTATTNGCTTTGGTATTCACCAAAAAACTATAACANTTNTNAAGCTCACTTGCAGCAGTTGCTTTTTCGGTAATTATAGGTTTTATTAAAATATCCATTGCNTTANACTTTNTTNAAAATGNTNTCAATTTNAGTTATAGCNCTTTCAAATATTACCAANNTNGANGCATTGGTTATTTGGTAAGTGTTTANNTCANAGTTATTTACAACTATTGATTGCTCTAGATTTCGAGANGACAAATATACATTTTTATTTGGTTNACCCAANACGACNAAAGACTTTTTGTCTTTNAGANCTAGAGCCTGTAANACNTNATTGTAAGAAGCAGTTTTGGGNGCTTCCATTTGAAANTCTTCAACGATCAAAATGGACTTTTCTTTNGCCTTAATACTAAGGGCAGATTTTCTCGCTAATCGTTTAACTTTCTTATTTACTTTCTGATTATAATCTCGAGGAATNGGGCCAAAAATTCGACCTCCNCCACGAAAAATGGGACTCTTGATGCTACCAGCTCTNGCAGTTCCTGTTCCTTTTTGTTTCTTGATCTTGCGAGTNCTCCCTACAATCTCAGCCCTTTCTTTGGACTTGTGAGTTCCTTGNCGTTTATTGGCCAAATATTGCTTTACATCTAGATAAATGGCNTGATCNTTAGGNTTAATACCNAAAACCAATGGGTCNAGNTTGACCTTTCTTCCGGTCTCTTTTCCTTTATTGTTAANTACTGATAATTCCATTATTTCNGNACGATTATGTAAGAATTTTTNTGNCCAGGAACACATCCTTTAACCACNAAAAGATTCTTATCAGATACTACTTTTAATACANAGAGGTTNTGCACCTTTACTTTTTCATTTCCCATTTGACCTGCCATACGCATTCCCTTAAAGACTCGTGCTGGATAGGAAGCAGCACCAATAGATCCAGGGGCTCTTAATCGATTATGNTGACCNTGNGTNGCCTGTCCAACCCCTGNAAATCCGTGGCGCTTNACNACNCCTTGGAANCCCTTTCCCNTTGGAGGTNCCCGAAACATCTACAAATTCTCCTTCNTTAAAGTGATCTACCGTGATAGTATCTCCTAGTTTGTGTTCTTCTTCAAAATTTTGGAATTCGACGAGCTTTTTCTTNNGNNCTNTATTTGCTTTTTTGAAATGCCCCTTAGTGGCATTTGTNGCTCTTTTTTCTGCCTTGTTATCNAAACNCAGTTGAAGTGCATCATANCCGTCAACNACTTTGGTTTTGACTTGGGTNACCACACANGGTCCCACCTCCAATACTGTACAAGGGATNTTTTTACCTTTTTCATCAAAAAGACTGGTCATNCCGATTTTTCTTCCTATTAACCCNGACATTTGTTTNTTGTTTTATTATTACACTTTGATCTCNACTTCTACACCGCTAGGCAATTCCAATTTCATCAAAGCATCAATTGTCTTGGATGATGAACTGTATATATCTAATAAACGCTTGTAGGAATGGAGTTTGAACTGTTCTCTTGATTTTTTATTGACNTGAGGGGAGCGTAATACTGTAAAAATTTTCTTNTGCGTAGGCAATGGAATTGGACCNGTCACAACAGCACCAGTAGTTTTTACTGTCTTCACAATTTTATCTGCCGATTTGTCCACAAGATTNTAGTCGTAAGACTTTAATTTTATTCTNATTTTTTGGCTCATTATTGNTTCTTTATGAGTTATTNCCTTTTATATCAGCAATTACCCCTTCGGATATATTGGANGGAGTTTCCGCATAATGGTCAAATTCCATAGTAGAGGTAGCACGACCAGAGGAAAGCGTTCTNANGGAAGTTACATATCCAAACATTTCGGATANAGGAACTTCTGCTTTTACAACTTTTGATCCAGCTCTATCNTCCATAGAGTTTACTTGACCTCTACGTCGATTTAAATCCCCAACGATATCTCCCATGTTCTCCTCTGGAGTCAAAACCTCCAGCTTCATTATNGGNTCCATGATCACAGCNCNTGCTNCNCTTGCAGATTCTTTAAATCCAAGTTTTGCAGCCAATTCGAAAGAAAGTGAGTCNGAATCNACAGGGTGAAAGGAACCGTCTTTTAGAGTCACTTTCATNGCATCCACTTCAAAACCAGCCAAAGGNCCGTTTTTCATGGAATCTCTGAATCCTTTTTCTACTGAAGGGATATATTCCTTAGGGATGTTACCTCCTTTGATAATATTGACAAACTCCAATCCTNCTTTCCCTTCCTCTGCAGGCTCTAAGGTAAATACGATATCGGCAAATTTACCACGACCACCCGTTTGTTTTTTGTAAACCTCACGGTGATCTGCAATNGCGGTNAGTGCTTCNTTATACTCTACTTGAGGNTGNCCTTGGTTAACNTCNACCTTAAACTCTCGTCTCAATCGGTCGATAATAATATCCAAGTGNAGNTCTCCCATTCCGGAGATTAAGGTTTGTCCAGAAGCCTCATCNNTTTTTACTTGGAAGGTAGGATCTTCTTCGGCAAGCTTAGCCAAAGAGATTCCGAGTTTGTCCACATCAGCTTTGGTTTTGGGCTCAACTGCGATACCNATTACNGGGTCGGGGAAGTCCATACTTTCCAGTACNAGAGGAGACTTTTCNGAAGATAANGTATCTCCTGTTTTGATGTCTTTAAATCCAACCGCTGCTCCAATATCGCCTGCCTCGATAAAATCGATTGCGTTTTGTTTGTTCGAGTGCATCTGATAGATTCGAGAAATTCGTTCTTTNTTTGCAGTACGATTGTTCAAAATATATGATCCTGCATCCAATCTTCCAGAGTAAGCTCTAAAGAATGCNAGACGACCNACATAAGGNTCNGTAGCNATTTTAAATGCTAAAGCAGAAAAAGGCTCGCTNACATCTGGTTTTCTCGCAATCTCATCGCCACTATNAGGNTCTGTNCCTANAATAGCATCTTTATCTTCTGGAGAGGGTAAATAACGACATACAGCATCCAGTAAAAACTGNACNCCTTTNTTTTTAAANGAAGAACCACAAATCATGGGAATGATACTCATTTCCTGAGTTGCTGCTCTGAGCGCATTGTGAACTTCATCTTCNGNAATAGACTCGGGATCTTCAAAATATTTTTCCAAAAGATTTTCATCGTATTCAGCAACAGCCTCNATCAANTGACCTCTAAGCGTTTCTGCCTCTTCTTTTAAATNTTCAGGTATATCAATAANATCGAAAGTTGAACCGAAATTATCNTCGTGCCATACGATAGCNCTGTTTTTAACTAAATCNACAATACCTTTNAAATCCTCCTCGTCTCCAATGTTTAAAACAACNGGAACAGCNTTGGATTTGAGCATATCTTTNACTTGCTGACAAACNTTNAAGAAGTTTGATCCCTGTCTGTCCATCTTATTTACAAATCCAATTCGTGGTACTTTATAATTGTCAGCCANGCGCCAGTTGGTCTCGGACTGNGGCTCAACACCGTCAACAGCTGAAAACAAAAAAACCAATCCATCAAGTACTCTGAGAGATCGGTTTACNTCGACCGTAAAATCAACGTGTCCTGGGGTATCAATAATATTAAAGTGGTAAGNCTTGGCATCNGCAGTGGGTTTACCTTGCTCTGTTGGAAATTGCCATTNNCAAGTAGTTGCTGCTGAGGTAATGGTTATNCCTCTTTCTTGCTCTTGCTCCATCCAGTCCATAGTGGCAGCTCCNTCGTGAACTTCNCCGATCTTGTGACTCACACCTGTNTAGAACAATATTCTTTCGGTAGTNGTTGTTTTTCCTGCATCNATGTGAGCAGCNATCCCAATATTNCNNGTNTATTTTAAATCTCTTGCCATTTTCGATTAAAATCTAAAGTGNGAAAAAGCTTTATTGGCCTCNGCCATCTTATGGGTNTCTACTCTTTTTTTCACGGCAGAACCTTCTTCCTTGGANGCAGCCAAAACTTCTTGGGCAAGACGAAGTGCCATTGACTTCTCNTTTCTATTTCGTGCAGCNGTTATTAACCATTTCATGGCNAGAGAAACTTTTCTATCGGGACGGATTTGCATAGGAATCTGGAAAGTGGCTCCACCNACCCTTCTACTTCTTACNTCTACNTGAGGCATTACATTAGATAANGCATCTTTCCACAATTCTANGGGTGTCTTTTCTTCATTTTGATTGCGCTGCTCNACAATTTCAATNGCATCNTAAAAAATATTGAAGGCTGTAGATTTTTTACCATCCNACATTAACATATTTACAAAGCGGGTAACTAATTGGTCGTTGAATTTTGGATCGGGAAGCAGGGGGCGTTTTTTNGCTTGTCTTTTTCTCATNATTAGNNATNAAGGNATNAAGGCTACTTTTTAGGTCGTTTAGCACCATATTTTGANCGGCGTTGAAGGCGACCTTCCACACCNGCGGTGTCGAGTGCCCCTCTNACAATATGATATCGAACTCCCGGTAAGTCCTTAACTCTTCCGCCACGNACCAATACTATCGAATGCTCTTGNAGGTTGTGACCCTCTCCAGGNATGTATGCATTGACCTCTTTTCCATTGGTCAATCGAACCCTTGCAACTTTTCGCATTGCTGAGTTAGGTTTTTTNGGCGTGGTGGTGTANACNCGGGTACANACACCACGTCTTTGAGGACACGAATCCAAAGCCGCNGATTTANTCTTCTTGGTAATGGTGACTCTTCCNTTTCTTACTAATTGTGCNATTGTTGGCATAAGTTTTACAAAAANNCCNATTTTTTATNGGCGTGCAAATTTAGAAATATTTTTCTTGTATTCAAACCCTTAACCCCCAAAATTTNTAGTTTTTTTNNAATNAAGCAGATGAAATTANTAACCTCNACNTNTNCTTTNTGGAATCTNTAAAACCNAAAAAAACAACTTAAATAATTNACTCAANGCAAGTATTTTNNAAAAATCTNGATTTTTTAAATTTANATATCNCAAATAATTCAACTTTTAAANAGACAAATAAGCTGANANTNANTTAANNTAATNTTAATTATNGCNGGTAATTTNTTAANATTTCGATANGGCAAAAACCTGTTAGANGATGTGCTTTTTTTATTCAAATATTTTCAAAATCCATTNCTCTNTNAAGTAACATCATTATAATTGAGTGNATATTATTATCTTTACAATATATCTCTAAAATTNTTGNNCAACGGNTTTTTTGGGTTTTCAAANTAANGANTTGTTAACCATATTTATGAAAAATTTAATTANCNCCCTNGTNTTAGNNTTTTTTTGTCCCTGCCTNCTATNGGCACAACAAAACTTAATTGTAAGCGGAGTCATNTCTGATGAATATGGAATGCCACTTCCAGGTGCNACTGTNATAGAANTNGGAACNACCAATGGNGTNTCNNCTGATTTTGATGGAAATTATACCATTGAGGTTTTGGATGGCGCNCGTTTGGAATTTAGTTATGTAGGCTATGAGGNCCAAACAGCTNTNGCNAATTCCGNTCAACCCGTCAATATATCACTCATGCCTGCCAATGAANTNGAAGAAGTNGTNGTTGTAGCTTATGGTACCCAATCAAAACAGTCCATTGTGGGATCAGTNGCAGTAATTTCTGAAAGTGAAATNCAATCGCAACCNGCAACCACAATTACTCAAGCNATACAAGGAAGTGTTCCAGGAATAAANGTAGTNAATACAGGTGGAGTACCTGGAACNAACCCCACCATTAGAATTAGGGGAGTAGGATCTATAAATGCGTCGGCTGCTCCACTGATCATTGTCGACGGCGCACCTTTTAATGGGAACCTNAACAGTATTGCTCAAGAACAGGTGGCCTCCATATCTGTTCTCAAAGATGCATCCTCTACATCACTTTATGGNTCTCGTGGTGCCAATGGTGTTATTATTGTTAACACAAAATCGGGGAAAAAGGGAACTCCTACAAGAATTTCAGTGACTTCAAAATANGGTAATTCAAATATGGCTACTCCAATGCACGATCTGNTGGGAATTGATCAGTACACCNAATTATTTTGGGAAGCTTATCGAAATATGGAGTTATATGAAAGTGGACTTTCNGCGACTGANGCAGCAGCGGCTGCTTCATCNAATTTGGTTTCGGCACTGGGTTATAACCCTTATGGCATTACCGAACCTGTAGACAACCAAGGGAATCTATCCGAAGTTGCCGCTTGGGATACAGACTGGAAGGGAGCTATACTCAACAATAGTGCTTATAAAAAACAACACGGACTCTCCATATCTGGGGGGACCGACAAGACTACTTTCTATTTAGGCTCAAACTACTTAAAAGAACAAGGTCAGGTTAAATCGACCTATTTCGAACGCTTTGCAACCCGACTCAATGTAAATACTGAAGTTAATGATTATATTTCATCGGGACTGAATTTTTCCTACACTAGCTCAAAACAAAATGCACCCAATCAATCTGGAACAAGCTTTTCAAATTCCATACAATGGATTTATGTTATTCCAAGCTATTATCCTCTTTATAAAAGAGGCAGTGATGGAACACTGCTTAAGGACAGTAATGGTTTTCCAGAATTTGACTATGGTAATAATACCACCCAAATAGTTAATGGTGTAAGACCAGCCTTATCAAATGAAAATGGATTAGGTGTTCTTACAAATAATGAAATATCGAATTCCCGTACCTACATCTCCATGAATGGCTACCTAGAGTTCAAACTGCTCCCTGAACTCAATTTTAAAACTAGTGTTTTATACGAGAAAGCTACACTAGACAACTTCCAGTACACGAACAACAAATATGGTGCAGCGTCGTCAGTTCAGGGAAGGGTATCACAGGACCGTAATTTCTTCACTACACTGAATATGATCCAGACTTTAAATTATAATAAGACTTTTGGAGCACACAGCATCAATGCAGATGGTATTTTTGAATCTTATCGATTTAAACAAAATCTAATTCAGGCGCAAGGAACAGGTTATTTGCCCAATGTGAAAGTATTAAATGGAAGTACTGTACCAGAAAGTGTGGGTGGTGCCATCAATGAAGAGCGACTTTTAAGTGCAATAACAAGGGTAAGCTACAACTATGACAATATCTATTTTGCGGAGGCTTCATTTAGGAGAGACGGTTCAACTAAATTTTCGGCTGATACCAGGTGGGGAAACTTTTATTCTTTTGGAGGTTCATGGATCATTTCAAATGAAACTTTTTTGGAGGACATAGAATGGATTGATTACCTCAAATTTAAATTTTCATATGGTGAACTTGGAAATAACCGATCCATTGGATTCTTTCCTTACCTTCAGGTTTTTGATACTGGTTTTAATCAACTGGACAACACAGGAGTCGTTTCCTCCGAGTTTGTAGATCCCAATTTAACTTGGGAAAAAACAGCCTTGAAAAATATTGGAACAGAGTTCACCCTTTTAGAAGGAAAACTGCAAGGAAGTATAGAATACTACTCTAAAAAGTCTATTGACCTAATTTATGACAAACCTCTAGCCATTTCCACTGGAAATGAGTCTATCAAAACCAATATTGGAGCCATTAAAAACTACGGTGTAGAATTTGCTTTCAATTCTAAAGTCCTCAAAAAAGAGGAACTTATGGTAGACTTGGGTATCAATTTTTCATTTGATAGAAATGAAATCAGTGATCTGACGCAGGATGAATTCATCCAAGGAACAAAAAAATGGAAAGTGGGTAAATCTTTATACGAGTTCTTCATTAGAGAATCCGCTGGTGTGGATCCAAATGACGGTTATTTAATGTGGTATAAAGATGTTTTAAACGAATCTGGTGAAAGTACAGGAGAAAGAGAAACCACCAAGGACTACGGAGAGGCGACGCGATACTATCTTAACAAATCCTCTCTGCCCGAAATGGTTGGTGGATTCAACGCAAATGTTAGTTTCAAAAAATTTGATCTAAGCGCGCTGATCAATTTTAGTTTTGGGTCTTATTTATACGACAGTGTATATGCCAGTTTGATGAGTGGTTTTGAATCTCCTGGAAGAAATGGACACCCTGACCTTGCAAGGAGATGGCAAAATGTTGGTGATCAAACTGATGTCCCTCTACTACTGAATGCACAAAATGATTTTAACTCTACATCCTCTCGTTTTTTGTTTAAAAACAACTACATCCGACTCAGGGGACTCAATATCGGTTACACATTTGATGAAAGCTGGATGGAAGAGTATCAGATACAAGCACTAAGAGTATATCTACAAGGTGATAATATATTCACCTATCAGTCGCACAAGGGAATTGATCCCGAGCAGGCAATATCTGGCTTGACAAATTACAGATCACATCAAATGAAAACCTTTTCACTAGGGGTTAATCTCCAATTATAAATTTTTGAACATGAGAAAACTACACATTTTACTTCTTGTTTTAAACAATATCTTATTCTTCGGTTGTGAAAAAGGTTACTTAGATGAGCCAAAACCTACTGAATCAGTAAATGAAGCAG
>PAHA01000010.1 GCA_002711215.1 Flavobacteriaceae bacterium
TATGATATGTTTGCTCTAAGGTATAAACCTGATTCTTATGCAGCAACCCCTGCTGGACTTTCAATTAATGCAACCACCGGTATAATCGATGTTTCAAATTCTAGTGGTGGAATATATCAAGTTACCGCCTCATGGACAGAACCTACAAGTGGAAAAGTTCATACAGCTACTCATTCAATCACTATTAAAGATCCTGATGCTAGTTTTAGCTACTCTAGTAATAATTTTTGTCAAGGAGGTGTTGGATTTGTTGACCCCACTATCACTTCAGCTGGAGGCTCATTTACAGCATCACCCTCGGGCTTAACTATTAACTCCACCTCAGGAAGAATAACACCTAATACTTCTACACCAGGGAATTATATTATAGAATATTCATTAGTGGATTGCTCTGCAACCTCTAGTTTATCAATAGAAATAAGAGCAGAAGATGTTCCTACAATTTCATATACAACTTCAGGTAGTTGTAAGAATGTTGACCCATCTATTTCTTTCACTCCTAGTGTAAATATCGCTGGGGGAAGTTTTACCTCTTCACCATCGGGGCTTAATATAAATTCTTCGACAGGTGTTATAACTCCAAATTTATCTCAAACAGGAACCTATACAATTGATTATAACACGGCTGGAGCGTGCCCGGGAGAAGCAAGTGTTATATTTATGATTCATCCAACATTAAACAGTAATTTTAGTTACACTGAAAATTCTTATAGTAAGACTTTCTCAGGACTAGTTACCCCTACAATTAATACAATCGGTGGTACTTTTAGTTCAAGTCCATCGGGATTAGATATAAATCCATCAAATGGTACAATAAATCCAGGTCTATCTGATAAAGGAACTTATACGATAGAGTACAGTCATGGTTTATGTTCATCAGTATCATCAAGAGTAATTGAAATAAGAACCCTAACAGTCACTCTTACCGATAGTGATTCTGACAATATTGTAAGTCAATATGATACAATAACTGTAACAGCTACATTTTCTGAACCTGTTCAAAATGCTCCAAAAGTTAATTTTTCTGGAGCCGGACCCAAAAATATTGATATGAATTCTACTGGTTCACCCTCAGTATGGACATATGTTTTTAATTTTCAATCTTTTTCGATTCCTCCTGACTTATATACTCTTACTGTAAGTGCTACTGACCTCCAAGGAAGTCCCTATGTTGGAAATGATAGTATTATTTTTGATTACCAGTTACTCGACCCTAATCTATCACTATCTGACATTTCCAAAAACTTTAATGACCCAGAATTTACCCTTTCAGCCACTACGAGTAGTACTGGAGATCTATCATATACTATAGCAGACAGTTCAGTGGCTACAGTAAGCGGTAGTACAGTTTCAATAACTGGTGCTGGTTCAACACTAATAACAGTTAATCAAGCATCAACTGGTTTTTATATGTCAGCATTGGCTACAGCAACATTAACAGTAAATAAAATAGCTCCTACAATTCTCTCTGAGGTAGTGACAAAAACCTATGGAGATCCGGACTTTAGTATTTCTGCAATCTCAAGTAGCACTGGTACTTTTTCATATCAGGTGATGAATACTAATGTAGCAAGTAATACTGGAACTAATTCTATTACAATTACAGGAGTCGGAACTACAACAATTAGTATATCTCAAACTGCTGATGCTAATTTCTTATCGGGTAGTAAAACAATTTTGCTTTATGTAAGAAAAGCTGATCCCAATATTTTTATTTCAAATATAGTTACAAGAACTTATGGCGATCCTGATTTTAACCTTACTGCAACATCAAGCAGTACTGGGATTTTCTCTTTTAATCCATTAGATTCATCAATAGCATCTATTTCAAGTAATACGGTAAGTATAGCTGGGGCAGGTACAACTACTATTATAGTCAATCAACAATCAGATACTTTTTATAATACTGGTTCTTCATCCATAACATTAATTGTATATAAAGCCGACCCTATTATTTATTTCCCAAATGTTACGAAAACCTTCGGTGATCCAGATTTTACAATATCAGCAATATCAAGTAGCACAGGAGATTTTGCATATTCAATAAATGATATAAGAATTGCTTCTCAAGTCTCCTCTGTTGGAACTACTTCAACAATAACGAACTCAATTGATGCAAGAAAAAGTAATAATAGCACTTCGGCCCGTCAACCATTATTTATTTCAATTGAAAAGGCTGGTTCAACCTCCATCACAGCAGTTCAAGCTGAAGACAGTAATTACAAATCTGGTTCAGCATCCATGAACCTTACAATACTTAAAAAGGATTTAGATGGCTCAGTCTGGTATCCTACATCAACAATAACAAGGACTTTTGGGATACCACCTTTTG
Source organism: Flavobacteriaceae bacterium (assembly GCA_002711215.1). Taxonomy (GTDB): domain Bacteria; phylum Bacteroidota; class Bacteroidia; order Flavobacteriales; family Flavobacteriaceae; genus UBA8316. Next base: position 2,333 of record PAHA01000010.1, read on the forward strand.
AAATTGTATTACCAAATGTAGATTCAAATTATAATGGATTTTTTAATTTCAGATCATCTGATTCGAGCATTGCAAGTGTTTCATCCAGAACCGTTACAATTAACAGTGTAGGAACGGTTACATTATTTGCTGATTTATCTGCAGATGAAAACTATAATGCAAAAACCGTTACAGTAACCTTGATTGTAAGTAAGGCTAACCAATCCATTATTGTAGAACCATTTGACCTTGTAAAACCCTTAAAAGATTTTTCTTCTTTTACTGTATCTGCTACATCAACATCTGGTGCGCCAGTTATAATTTCATTAGCACTTGGATCCGCTGCAAATCTTACTGGGACAGCTGGGAGTTACTCACTGACCAATATTAATCAAACGGGGCTTGTAACTATTACTTTTACAACTGATGCAAGCGCACACCCAAATTATTATTCTGCTACCGTCACTTTGGTTATTGACGTTATTAAGACAAATCAAAATATTACTGTTAATCCTGAACCCCCTGAATTTCTTTATTATAAAGAAGATTTAACATATACAATAAATGCAATTAGTGATTCTTTCTTAAATCCTGATTATAAGATGATATCAGGAACTAATGCTATTTTAAATGGTAATACACTAGAAATTTTTGATATTGGAGAGTTGAAAATTGAGATCAGTCAACCTGGGAATAATGCATTTAACGCTGCATTAAGTAGAAGTTTTATTATCAAAGTTCTTCAAGGGATGACCATTTTATCAAACTTTAATATTCCAGATAAATTAATCATTGATGATGATTTTGTGATAACACCTCCTAGTTCAAATAGATCTGGTTCAATAAAATACATTAGTAGTAATCCCAACATTGCTGAAATAGTTGATAATCAGATTATAATAAAAGGAATTGGTTCTTGTACAATTTCAGCTATTCAAATTGCGACACCTCAATACAAATCAGCTTCTATAAGCACTATTTTTAACGTAAGTGATACTGATTGTGACTCTGATGGTATAGGAGATACAATTGATTTGGATGATGATAATGATGGAATTTCAGACATACAGGAATCAATAAATGGTACTGATCCATGTGTTTTTGATACAGACAATGATTTATTAGGAGATGGTGACGAAAATCAAATTGGAAGTGATCCAAACAATAGAGATACCGATAATGACGGGATTATAGATGGTCTTGATGATTTTCCACTGGACCCAAATGAGACTATTGACACAGACGGTGACGGGATTGGAGACAATGCTGACGATGATTCCAATGGAGACGGATTTTTAGATAACGAAATTTTTGTTTCAGGACTTGTAACTCCTGGTGTAAATGGAAATGAAGCAACATGGAAGATCATGAATATTGATAATTATCCAGGATCTAAAGTATATATCTACGATAGAAATGGCTTGTTAGTTTACAAAAAACTAAATTACCAAAATGATTGGGCCGGAACTTTCCAGCAAACTGGAAACTTGCTTCCTGCAGGATCTTATTTCTATATTATTAAAATATTGCAAAATGATAAGGTTCTTCAAGGATGGCTATATTTGACTTATTAAAATAAATCATAACTAATACTGGGATTTAACTCAAAATTATTCCTCGTTTATGGTGCATATCTTTGGAGGTGAGTATGTTATAGATTATCTTGTCTTGATGAATAATCAAATCATATAGTTTTTTGTCTAGCTTAATTACATGTCACTTTTTGGTCTAATAATATTAGATATAACCCAAGAATGCAAGTTTTACAGTAACCTAAATAAAATACTAACTAAATTAATGTTCAATTTGCGCTTTTAATGTTGGCTTTAAGAGGGGTGTTCAGAACCTTGAAGATGCAGTTGAGTTTTAAGTTTTAAAATCTTCATTTTATTATCAAATACTTTCTATTTGTAATGTTATTTTCGAAATATTTTAAATCAAACACATATAGATAAAATTATTATGCACGCACTTTACAATAATTTTAAATATTAATTTTAAAGGTATTTATTATTCTTATAAGTGACTATTTGAGTATTTTAAAATAATAATATACACTTTGCTTGTTTTTTAAATTTAATCAAAAGGTCAAAACGACTGCCCACACAGTTACCTAAATTATGTTACGACTCTCCTACAAATGTGGTAAAAATTGGATATAAATTAGTACAAGAATTAATGATTGTTAGATATATGAAAAAAAGACAAAAATTGAGTGAAGGTTATGAGAAAACTCTTTCTCAGCTTGAATCACCTTAATTAGATTTGTTTTCAATCAAAGATGTTTGATACGAGTTTCGTATTTATTGTATAAATAATCATTGTCAAAACCATCAATGTTTTGACTAAAATATAAAGGGATTTTTACACCATGATCTACAGCAATTTTCATGGCTTCTGTGGATATTAAATTAACTAGAAAACAACCCGAAATTGTCGATGCAGCCCCTGTAAGCTCCCCTCCTATTTCAAGCATTCCGTCACCTGGAGGGACACAGTTATCCAATACCAGATCGGCGATTTCGTATAGCTTTTTTTGACCTTCAATACGCACGGGATATTTCTTGGATTGCTTCATAGAGGTAATGGCTATGACCTTATTACCATTGTCTTTAGCCCTTTGCGCCATTTCAATGGGCATGGCATTTCTACCTGAATTGGAAATGATGATAAAAAGATCATCTTTCTCTATTTTATGTTGATGCCATAAAACTTTTGAAACCCCACTGATTCGCTCCATTTCTGCACTTCGACGAGCCCCCTCAGAGGTCATCACTATAGAGTCTAAAAAAGCATTTACATTGGCTAATCCGCCCGCACGAACAAATAGCTCTAGCCCTATCATGTGTGAATGACCCGTTCCAAAGGTGTGAATGATACGGTCCTCGACAATAGTGTTGGCCATCCAATCTATTGCTTTGGGTAAAATCAATTCGTTGGTTGCTACTATTTGATCTATTAGCTCTTTTAAAGCTTGATGGTATTCATACATATTGTTTTATTGTTTTATTAAATATAAAAGTCTAATTTGAAAGAGGTTTATATAACGGATTAAGGGTAGTAGGAATAGGTGCCTCTGTAAACTCCCACCAACTTTCTAGTTCATCGATCAATTCTTGTGTTTTTTTCACCTTGATTTTGGCTAGGTTATTCCTTTCGCCTATGTCCTCTTTTAGATTGTACAACTCAATTCCTTTGTCTTCAAAATAATAATGTAGTTTCCAATCTCCTTTTCTGATTAAAGATCCCGGACGAGTTCTAAAAAGAGAGTCTCTATTTTCATTATTAAGTACGTTATACCCCTGAAGATATATAGGGAAATGCCAGAAAAATGACCGCGCCGCAATTTGTTTATTCCCTGTTATCATGGGTATGAGGGATTGGCCATCAAGCTCCTCATCTATGCTATGATCTCCAGTCAATTCCATTATTGTAGGAAAAATATCCAGATGAGAAATCGGGGTTTTTGTATTTACTCCAACAGCAACTTTGTCTCTCCAAGTCATGAAAAAAGGTATCCTTATTCCTCCTTCATAATAACTTCCTTTTCCAGCTCTCAATGGTTTTTGCATGGTGATTTTACCAAAATAACCTCCATTATCGGATGTAAAAATGATAAAAGTATTACTAAAAAAATTACGCTCCTTAAGTTTATTTATCAAGAGTCCAATATTACGGTCTAGATTGTCAACCATAGTGGCATAATTTGGGTTGTTCTGCCCTTTGTAAGGGGGTTTATTTTGGTATTTATAAATCAAAGAATCTACAGGATCAATTGGAGTATGTACTGCGTATGGGGAGTAATGAATAAAGAAGGAATCCTCAACATTATCCAAAAATAATAAGGTTTTTTCCATGATCAAATCAGTTAAATATTTACTTTTTCCCTTTTCTATGACAACTTGCCGATCCCCTTTACGATAAGGTGGATAATAACTACCCGGGGCTCCATATTGATTTCCTGCTATGTTAACATCAAAACCGTAATCCAAAGGATTATTGCTGAGGTGCCATTTACCGGAGTGGCATGTGGTATACCCTTGATGTTTAAGCTTTTGAGCAATAGTGTTGTATTTAGGGTCTAATACAGTTGTGTTTTTTATGGGAATCAGTTTTCTGTCTTTTGCCTCGCCTCGGTTAGAATTATCTACCGTATAAATTTGATGTCGAGTCGTCCATTTTCCTGAGTGAATTGAAGCTCTACTTGGAGCACAATTGGCTGCTGAAGCATAGGCTTGAGTGAAAACAATACCTTGAGCAGCAAGAGCATCTATGTTAGGAGTCTCGTAGTATTCGCTTCCCATAAAACTTACATCATTCCATCCCATATCGTCAATATTGATCAATAGGATGTTTGGTTTTTTAACTTCATTGCCTGAAGAACAAGATAAAAGAGTAAAAACCATCGACCCAATTACAATATTAAAAGCTGCAAAATGTCTATTCAAATTATAAATTTTAAATGTTCAATTTAAAAAAAAAGAGCCAATGGATTTATAACTTAAGTTTTATTAATTTGCTTAAAACTAAAAACCTGAAATCCTAGTTTTCAAAAATTTAACCTTAACAAATCAAAAATGAAAATTCACTGTTTAACTATGCTGTACATGACAACATTAATGTTGTCATGTACAGTAACTGCAGAAAAACCGAATATTTTGTTTGTGATTTCGGATGACCAATCCTTTCCACATGCCAGTATATATGGTACAACCTGGATCAAAACCCCCGGTTTTGATAGAGTAGCAAGGGAAGGTTTAGTCTTTACTAATGCGTTCACCACCAATGCCAAATGTTCCCCTTCGCGATCATCTATACTCACTGGCAGGAACAGCTGGCTACTGGAAGAAGCCACGAATCACGTTCCTTTTTTTCCAGAGAAATTCACCACCTTCCCTGAAGTATTGAAGGATAAAGGATACAAAACTGGTTTTACGGGAAAAGGATGGGCGCCGGGTTATGCATTAAAAAATGGAAAGAAGAGAGAATTAATCGGGAAAGTATACCGGAATATAAAGTCGACTCCTCCTGCCTCCTTTATTAGTAATGTCGATTATTTCGAAAACTTTAAACTTTTTCTAAATGAGAAATCTGAGGAAGAAGCATTTTTCTTTTGGGTGGGAGGACACGAACCCCATAGGTCATACGAATACCAAGTTGGTATCACCAAGGGGAATAAAGCAGTCGATGAAATTGATAAGGTGCCTGATTACTGGCCCAATTCTGATAATGTAAAAACCGATTTGTTGGACTATGCTTTTGAAATAGAATACTTTGACCAACACTTGGTGAAAATTATTGAGGAATTGGAAAAACAAAATTTATTGGACAAAACAATCATTGTTGTTACCTCAGATAACGGAATGCCATTTCCTAGGGTTAAAGGTCAGGTTTACCCATTTGATAACCGACTGCCCTTGGCCATTCGTTGGGGTAAAGGGATAAAAAATCCAGGAAGGGTCATCACTAACTATTTTAGTTTTTCAGACTTCGCCCCAACATTTTTGGATTTGGCGGGCATCAACAACGACCAACACATGATGGAAGATTTTTCTGGTAAGAGCTGGGTAAGTGTGTTCAATAACCAAACCGACGAAAACCCCAGACCATATATGATTGTTGGAAAAGAACGTCATGATGTAGGAAGGGAAAACGATCAAGGGTATCCTGTTAGGGCTATTTTGGAGGGAAAATATTTTTACAGTCGTAACTTTAAACCCGAGCGATGGCCTGCTGGAAATCCTGAAACGGGTTACCTCAATACGGATGGAAGTCCTACCAAAACTGAAATTTTAAATCTTAATAGACTGGGAGAAAAAGAGTCCTACTGGAACTACGCCTTTGGAAAGCGCCCTCAAGAAGAGTTATACGATTTAAAAAAAGACCCTCAATGCCTTGAGAATTTAGCAAATAAAGTGGATTTTTTCGAAATAAAAAAAGATCTAAAAGACAAGATGATGAATGATTTAATTGAACAAGGTGATCCAAGGGTTTTGGGCACAGGAGATATTTTTGATCAATATCCCTACTCAGGAGAAAAAGTGAAAAACTTTTATACTCGATTCATGAATGGGGAAGAAATTCCAACCCACTGGGTTAATACAAGTGACTTTGAACAATAAACCCACTAGAATCAGTCAATTTTTTCCTCTAATACTGGTATTATAAACTTTTCAATAGCAGGAGTGCTATGGGCATGAATCAAGAAATTTTCCATTTTTTGGACGATTTCGGGAAATTCGGGTGCCAAGTCATTTAGCTCTTTAGGGTCTTTGGAGAGATTGTAAAGCCTTAAATCAACATTTTCTTTGTTTAGATTCTTCTTACTGCCCTTCCATGATCCCATTCGTATGGCCTGTTGTCCTTTATATCCTGNGAANTCCCAATANAGGTAATCATGAGNTTTCTGAGGTTNTTNNATCAATGTNGGNTAGTANCTCAANCCATCAATCTGATAAGGAGNCTCNACCTCTAAAATATCACATACNGTAGCAAAATAATCATAAAATATACNGGGGTGATNGGANTNTGTNCCNGGTTTNATTTTATTGGGCCAAGTAGCNATAGTNGGNACTCTAANTCCNCCCTCATTNACANTCCCCTTTACGGTNTCCNNNGAATNNACAAAAATTCCTGCACTNTTGAAGAAATAGATATCCGCTTGTTCGGTCTTGTGTGTGGGGCCGTTATCACTCGAAAAAAAAATAAANGTATTNTCATATTTCCCCATCTCCTTNAGTTTAGCAACAATCTCGCCTACTTGTTCATCCAAATAAGAAATCATCGCGGCATATGTTGCCCTAGGGGTCCGATTGGGATAATATCCCGACCCCCCTATGTAAGGATCTTCTGGCCCTAATTTNTCTCTGTAGTGATTCACCCAATTTTGTGGTGCTTGNAGAGGTAAATGGGGTAAAGGAGANGCATAATANAGAAAAAATTTATTGTCCTTATTACGGTCAANAAATGCTCANGGCCTNATCATGCATCAATGTTGGAGCATAATCATTTTGAGTGTATANGGTGTAACTTTTATCATCGTTGGGATCCATTGCNGCAGNTAATCTNCCTTTGTCAACAATANNATTNTTNAGAATATGCCTTTNCTCATTTCTCCACAAATGNGAGGGNTANAGNCTATGNGCCTGACGCTGGCAGTTATAGCCATAGAAAAAATCAAAACCTTTTTTNTTNGGNGTACTATGGGTATTNGGTGCACCAAGACCCCACTTNCCGACCATACCTGTTTTGTATCCTTGAGATTGAAAAANATTGGCTATNGTGAGNAGGGAATCNGGGAAAGGTCGCTGCCCCTCCAAATTTGGGTTATCAAACATGGCTTTAAAACTGGAGACATCACCNCGCTCTTTCCACTCGTCGTTATTTCTGATCGGATTGTTACCTGTATGCAAACCCAACATGAGTGTNGCCCTTGCTGGAGCACAAACTGGCGCTCCACTGTAGTGGTCGGTCAGTATCATTCCNTCCCGGGCCAATTGATCTATATTGGGGGTCTCAATCAATTTTTGACCCTGAATTCCAATTTCTCCATAGCCCAAGTCATCTGCNAAAATAAAAATGAAATTTGGAGACTCTTCTNCTTGTTTAACGTCCTNACTACANGAAATTAGTGTNAATAATATCGNTANNGTAAAAANGANTTTTTTCATGATTAGTTTTTAATGTTAAAAGGGGCCTTTGTTATTATTTTTTGTCGCCNTNGTTGATGATCCTGGCATTTCACCACGTAAACCATGTTGGGGCGTTCTATCCAATTTTTTNTNGCCTCNACTTTCTTTTACTTCTTTATAAACAGGTTCTCTATGATACCAATCTTCGGTTAATTTTTGNGGTAAATNNTCTCCAGTTTCCTNAGCCCACTGATTCAATTTAGCTTTCAACTTTGAGTATTCTGAGGGAATANCGTTNCCCAACAAAAGGTTGTTATNTTGATAGGGATCAANACTCAAATCATAAAGCTCNTCCTCAGGTCTTGGTGCCATAAAAATCTCAGCTTGTTTATCTGTTATGGTTCCATTTATCAAAGCNGCTTTTAGCTCTTTGTAGGAAGNACTATTGATCGCATCTAANGGACCTCTTTGAGCAAATTGAGGTCTTGAATTGATAATATACATGTAGCGATNGTCTCTAACCATTCGCTCATAAGCCTCATAATCGTGCCAATTGTGTTCTGCAAAAACATGGTCCCTAAATTTCTCCTCAGGATTGTTCAAAAGCTTTTTAAAGCTTACGCCCTGAAAGTGATTTACCGCCTCAATTCCCGCTAAATCAAGAATTGTGGGCGCAATATCTANTGAGCTGACNAGGCTTTCTGTNACCCTCTTAATTGAAGAAATCAACTTNGGATTGTGAAGGATAAATGGAGTTTTCACCCCTTGATCATTAACCCTTGTTTTACTATGAGGAAAAGGTCTTCCATTATCAGCCATTANGATNATCAATGTATTTTCATACACCCCTTTGTCCTTTAATTTTTGAAGGACTNGACCTATATGGTGATCAAAACGAGTGATTTCATTGTAATAGTCTACAAGGTCTTGNCGGGTTTCTNTTCCATTTACAAGGTATTCTGGGACTATAACTTGATTGGGATCATGAGTTCCTTCAAAATCATTTTCTCCCCAACCCCGGTGTGCGTCATAGGAAGCCAACCACATAAAAAACGGCAGATTATCAGGTAGGTTTTCTACAGCTTGCATCCAATATCCTTCTCCACCTATACCATTTATCTCTCTATTCTCATGTACCTCGTCAAAACCGCGTCTGGCNTAGTCTCCCATGTGGAATTTTCCAGCCTGTAGCGTGTAATAGCCNTTAGATTTNAGGATTTCAGGAAGAGAAATCATATTTATAGGNGGTTCAGAGTGTANCTCNGCTCCGCCAGTATTGTGAGGATATCGNCCTGTGATGATNGANTTCCTGCTNGGGCTNCAAGAACTGGTAGTTAAATAAGTATTTTTAAATACCANCCCTTGTTGAGCAAGAGCATCAATATTTGGNGTTTGTACTTGATCATTTCCGTAACAACCAAGGTCATCCCAACTCACATCATCAGCAATAAATACGATAAANTTGGGAGGAAATAAATNATGCTNATTTGGAAGTTTTTTTTCANAATCGCAATAAATNAACTGNAATAGAATTGATACCCCAATNATGGGGTANTNNGTATANNTCAAAAATTTCATTATTTGGTTCTTTANATNCTCAGCANTAATTTAAATTATNTAACTTNANTGTTGAACCACTCCAATTCTCTATAATATTTAACTGACGATNATGCTTACTGAACTNACTGAGCAGAAGCCATTATAGATTCCAACTCAACGGGCGTAAATTGTCGTTCATGTACCCAAAAGGCATCAACTTTACTTTTCTTGATCACAGCCACAATCAATTGATTAACCATCATNAGGGTATCTTTTGTCTTGATATTCAAATCAAGAACACCAATGACCGAATTAGCGTCACCTGAGCCNGGAAATTTTACNGACGTTCCCCAAACAGGTTTCCAGTTTAAATCACCGGTCGCAAACCAATCTTTTAAAAAAGCAATATGGGCATCACCCCCTTTTATAAATTCCCCTCTAGGACCACTAATTGAAATNGAATCGGAAATCAATTTTCTCAATCCTTCAAAATCTTTTTGATTGTGCTTGTCGATAAAGTCTAAAAAAACCTTGACGCTCTCTTGATCGCCCATTGTAAAATTAGCCTCTGCGCCACCCATAAAGTATCCCGNTGAATTTTCTTGTGANGTTGACATTTTTTTNTCTGCTAGTNCTGNGCAGGATAGAATTATAACAGATAATACNGTTANGTAAACATNAGCTTTCNTAAATATGNTACATAATTAATAAANTNTANCTAATATAAAAATATTATTATTATAGTAATNTAAGANAATATTCTAATATTTAANGAATTTACTCCCCAACTANAGTTACAACTAAGCTTCTTAATCCACCGCGATTTCTATGCTCACANAGGTATATTCCTTGCCANGTTCCCAATAGGGGTTGGCCTTTTTTTAAGGGAATATCNACACTGCTTCCNAGCAAACTACTTTTAATATGAGAGGTCATGTCGTCNGGTCCTTCAAGGGTATGAAGAAAATATTTAGCAGATTCAGGTACCATTTCATTNAAATGCATTTCAAAGTCCTGTCTAACCGTGGGGTCAGCATTTTCATTAATAGTCAAACTGGCAGAAGTATGCTTAATAAAAACATTCATCATACCTGTCATATTAGGTAAAATTGTCAAGACATGATGTGTNATCAAATGAAAGCCTCTGGGAAATGGAGGAAGGGTAATTTCTTTTTGAAAAATCATTTTTTATTTTTTNNGATATTAATATTGAATTTGTGCTAGGTNNGTTTAAATANAAAGAACATTTTCTTAATTGCTAGGGTATAATATTCTAAAATTAGATTTACCCAAAAAAATGAANACNAGANNNTACCATTTAACATAAANTAANTGTATTTTTCGTTAATCCTNATNATCCTTTGNATGTTTTTCGAAAAAAAAAAATTCAGTATTTAATCATCATTACAATCATGAACNTACAATGCACTCCTCCAATTAAANTCGAAATTATTGGACACCGAGGTGCTAAAGGTCACTTTGCTGAAAACACCCTNCCCTCAATCGCCAAAGCCATGGAACTAGGGGTNGATGGAATTGAGATAGATGTGTTTTTGTGTCGATCAGGAGAACTGGTAGTTTTCCATGACAAAACTTTGGATAAATTGACNGATGCAAAAGGGTATATAGAAGCTTTAACGCTTGATTCTATAAAGAAAATAAATGTCTTAGGAAGTTATAAAATTCCAACTTTAAATGAAGTTATCNATCTGACTGATGGCAAAGTTTTTTTGAATATAGAATTAAAAGGTAGAGGAANAGCACAATCNACNCATAATNTATTGAAAGAGTNTTTAAAAGGGGGAAAATGGAATGCAGATCAATTCTTAATNTCAAGCTTCGATTGGGAGGAACTCAAGCATTTTTACAAATTAAATAAAGTCGTTCCTATTGCAGTTCTTACCGACGCTGAACCNCTAGACGCTATTCCCATAGCTGGCATATTAAAAGCCAAAGCTATTAATCCCCACTATATTAATTTGAATGAAAATAATGTAAAAAAAATTCAGCAGGCGGGNTATAAANTCTACCCTTATACNATCAATAAAAGAAAAGACATCCAACAAATATTATCCTTGAAAGTCGATGGACTCATTACAGATTACCCNGAAAGGGTTGAAGAGGTTTTANTCCGACTAAANAAATAAGGTATATAAGAGACCTGCAAAAGTACCCCCAGCAAAAGGGCCCAAAACNGGAATCCAAGCATAGGACCAATCTGCATCTTTATTTTTTCTTGGTAACAANTGGTATACAAGTCGAGGTCCAAAATCACGAGCAGGATTAATTGCGTAACCCGTTGTTCCACCCAAACCCATACCAATCACCCAAACNAAAATCGCTACGGGNAGAGCTTCTAANGCGCCTAAACCAAAATTTTNGACNACCATTCCTTCAATTTCTATATTGGGAACAGCAATAAAAAGAACGCCAAATACCAANACGAAAGTACCAACNAATTCACTTAAAAAGTTATTCTTAAAGTTTCTAATAACTGGATNAGTACAGAATGTACTCCTCACCAATCCCTCCTCTTCGGTCAATCTATAGTGATCTATATAAATTAAGTAACACAGCCAACTTCCTGCCATTGCGCCCAAAAATTGAGCAATCAGATAGCCTGGAACCAATATCAAACTAAATTTGTTGGCTACTGCCAACCCAATAGTTACTGCTGGATTGAGGTGAGCTCCACTAAATTGACCTGTGATAAAAACGCCAACGAAAACAGCAAAACCCCATGCAGTAGTAATTAAAACCCAGGGCGTCTGACCTTCGGCAATTGTATTTTTAAGATTCACATTGGCCACCACTCCGGCACCCAATAATAACAGGAAAAAAGTTCCAATAAACTCCGCTAAGTAGGGATCAATTGTCATAATATAAAATTTTGTTATATTTTGTTAAATACTTACAATTCGTTTGTTAACCAATCTTCATCTCTTAAGGGTGGCCTGCCATTATTTTGCCAACTTTAGGAACAATTTTAAAGTTTCTTTGGCATTCAAAGACAAGCACAGCTCAAGCCTAACCAACATATCCTTCAAATTTATCACCATTTTTTTAAACACTCCAACGTATAAAGTTTTTGCTAATGTAAAATTATTAGATAATGAGTAATTATCATCAGGTTGTCGCATTGTAATAATTTTTTGACAATCTGATACTTAAACATTCATTGGATTATTAATTTCAACATTGTCATCGTAAAATTGAAGTAATAATTTTTTTTGGTTTTACATTTTTTTTTGTCCACCTACCAAAACAGCAGTATTAATAGCATCTTCTCCAATTTTTCTGGAGGTTGTCCATTTACCATCCAAAATACTGATCAATACAATAGCACCTCCCCAAACATTTTCATTATCCCATTTATTTACTTTAGCTAAGGTTAGAATACTATTTGATTGTTTCATTAATTGGTTAATACTCTTGAAATCCTATTTTCCCATAAGGAAATGGTTTTTTGTATTTGCTCATCAGCAAAGGGTTTAAAACGATGATCCTCCCCCCAAAGATTTTTTATCTCATCAATTGATGACCAAAATCCTGTCGCCAATCCAGCTAAAAAAGCGGCACCCATTGCTGTAGTCTCAGTTACTTTGGATCGAATTACATCGGAATTAATGAGGTTGGCTTGAATTTGCATTAATAAATCATTATTACTTCCACCCCCATCAACCTTTAAAGTTTTAAAATCAACGCCTGCATCCTTTTGCATTTCTATGATAATATCTCTTGTTCTCAATGCGATGGCTTCTAATGCGGCTCTGGCTATGTGTCCATTATTGGTTCCCCTAGAAATCCCCATAATGGCACCTGTGGCGTGAGGATCCCAAAAAGGGGCACCAAGTCCCGACAAAGCAGGAACAAAGGTAACCCCTCCATTATCTGGTACGGATTCAGCCAAGGCTTCAATATCAGCTGAGGCCTCTATAATGCGCAGTTGATCCCTAAGCCATTGAATTAAAGCACCTGCAGTAAATACNCTCCCCTCTATTGCATANGTGACCTCTCCATTAATTTGCCAAGCGATTGTAGTCAGCATTTTATTTTTAGAAACAACGGCCTTTTTACCCGTATTCATTACGCAAAAACAACCTGTACCGTAGGTGTTTTTTACGTCTCCAGGTTGAAGGCATAGCTGGCCAAATAATGCCGCCTGCTGATCTCCAGCAATACCCGAAATTTTAACGGATGTCCCCAATAATGATGTATCTGTGCTTCCCACTATCTCCGAAGAATTAACTACCTCAGGTAAAAGAGACTTGGGGATGTTCAAAATATCAAGAAGTTCCCGATCCCACTGGTTTTCGTGGATATTATAGATCATAGTTCGACTTGCATTGGTGGCATCAGTTACATGTTTGGCGCCACCAGAAAGGTGCCATATCAACCAACTGTCTACAGTTCCAAATGCCAACTCCCCATTTCGGGCACGAATCATTAGTGAGGGGTCTTGATCCAAAATCCACTTGATCTTGGTGGCAGAAAAATAGGGATCTACTACCAAGCCTGTTTTTTGTNNAAAAATTTCCGATTGACCATTCTCGANAATTTTCTCACAGATATTTGCAGTCCTACGATCTTGCCATACAATAGCATTAAAAACAGGAGCTCCAGAAGCCCTATCCCAGATTATGGTTGTTTCCCGCTGATTTGTAATTCCAATCGAATCCACCTCATTGGGAGTGATACCAGCCTTGTCGAGAACATTTTTAACCGCATTAATTTGTGTTTCCCATATTTCGACAGGATTGTGTTCCACCCAACCCTTTTGCGGAAATATTTGAGTAAACTCTTGCTGAGCGACTGCAATTTGACTTCCTTTTTGGTCAAACAAAATGGCCCTTGAACTGGTTGTTCCCGCATCCAGAGATAAGACATATTTCTTCATCAGATAAATTTATAATCACCCAGTAAAATACAATAAAATAGAAATCACCATAGCAATTAAAGTTAATGACAAAATCAAATCTGTTCTATTAAAAGAATTTTGATATTCTTCTTTCATCTCTGTGGTCANAGTACCAAATGATAAACCTTCAATTTTGGCATAATCTGGAACAGCAGTCATCAAACTTACTGTGACACATAGCATGACTGAAAATATAAAAATAAAGATAGCCATATGTGCAAAATTAATCGTCGCGAAGGCAAAAGCCACTCCGGTGATACTAGCTCCAGATAATATTTCCTTTTGAAAGTAGATTTCACTTCCTAATCTCAATATAAGTAAAATCAATCCACTAATAAGTGTTGCAATAGCAGCATCGGATGTTACCCTTTTCCATAAGATTCCTAAAAGGAAAACAGCGGTAATTGGTGGAGCAATATATGATTGAACATTTTGAAGGTATTGATACATGACCCCACCCCCTATTTTTTCCATTATCGGTATCCAAATTATCCCTAAAAGCACGATAATGGCAGTGGCTATTTTACCAATATTAATTAGAGATTTATCTGTCATATCGGGTCGTACTTTTTTATAGATATCAATAGTGAAGATAGTAGAACAAGAGTTGAAAACCGAAGCCAATGAACTCATCAATGCTGCCATCAGTCCCCCTGCAACCAATCCTTTCAGTCCGACAGGCAATAGGGTTTTTACCAACATAGGAAAAGCACGATCCGCTCTTTCAACGACAAATAAATCTGGTTGCTTAAGGGTCAGTGCAAATGCAATAATTCCAGGAATTAGGAATATTAATATGGGTAACAATTTCAAATAGGCTCCAAAAATAGCCCCTCTTCTGGCAATGGTAATATTATTGGCGGCCAGTGNTCNTTGAACAATGTANTGANCCGTACACCAGNACCAAATTCCTACAATGGTCCCCCCAATCAAAAGTCCCGTCCAAGGAAAATTAGGATCAGTCATGGGGCGCCACATGTTGAAATGGTCTGGACTTACAGCAGTCACTGTNTCTNTNANNTGTACCCAACCTCCTACTTCTTGAATTCCTAAAATGGTGATGACCACCGAGCCAAATATCAAAACAATAGTTTGAAGTGTTTCGGTATAAATAACTGCCTTTAATCCACCCACTACAGTGTAGATTCCTGTGAAGATCACAATACCTATAGCCCCGTACCAAAAAGGAATACCCAATAGCTCAGAGACTACTATCCCCCCGGCATAAATAGTAATCGAAACCTTAGTCAGCACATAGGAAAATAAAGAAAAAACAGATAAAAACCAGCGAGATCGACTGTCAAATCTCTTTTCTAAAAATTCTGGAGTAGTGAAAGCACCACTCCTAATATAAAATGGCAAAAAGAGCCACCCCAAAAGTAAAACTATCCATGCATGTAATTCGTAGTGCGCCATTGGCGTTCCAGATTCAAAACCAGTTCCAGCGAGTCCCACAACGTGTTCTGATCCAATATTTGAAGCAAAAATAGAGGCTCCAATTACAAACCATCCCACATTTCGTCCCGCTAGAAAATAGTCTTCTGTATTTTTATTTTTTTGGATAAATACCCAAACAGCAACGCCAATTAACGCCATGAAATAAACTCCTAAAACGATCCAATCCAATTGTTCAAGAACTGATGTCATATAAAATAAAATATTTAATTAAGTTAAATTTATACTTAAGCAATATAATCAAAACTAAATGCTATTTCATTCTTTTTTGAAAGTTGAGACTAGTTATAATTAAACAAATTTGATCAATCCTAATTATTTTTATTTTTTGAACAAAATGAAAAAATTTCATTTGTCAATCGATGGTTAAAAAATTTATATATTTAAATAAACATAAACAATGCATCATTTATCTCGAAGATCATTTATCAAATCAACAACGGCTGCTTCTTCAGGATTATTTTTAATCCCTGATTTTTTAAAAAATGTGCCGAGCAATCGACTTAACGTAGCTGTAATTGGGGTTGGAGGTAGAGGACAAGCCAATTGGAGTAAAATACCCAAAGAAAATATTGTAGCACTATGTGATGTTGATGACAAAAGAGCGGCCGCCGGATATAAAATATTCCCCAATACAAGAAAATTTAAAGATTTTAGGGTCATGTTCGATCAGATGAGCAAGGAAATCGATGCTGTAATCATTTCCACACCTGACCACACACATTTTGCCGCAACAATGATTGCAATGGAATTGGGCATGCATGTTTATGTTGAGAAACCATTGGCACACAATGTATGGCAATTGAGAGCCCTAAAAAAAGCTGCAAAACACTACAAAATAGTTTCACAAATGGGAAACCAAGGACATACTACCAATGGTATTCGTTTAATCAAGGAATGGTATGACCAAGGCATACTGGGGGAAGTTAGAGAGGTTCATGCTTGGCATGGAACTTTTAATTTTGCACCAGGAAACTATTTTACAAAACCAGAAACTTTCCCACCATCAGTTGATCCAGTTCCAGATTATCTGGATTGGAATTTGTGGTTAGGTCCTGCCCTATTCAAACCTTTTAACAATGCCTATGCTCCCAA